>JAHIPS010000099.1 GCA_018902915.1 Candidatus Omnitrophota bacterium | reverse complement strand
GGAAGAGGTAAATATCTCCTCTTGTCCATAGACCATGAGAGTATAAAGCTCCTGAGGACCTGCATCATTAACTGAGGCAAACCTAACCTCATCTGGCTCATTATGCAAGTCGTTAATACTTTGTACCTTACGCAAACATATGTCTTTAAGCTCTCCATCAACTGATACTTCTCCCAGATGGTTGGGCTGAGCTTTGATTCGCACAAGGGCTTCAAAAAACCTTTTATTATCCCGCACGATATTATATGCCTCTTTCAATGTCATCTTATTGAGAACAATCTCATGAAGTAGTATTGATATTCTTTCCTTCTCTCTCTTAGAATAATCACTATCTTTGATAGTTAAAATAACCCTTATTGCAGGCTTTTTGCTATCCTTCAATATTTCTGTATATTCAAGGGCCGCTCTAGGGTCTCTTTCTGCAGCGGTTTCAATTACCCTTTGTGCATAGGGTTGATCTATGTATTTATCTGCGAACTCAAGGGCCTTCCAAGGGTTTTTTTCTGCAGCGGCTTCAATTACCCTTTGTGCATAGGGTTGATCTATGTATTTATCTGCGAACTCAAGGGCCTTCCAAGGGTTTTTTTCTGCAGCGGCTTCAATTACCCTTTGTGCATAGGGTTGGTCTATGTATTTATCTGCGAGCCAAAAGGCCGCCCAGGGGTCTTTTTCTGCAGCGGTTTCTGCAGCGAGTTTAATTACCTTCTGGGCACAGGATTGGTCTATGTATCTATCTGCATAGTAAAGGGCCACCCTAGGGTTTTTTTCTGCAGCGGTTTCAATTACCCTTTGTGCATAGGGTTGGCCTATGTATTTATCTGCATATTCAAGGGCCGTCCAGGGATCTTTTTCTGCAGCGATTTCAATTACCCTTTGTGCATAGGGTTGGTCTTTGTATTTATCTGCGGAGTAAAGGGCCGTGCCAGGGGCTTTTTCTGCAAGCTCTATCCATTTTCTTTCACTTCTTTGTTGAGCCTGGGATTTGGCTTCAAATTTATCTATGATTTCGTTACAGAGTTCGGATAAGTCAGGATTTTCTTTATTTTCTTGGGCGAGGTTCTGGAGGAAGGAAGTAACTTGGTCAACAGAAAGTTTAATTGTTTCATCATCTGATGTGGTTATAGCATGTAATACCTCTATTATGCCTTTTATGAGGGTTGACTTTTGTTGTTCATACCCTTCGCTTAAAACTGCTCTAAGGATTACTTCAAAATGTCCTGCTCCTGGTTCATCTAGATTAGCAGAAATGGCCTCGAGTAATTCGCCTATTATAACAGGAGATATATTGCCGTTTGCAGCCTCGGAGAAATCTGATACCTGCCAAGGTATGTTTCTTCCGCCATTATAATAGCTGAATGCTTCAGTAGGAAGCATTCCAGTTTGTTTTTCTCCTGCCTTTATTCTCTCTATAAAGTCGAATATGAGCATGCTCTTATCATGAGGATAAACAATACCGTCTGTTTCGACCTTTTTATTTACGTAATTCTTGATGTTAGACCAGCTTTTTTCTCCATTGGCGACAGATTCCATTATGCAATACAATACTTCGTTATTTATCCTTCCCTCGCCTGTATTTTCATCCGAGATAAGATAATTGCCTGGATATCTTTTGGAAAGATCGGCTACTACTCGACCGTAGCTATTACAACCGCCCAGATAAATGAGTATACCCTCAGCGGATTCAGGCACTCCAGCATGGACATCTCCTTCGTTATGATAGATGTGTGAACGCGCACAGAATATATCAAGCTTTTCATTCTTATAATCATCGTTGATGGTAACTATTATCTTCAGAATCACGCCGTTTACAACCTTGGAAAGCTCCCATGTTTTTCCTTCCTCTATCTCTTTGGGTTCGCTAAAGCCTAATACTTTATCAAAAAATCTCATTGTCTCTATAAACCATTTTTCATCCGTACGAAATCTCAACACTGCGGTTATAGTAATATCCTTTAGCCATGTTTCTATTGGAACTGAAGGATCCATGATTTCAGGGAGGAATCGGCAAATCTCATTTACTTCAGGCTGATTCTTTTTTGAGAAAGCCTGAGAATTTAACTTTATCTGATAACCTATTGCCCCAAAACCTTCTATATTATTTTCCTTAGCGTATCTTTTAAATTCAACAATGAGGAGATCCTCAGTTTCTTCTTTATACTGGGATAAACTAGGATCGGTTAATATAGCTGTAAATATAGAGGTAAGCAGGGAGCTATTCTTCACAATATTATCTTGGTCCTTTACAGCTGAATAGAGAGTACGGATAAGATATTCAGGAATTTCTTTTATTACATCCTTTACCAGATTATAGCCAGCTAAACTCAACATAAAGTCTACAGCATAAGTTCCTTCAGGATCAATAGTAGCCTCAACTTCAGTAGCCTCAACTTCATCGATGAAAGATGAAATGTCCGGTTTAATCTTATTCTCAAATATTTTATCAAAAGTAGACGGGTAAAGTGAAGCGCCTGCCAGGGCAATAAGATAATAAGAGCTCCTGGTATCTAATGCCTCCACAATGGCGTCCCTGATACTATCGCGATTATCGAGCTTGGCCTCTGCGTCATGCAGCTTATCTATCATAACTGCCGCCCTATTAAATATATATTCAAAACTACTAGAAGAACCTTGCTTTTTAAGCCCGTATTCGTTTAGTTTTTTGGCAAATTCCTGAGCCAATCCTTCGGGTGTAGTACACTGTCTAAGATCTATTTTAAGCTCTCTTGCGAGATACCACATATTTCCTATATCTAAGCTTCCGTATTTAACTACAAACAAAATGCTTTCTCTTGCTTCACTGGAAGTCATGCGTAAAGATTTAGATAAAATCAATAAATCTGGGGTGTAGAATAAAGCTGTATCCGCCGCGTACATTCCGGCAGCGATTGTAATATCAGTAATAAGAGTAACTGTCCAGGAAAAAGTAAACCCAGCCTCAAGTGCAGCAGGCAGGGCTTTTAAAGCAATGTCAGGCCATGGATCAGCAGCCTTTACAATATCAGTAATCTGAGAAGGAGTAAGATTTTTCTCTTTACAAGCCTTGAGTGCAGCAGGCAGGGTTTTTAAAAGAGCCTTTGTACTATCAGTAAAGAGAGATATTGCCTCCTCAGACAGGCCAGATGTATCCCACCACCCGGCAGCCTTTACAATATCAGTAATAAAAGACGGGAGTTCAGCTATATCATGACCGCTTTCTACCCAGACGGTTGCTATGTTGGAGATTACCTCTTCGCCGTATTTATCCTTTAATGCCTCTAATTCAATATAGGCTGTCACGTCTCCTATTGTTTCTTTAGCTGCTTGCCTTAGTAAAACATCATTATTATACTGATAGCTGGATTTAAGAGTCTTAAATGATGCCATGCCTTCTCCCACTACCTTAGCTGATGGCTCTGGCTCTTCGCCAAATATTATAAAGGTAAAAGCTATCACCTTAGAGTCCTTATCTACTATCACATTTAGTTGTATGCCTTCATCTATCTTTATTGCCTTTATGATATTAAACTGCTCCGATTCTCTTTTTAAATATTTAGCCGTGGTCTTTACTATATTCGCTTCATTGACCTCATCATATCCTATCGAATCCCCTAAGGCTGCCAGGTTTACATATTCCATCGTAATCTTCGGAGAAGCAGGTTTTTCTTCCTCTTCAACAACACGGTTTAATACCTCATGACTGCCATCGGAACGGATAATGAATGTCTTAGTATCACCTGTGCCTTCTTCAGTGCATATAGATATACCATGTCCTCTGTTTTCTTTTACGCGCAGGTTAGTGGAAGGAATTTTATCGCCTGGTTTGAACTCATTTATGGTATATTCTTCTCCATCTAAAGGCATGCATCTAAAGCCTTGACCTGAAAATTCTACTTTTATCTTGTGCCCTTCCTCGGCAGTTACAAGGCCGCTGCCTAAGCTGATCCTGTCTTCTGTGACTACTGCGGTGAATATATCGCCCAGCTTATATTCTTGGTCTTCGCCCAATACCTTGAACTTTCCTTTTATAAGCGCAACCTCTTCACCCGTTTTATAGGTCTTTTCCAGCGCGGCTTTGATGTTTCTGAAGTAGCTGGCTTCATGGCCTATGAACAAGCGGTCTAAGCTAAGCTTTCCCTTATATGAGGTTATTTTGGATTCGAGTTTATTGAGGTAGGATTTAAGTCCCTTTATGTCAAATTCATCCGTATCCGCAGACGGAGGCGCACGGTCGGTATGGGGTTTAACGTCTTCCGCGGGTGGCTTTACTTCTTCAAAAGATATAATCTCAAAACCATTGCCTTCTTTAAAATCATCTTTACTGTTCACCTCTATAGTAAATATCAATTCCTGGCCAGGGTATATCTTATCTATATCTAAAATATTACTATCTTTCTTTAAATCAGCAATGAACCCTTCATCAATTTTTATCTGTAGATTCTTAGGCAGCAGGCTGTTTAATTTGGAGGTAATAGTGGATATCCAGTCACTTTGTTTTACGATATATTTTACTTTAAGGATAAGTCCGCCTACAGATACAACTGCCACTGTAGTGCCTATTTCTTGTTTATATAGCGTATCCTCTCCTGTAGGGTCCACAAGGCCGGAAACTTTTGCATCCTTTCTTTTCGTAACACCTGTTATCCCATCAATATCTATCGGTTCTACTATGCCTGATTCATGGGTTACCACGACATAGCCTGTGCCGTCTTGTTTTTTGCCTATGTCACCCTTGACAAGCTCTATCGTTCCTTCTCCTATCGCTATCGTTCCTTCTCCTATCGCTACAACATCTCCTTCTACTACCTTAAATATAGTACCCCGGCCAAATTCAATTTCTTCGCCGTTTATTTTAACCTTTATATAAGCGTCTTTCTGAAGGATATAAAATGTCTGTGTTTTTCCATTTCTATCAGTGTATTCATATTCTCTAACCTCGCCGTTTATGGAATCTACCTTTTTGCCTCCTAGTTTGAGCTTGTCTCTTTCTGGATCGCTAATAATAGTATACTCAAATCCATCTTGTATGGGATCCAAACCCAATACCGTTACCAGAACATTTTCCACAAATATTCCTGCCTCTTCGTCTCCGCTCAGGAAACATGCACCTATGGTAGCTACGAGCTCTGAAATGCCGTCAGAGTCAATATATACATTGCCGTCCGCATCTGCTAAGACGTTTTTAATCTCCTTCGCAATATCTGCGACAAGCTTCTTTACTAATCCTTTTTTATCATTTTCGTCCCATCCTTTTGACTCTGCAAGTTTATCGAGCGCCTCTGTGAATATCTTGTAAAATTTAACAAGGTATTCTCCCAGGCCAGAGATGCCTTCCTTGGCTAATTCAGCGAGCTCCTCAATGTCTACTTTCCAGTCTAACTCCTTACCATCCACCAAAATCTCTATATCGTCGCCTTCTATCTCAATACTGACTTCCTTTTCTTCCAATCCTTCTAGATGGCCCAGGATCTTTTCTGCCTCTTCTCTGCCTTCTGCCTGCTCTCCTATTTCATCCAGAAACATAGATTCCATTCTGCTGCCAATCTCTTCCCTTAGGAAGATTTCAAGGTAGTTAATGAATTCTTTGCTGCCGGACTTGGTAAGCCGTGCGAATATTAACCCGCCGCCGTCTGCCTCAGTAACAACCATTAAATCACTGCTCTTATAGGTAGTATGGCCTGTCTCTTCATCAACTGAAATCTCAAACTTCTCTTTATCGTTTTTTAAAGCGTCCTTTTCTACTCCCATATCTCCCAATTCTTTCCAGCTATAGCAAAAGGTGTATTGTTTATTGTCTTCGCCGGTTTTTGTTTTTAAAGTCTCTGAGGCAACTATTACTTTTTTATCTTTTACAGCAACGCTCAATTTATCACTCTCGAGAATAAAATCGCCGGCTTCATTTACCTTTAGCGTAAAAGTGTCTTTAAAATATTCTTCGAATTCTTTGCCCAGTGTGTCTCTAACTAAATCAGGAAGGCCTTTTACTACCATAGTGCCGTCAGAAAGTTCAGTAACTGACTTTGCGCCGTCAAAAACAGGATCCCATGCCTCTTTATCCCTGTGGTCCCAATGGGTCATAGAGTTTTTTGTGGGACTATAAGAGTCTGTAGTTTTATCGAATTTACTGTATTCAATAATAAACGAATGTTTTCCTATCTTCGTGGTCGTTGTCTGGTAGATGGTTATATTGCCGTCTGCGTCTATGGCCTCGTATGTTTTTGTTATCTCACCAGTATCCCTTGTGCTTGTTTTTACAAGGTCCACGATTACGTATTCCCCAGAATTCTCTAAAGTTTGAGAAAACTCATCAGGCCTTGACTGAAACGCTGATTTGAATGAATGACGGATAAAATCAAGCCAGAATTTAGGTCCACCACCTTCTTTTGCTTCCTTTTGATACTTAGGCTGGACTATAAGAGAAGCATAATAGAAATCTGCGCCTAAATTGGCCGCGGCTTCATAGATATTTCTGCTGCCGGAAGTCAATACATTAACCGTTGCCCAGAATGTCTTTTCGCCTTTACTGGATTCCCAGTCACCCAGCTCTTCTGCGGCAATGGTATTTATGGTATCTACGACAGCCTGGCGCATGACAATGCCAAAATCCAAAGAACCTAAGGTATATCTTTCCAATTGTACTATTCTGCCAGAAAAGTTACCAAGAAGTTTACTATCAAGAAGCTTACTATCAGGAAGTTTAAATGAAAGGTCCTTGGGCACTGCGCCTGATTTTATAACGCTTTTTCCCGCAGCTGTTAGTTTATTCCATTTCTTCCACTTGAGCCTTATAGCGGTTATGAATTTCTTCCACTTGAGCCTTATAGCGGTTATGAATTTGATATCCTTTATCTTGTTCCATAATATCGCGCCTCCAACCACAAGCAAGCCTACAAGGAGGGCGGCTAAAAGGCGCGTGCCATTATCTTTGATGACACTGGTTAAGGCAAAATAGGTTACTACAGACACTGTTACTGCGGCTGCGGCTGTGCTTACAGTAGCATTTCCTATTCCTTCGAATATGCCGCCTTTAAGCCAATTGGTCACGGCTTTAAATCCTTCACCAATGCCTCTAAATAGAACAGCCTTAAGAGGTTTCCACTCGTCCTTCATAAATTTTATGAATTGTTTATCCGTTCCATGCATCAAGTATTGCATACCAGTAGTAATAAGCGATGTACCAACTACATTAACAATCGCTAACAAACTCTGCCAGCCTCCAGCAAATAAACTAACTCCGGCTCCGGGAAGTATACTGCTAACTATTATAGTAAGAATAGCCATTGCAAGAACTTCTGCTATGCGTTCAGTAGTCCATTTTGCCTTTACCTTGCCTGTATCAGATTCGGATTTACCTATTAATACTCCATCACCATCATAACTAAATTTAGTCGTATACGTAAAATCGCCCTTGTCTTTTCTATTGTTCCACTTAACCCTGGTCTCTATCTTTTGAAGCTGTCCTGTTTCCGCGTTGCGGGTGCGGTCAATAGTGTAATGCTTGTTTCTTTCCTTATCTCCCGTATCAGAAGTACCGGTTTTCCAGCTATGCTTATCCTTGTAATAATCCGTTAACTCTCCGTTTTTATTGTATTTCTGGTCATAATTGGATATATTATAACTTTTATTATTCTGCTTTTTTGCGTCTTTTAGGCTTGCTCCTGAGCCGCTTTCGGCACCTGTTCCGTATTGCGTATAGCCAGTGACCTGGCCCAATACATCATAGGTTATGCCAACTCTCCAGAATTCATAGTTATACTCATTGAGCGTGCCTATCTCATGAATGCCAGCTATTTGCAACAAAGAGTTATATGTAAATTCTGTAGTAGATGTGAAATATACCTCTATGTAAGGATCAAAAGTGCCTCTTCGATGTCCAACTCTATATCTTTCTCCGCCAGTTAGAACTACGTCAGTTACATCATAGACAGTAACTTTTCCATTTGCACTTCTATAAAATCCTTTGAACACCTTCCACAGGCGGTTATCCTTACGGTGACATCCTATAACATTACCTTCTGCATCTATTACAAGGTAATATTTTTTGCCATCAATCATAACGAACTTATCTGACTCAGTTATTCCAGGCGCATCTAACACGTTGCCCATAATAGAATTATTTGAGCTAAAAATGAAACCATCCACCCATATTTCGTTCTCTTCTTTTAATGGATTTTGGTCACTCTCGTTCAGATCAATCAACCTTCTACCATAACCTGACTTAGTTACCTCATCTATTTCACCGAATGAAGTATAAGTAAATACGCTTATGGCAAAATAAGGAAAGAGCGTTTCAGAGTCAAGGCTCTGTTCAAACGTGGATGATATCTGGCCTAGCGAATTATAAGTATAATAGGTATCTTTGGAATAAGGCGTTAAAGCTTTTGGTCTTCCAGCATCGTCAGTGCACCATTTATAAGGAGTAACCCTTGCGTGGCTATATATTACCTGGCCAAGGCCGTTATACTGGAGCTCTTCATATGTTTTATTGCGATCATCCAGGTAGAGCCACTCTTTTTTCTTTTCATCCCAGACTTTGCCTTTTCTCCATGTCTCTGTTGTCCTTGAGGTTATCTGGCCATAGCTATTGTAATTAATTCCTGTGACCTGATTTGTTATAGTGAGATCACCCTGTTTCACGGTCTCTTTGTAAGACTTCATGCGGCCGAAGTCGTCATACTCTATGTCAGTCATGTCAATGATCTGCCTCTGATCACTGGCACTTGTATCTATCACATTCCCACCGCGAGGAGTCCAATCTGCACGCCTCTGACTTCCATAAGTCCATTCTTCCTGTGTTGGCAAGGTGCCGATCTTGTATATCTCTATATGATGATCCTTTATTTTATAAACCTCGACTTCGGTGCCGTCACTACTGATAAGCGTTACTTTTTTATAGGACATGGAGTGTTCTTTATAAGTGTGAATGGATGGAGATGCGTTGGACCATATCTTTTCCTTGTATGCTGTAAGCCTGCCCTTATTATCGTATTCCCAGCCGTATTCATGGGTAATCGTATGCTGATTGAGATAGATTCGCTGTGTTGATATTTCAAGTTGAATATCCTGTTCTGAAAAAGCGGTTGGCCTTATAAACGCCCTCTCCTCTGGACCAGTTGTTAGTTGAGCCATCACATTGACCGTTGAACCCTGCAGTAACATTGCAAGATCGTCCCTTGTAACCATTACAAGACAATAGGAACCATTTGTAGCCTTAACCTTTACAGTAACAACAGCATCTGGATCCAGCGGGTCTTCATCCCTGAATAGATACATGACTATAGCATTGAGCCACGTAGTGAAATCTTCTGTCCAGTTAACAGAGAGATCATTTTCTGTATGTTCCTCGTAATACTTTTTAACCGCACACATATCAATTCCTGCATCATCACAGAACTTCATAAGGTCAGCTACATCCTGAAACGAGTAGCCGTTCATCCAGACCTCTATCTCCTTGCCATGGTCTTCATCATCAATGTATTTTCCGGTAGCCTGGTCATAGTGGTGGGTGACCTTGGTCCTCGTAATAAAGGTTGTAGCGCTCCTGTCAATGGCGTCAATCCTATCAAGAAATAACAAAGTATCGTCTCTTCCCGCTAATACAAGTGTCTCATCCTGTGTCTTTATCTTTGCCTGGCCGTTTATTATCTCAAATGTTATGGTGCCTGTAAAATCGCCTCCGTAAGTGCCGTTTCTAAGGCCTTCAAGTCCTTCTGAGGTAAGAGTAACATCGCGCGTGCTGCCGTCCGGCAAAGTTACTGTAACCGAATATGTGCCGTCTGCATTCTCAACGATATTATCAAAATCTATGTTTATCGGGTTTAATATTAAATTTCCTCTCTCTAGGCCTTGTGTAAGGACAGTGCCTTCTGCATGTTTTAAGACACCCTGCCAGCCCATGACTAGATTTACCTGATCTATCTGGGCCTGTTCTAAATCGCTGTAATTCTTTCCATACATACTCTGAGCCAATTGATCCTGCGTCTCAGTGCCATTTACATATTCGTAGCTAACAGTTGTCGTAATCCACTTGTCTGTAGACGCGAAGGGTTCTGTATCATTTGTGTAGTGGGACACCGTAACACTGGAAGAGACCTTTGGTTTGCCATCTATCAGCATATAGGTCAGAGTAGCGACTGAGGTAAAGTCGTTCAGGTTTGAGTCCATGCCAGTAGTAACGCTCTGGCCTGTGACATGCAGGAGGACTCCTGTGTAGCCAGAATACTCACTTGAGATTCTATCTGTAACTATTACCTCTTTAACCTCGCCGGTTAGTCTATCTAATACTTTTTGCCTATAAGAAATCTCTCCTGTCTGCGGATCATAGTTAATGCCTGACTCGCCTATATAATAGTAGGTCGTATCTGAGACAGTATGGTTCTGCCAGTCAAGCATCAGCAGGTCATCAGCATAGGTATCTGTCGTGACATTTTTAACAAGCGGCCTTCCTGCAAGTATTATATAGGTATAAGTAGTGGTAGAATTATAGGCATTACCCATCATGTCAGCGCCGTTTGCTTCTCCGTCAGATGTAACACTCAAGAGTAACCCTTTATAGGCCTTGCCTTCTGAATCCAGATAAGAAGAGACATCGCCTGCATCTATCTGTCCATTTTCAAGATCTTGGCGTCCTTCTTCTCCTGTGGTATAAGAATACTCTATAGTCTGAGTGCCCTTGCTCCAGCTTCCGTCAATCGCGTATCCGAATGTGGTGGATGTTGATTTTGTTACCTTGACCTTGCCGTCAGCCTGGAGCGCATAGGTATTACTGGTAACTGTAACTGAGAGATTACCGAATATATCAGTGCCTATGGATACAGAGCCGGAAAAAGAACTATTCTGGTCAAGGGTTTCTGTTTCTGTAATTGGAGCTAATCTATCCCATTCACAAGGTGCATTTTTTTCCGTCCCATACATCTCATTTAAGAACTGGATAAGAACCTCGACAGGAATATCTTCTACTGTAATCTCTCCATCACCATTTGTATCCGTAACTTTCCCCTGTAATATATAAGATTCTACCTTTATTACAAAACCCGCTGAAGTCTCAAAACCCTCACCACCTTTTTCTAGACATCCCTCAGTATATTCACACCATGCATTCCATGAATCCCAACCATGCTCCATGGCATAATCATCTGCGTCTACGTCTCCGTCGTTGTCCTGATCACTAACCCCATCTAAAAGACCTAGTCCTGATAGATAATTTGTAATCCTTACCAGATAAATATTGTCTACCGCATCACCAAATATACCCTTAAGATAACCCCACCATGTTATAGCAGCCCCGTTACCATCTCCAAACGGACTCGAGTCAGACATGTTTACAACAACATCTTCTGTCCCTGTCCATATTCCTTTATATGTGCGGCCGTTGATTACATGATCGCCGTAAATGTGCTCTATCTTTGATATGCTTACAGATAGCGAGCCGTCAAGGCCCTGACCCCTGGACAATGTCGTAACATACTCGGGCTTCCACTGGCCATTGGCAACTACTTTATAGTCCGTGTGCGACATTGTGCAATTGAGGTTGCCAAAAAGATCTGTTCCTATTGTGAGCGTGCCGCCTGTTTGTCCTGGAACGCCTATCACTGTATCTTCTGTAATGCCAAGGTAGGAAAGCATTACAGGGTCAAAGCCAGCTCCATATTCGCCATTGGTAAGGTAATCCCAGATAGAAACTTCTGTTTCTGTGCCATCATCTAAAGTTACGGTGATTTTATCATTTGCTAAATCAAGCGCGGTTTCATATACATCTGTAATAGCCCAGATATTATCTGTTTCGCCATAGTCATAACGCGTATTGCCAAATGTATAGCTCTTAGAACCATCAATGGTAGAAGATTCGCTGAATGTAAAGGCATCCGTAACTACTGCCTTTCCTCCTTTAACATCATATGTATTTATAGTGGTTGAGGTGTAGGAATTTCCGAAGATGTCAGAGCCAGTGGTTATTGACCCTCCTTCTGTTTTTTCGCCGTTTAACTCTGCCACTAATCTGTAATAATCCGCTGGGTCATAGATATATTTTACCCAGCTATTAGTGGTAGAGGCGGAGCCGTCAACGCTTGTCCCTTCAGATGTGGTCTTCTGCTCCTTCACAAATGCCCTGTTGGCGTAGATAACGTATTCTGTATCATGGGTATAACTCGTATATGAATTTCCGAATATATCAGAGCCAGTTGTGTGAGTACCCGATACCCAGACTTTTTTCCTTATTGCCCATTTAGTAGCAACCGGGAGGGCATCAGAGCCTTCTATTGCAGGAGAAGGCCCTATTAGTTTCCATTCATAATACCCTTCCCTTGCCTCTATTATTGTCCATATAGCCCTACCTTTTTCTTCTTTCTCGCCATAAATTGTATGAAGCCCTGTCTTTGTATAATAGGTATTGCCTGATATATCGCTTCCGTCAGTCTCTGTCACTGAATAAGAATCCTGGATCGCCCATATCTCTACATCTACGCCGTTTATATTCCATGAGATTTGATCATATCTATTGTTCACTGTTGTAGTGGAGGTATAGTTTGAGCCAAACATGTCTCCGCCTGTGGTGCTGGATTTTACCTCTAAGGCGATTGGCCTATTGCCTAAAGTGTCCCACTCAGTCGTCAAGGAAAGCGTAACGCTTGAGGCGCCCCAGGCATCAGTGCCGATGCTTACGGAATGCGCTCTTTCACCGTTTATAATTAAATCTGCATTTCCGGATATATTAAATTTCCCAAGAAGGACCCTCGCTTCTTCGACCCTCGCTTCTTCAGTGACGCCATCAAACCATTTATTCGCAAGTTCAGTTACCATATCATTGTATTCGACTATGTTCTCCATCTCATCTGTGCCAGTAAAGCCCCAATATTCTCTGCCGCTGTCATGGGTTATCTTGTTGTTTTTATATTTAATGCTTGAATACGAATACGAAAACTGCTCTCCTCCGAATAAATCAGAGGACCTGGTAGTGGTGGTAACGATATAATTATCCAATAACAATACGCCTTTCATTGTAATGCCATTTATAGTAATGTTTTTGGGCAGGTAATTATTTATTGTGGTGGAATAGGTCGTATAGTCTGAGCCGAAGGCGTCTGTGCCGACTGTTGTGGTTTCAATGTCTTTCCACAATGCCCTGTTGGCGTAGTATTCTACGGTGGTGGTATTGTTTATGGTTGTGGTAAAATTTACACCTCCAAAGAGGTCTTGTCCAAAGGATATGGAGTGATGCTCACCTGTTAACTTATCGGCTGTGAAGCCTGTGGAGGTTATAAAGGTAAGGGCTGCTGCTGCATTTATGAAGAAGCCTTGTGCTGCGAATTCATCTGCGATATCCTGCAGGGTAATGGGTCTGGGGTTTTCGCCTTCAATTAGAATAGTCGCAATGCTTACATTTGTAAGGCCAAAGTATTCTTTATTATTATAAGAAGTTACATCATTATCATATGTTAAGTTACTGTATGAATATACGTCTCCTCCGAAGATGTCAGTGGAACAAGATACAGTCTTTACTGTGTAATCGTCTATGACATAGGCAGTGATTTGTTCTCCATCTATTGTTATGGGTTTTTCCTGATAGTTATTGTTTGTAATGGTGATGGTGGTATAGCTTGAGCCGAATGCATCTGTGCCTTTTGTGGTGGCAGTGGCCTCTTTTACAAGCGCCCGGTTTCCTAAGACTATGTAGGTATTTATGGTTGTAGTTACGGACTCAGCTCCCCATAAGTCTGTGCCTACTGAGAGAGTGCCTGTGAAAGCATTATCGTCTATTTTTACTTCGTTAGCTTGTATATCTTGTATCTTGAGACCCCAGATAGCTCTTGCCCCAGATGGAATAGCTATGCCTAAATCTGTAAATTGGGCTTCAACTTCAGCTTTTGTAAGGACAGAGTTGGTATAGGTATAATTTGACTTTGTCTGAACCTCTCCTCCGAAGATGTCATTAGAGGTGGAGTCTGTTTCAACTGTATAGCTAAGTAATACTAAAGGATCGCTTCCTTGAGCTAATCCTAAGTCTTCTGGAGCTACACCTATTTCACTGAGAGTTTTGTATGTGTTAGTGGTTATGGTGGTGGTGCTGTAGGTTGAGCCAAAGACGTCATAGCCGATTGTTTTGGCAACTGATTTTAAGAAAAAGGCCCTGTTGGCATGTATCTTTATAATCTTGCCTTCATTATTTTTTTCATATGTTGTCAATGTAACGCTCTTGCCGCCGAATATGTCCTGGCCTACTGAGATAGCACCTGTGAACGTTACATCCCCTGCGATTCCATGTTCATCCATAAAGTAAGCTATTTCATCTTCATCAAGGCCTGCATCTTTAAGGACTTCTGGTAATGTTTCATAATTGTATGTCGTATAGTTTGCTTCGGTAAGACCCCATGCCTTTTTAGTGCCTTCTGTGATCTCTCCATTTTGGTAGGTTATGTTGGATAAGCTATGGACTGTTCCTCCAAAGACATCAGTGGAGGTAGAGACTGTATTTACTGTGTAAGAATCTATTACCTTTGCTTTTATGATGTTACCATCTATTGTTACCTGGTCTGTATATTTATTGTGGGTATCTGTTATGGTGGTGTAGCTTGAGCCGAACGCGTCTGTGCCGATGGTGGTGATTTCAATGTCTTTCCACAGCGCCCTGTTGGCGTAGTATTCTACGGTGGTGGTATTGTTTATGGTTGTGGTGAAGTTTATGCCTCCCCAGAGGTCTTTTCCAAAGGATATGGAGTGCTTGTTTGTTAAATCACCCTCTGTGATGCCTGTGGAGGTTATAAAGGCATTGGCATCTTCCAAAGCTTCATCTCCTGTAAAGAATCTCTGAGCGACGAATTCAGCTGCGATGTCAGCCAGGGCAACAGATTCTATTGTTACACCAGTAGCAGTAAGGCCGAAGTATTCCTCATTATTATAAGAAGTTACATCATTATCGTATTTTAACTTACTGTATGAATATACATCTCCGCCAAAGATGTCAGTGGAAGAAGAGGCTGTTGTAACTGTGTAGTAATCTAGGACATAGGCGGTTATCGGGTCGCTCTCATTTAAGGTTATTTCCTGTTTGGCATAGATATTCTCTGTCCTTGTATATGAGGTGTAGTTTGAGCCGAAGGCGTCGTAGCCTTCTGTGGTGCTGGCGACAGTCCCCCAAAGCGCCCTGTTGCCATAGGTATCGAGGTCGGAGTTTATGGTTGTGGTGAAGCTTATGCCTCCCCAGAGGTCTTCTCCAAAGGATATGGAGTGTTTGCCTGTTAAATCATCGGCTGTGATGCCTATGGAATTTATAAAGGCAAGGGCTATTGTTACATCTACGAAGAAGTCTTGTGCTGCTTCTGCAATCGTTACATCATCAAGGCCAAAGTATTCTGTTGAAGGCTCAAGGGATTGATCATGAGTTGTTACGCCATTATCGTATTTTAAGTTACTATATGAATATACGCTTCCGCCAAAGATGTCAGTGGAAGAAGAAGCTGTTGTAACTGTGTAGTAATCCAGGACATAGGCGGTTATATCTTCAGCAGTAGTAAAATCTACTGTCTGTTTGTCATAGGTATTCACTGTCCTTGTATATGAGGTGTAGTTTGAGCCGAACGCGTCCTGGCCTTCTGTGGTGCTAGCGACAGTCCCCCAGTTTGCCCTGCTGCCATAGGTATCGAGCTCGGAGTTTATGGTTGTGGTGAAGCTTATGCTTCCCCAGAGGTCTTTGCCTAATCCTACGCTAAAGGCGCCTTGTAAGTCAGCGTCTTTAAGACCTGTGGAGGCTAGGAATTTCCTAGCTTCTTGTTTTGCTACCTCTTCTCTTACATCCCGAGGAACAGATTCATCTGTAAAGAACCCTGCATCTACAAGAAGCTTTTCAATAAGACCTACTGTAAGAGTTTGTGCTTCTACCCTATCAAGGCCATAGTAGTTCTTTGAAGGATCGCTGGATCTAGAATCTGTGGTTATATCGTTGATGTATTTTAGTTTGCTTACGTTATATACTGCGCCTCCGAAGATGTCATTGGATTGAGAGGTGGTTGTTACTGTGTAGTAATCCAGGACATAGGCGGTTATTACTCCAGTGGCAAATGATACTTCCTGTTTGGCATAGGTATTCTCTGTCCTTGTATATGAGGTGTAACTTGAGCCGAAGGCGTCTTGGCCTTCTGTGGTGCTGGCGACAGTCTCCCAGTTTGCCCTGCTGCCATAGGTATCGAGATCGGAGTTTATGGTTGTGGTGAAGCTTATACCTCCCCAGAGGTCTTCTCCAAAGGAGATGGAGTGTTTGCCTGTTAAATCAGCGGCTGTGATACCTATGGAATTTATAAAGGCAAGGGCTATTGTTACATCTACGAAGAAGTCTTGTGCTGCTTCTGCAATCGTTACATCATCAAGACCGAAGTATTCTGTTGAAGGCTCAAGGGATTGATCATGAGTTGTTACGCCGTTATCGTATTTTAACTTACTGTATGAATATACGCTTCCTCCGAAGATGTCAGTGGAAGAAGAAGCTGTTGTAACTGTGTAGTAATCCAGGATATAAGCTGTTATTGGGTCATTCTCATTTAAGGTTATTTCCTGTTTGGCATAAGTATTCTCTGTCCTTGTATATGAGGTGTAACTTGAGCCGAACGCGTCCTGGCCTCCTGTGGTGCTGGCAACAGTCCCCCAAAGTGCCCTGCTGCCATAGGTATCGAGATCGGAGTTTATGGTTGTGGTGAAGCTTATACCTCCCCAGAGGTCTTTGCCAAAGGAGATGGAGTGTTTGCCTGCTAGGTCAGCATCTTCTATGCCTGAATCATCATAGAGCGCCTGGGCTTTTTGTTCGGCTGTTAAATAATCTTCAGCATTAGGATCAGGGTCGTCTTCAAAGAATTCCGTTAGTTTTCCTACTATCTCGGTTTTTGTTAAGGAATAGTCAATTGTGCCTGTAAGGCCGAAGTAGCCTCCTGCAGTTACACCATTCTGATATTTTATCCTACCTACGCTGTAGACACTTCCTCCAAAGACATCAGTTGATTCGCTATGGGTGGTTACTGTGTAATTGTCTATGACATAGGCAGTGATGTTATTGACAGGCTTTTTCTGATAGTCATTCTCTGTTATGGTGATGCTTTCGTAGCTTGAGCCGAATGCGTCTGTGCCAATAGTGGTAGAAGTAACAGTCCCCCAAAGCGCCCTGCTGCCATAGGTATCGAGATCGGAGTTTATGGTTGTGGTAAAATTCAGGCCTCCCCAGAGGTCTTTGCCAAAGGATATGGAGTGGATATTTGTTAAGCTAATGTTTGCTGGGATGCCTGTGGAATTTATAAAGTCAAGGGCTGCTGCTGCATCTATGAAGAAGTCTCGTGCTGCGAATTCATCTGCGATGTTATCCAGGGTAATGTCAATATTATCGATTGTTGCAATCGTTACATCAGTAAGGC
>JAHIPS010000098.1 GCA_018902915.1 Candidatus Omnitrophota bacterium | reverse complement strand
TACTCGCACCATGGGCAGTTTTGGGAAGACTCAGGAAGTTCATCTTTATCAAGCACACCTAATACTTCTTCAACGAATTTCATGAAACCCTCTTCATCCTTCTCTATCTCAATCCATTGGATCTCAGCCTCATAGGAAAGCTTTTCAATGCTGGTCTGGCTAATCTCTGAGGGGTAGAAATATAGTAGCCCCAATTTTGTAACAGGCGATAATGACATCGATCCTGGGGCTGGATGTTCTAAGGCGTAACTATACGCATGCAGCTGGCGGTTATAGAGATCGACCTTGGACTCGTGCGGCTTGCCAGTCTTAAAATCTATAACGCCGTAACTTCCATCGTCAAACTGAACAACGATATCGAATCTTCCGCTAATAAAGCATGAGCTGTTATAACCCGGGAACCGGATAGTTCTTGATTTAACCTGCTTCTCAGCATATTTAACGACTCCAGGGGGTAGATCAGGATGCAGGTCGCTTGTGCGCTTGCCATCATAATGATTTTTTAGAAGGCCTGCGATTTTACTAAAGACACCTGGCAGGGCAATCGAAGGCGGGGCAATACCGTGAACCGCATTTAGATAGTAACAGCGTTTACATTGTTCGTATAAGAAGGTTAAAGCTGAGGGTGCTATTCTATATTTCTTTTTTACATCTTGCATGATTAATCTCCCTTTTTTCTTGTTTTATTCCAGAAGATCTCGCCAAGATCCCATTTAATACTGACACCTCAATCATATGGGTCGACACAGTCCTATTCAACAAGATTATCTATGCTAACATTAAGAGCCTTTGCTACTTCCTTTAATGTCTCCATTCTAGGGTCGGCAATTTCCCCTGACTCTAACTTTATTAAAGTGCTATATGAAATATCTGTCTTCCTGGCTAATCCTTCTTGTGTCAATTTAAGCTTTTTTCGATATCTCTTTATATTTGCTGCAAGCATGATTTTCTCCTTGACAGACTATCATAACTATGGTATCATAGTTATATAGTATAACGGGACCATAAATAACGACTACATTTTAAACCGACTTCTTATATTTAGCAAGGTAATTTTATGTTAGGATTATTCAGCCTATATACGCTTGTATGTCCGGAAGAAAGACGCCTTTGGGTCAAAGTCCGTATTCTCCATGAGACTCAAAAAGCTGTCCTTGTAGATCTACCCATTAGTAAACAATGGATACCAAAGTCAAGGATTGACGGCATAAGAATAAAAGATAAAAACTTTGAATTTTTCCTGAAAGAAAGCATAATCAGCTAATATTAAAAAAAAATTTCGTCCGACATTCCAGAACGTAAGCATGCCCCGCGCATCTGGTCTTTTTAAGTGAGCTCTCATGATTCTCGCAAAAAAGCGAAATTTCGGCGGCGGGAAATTTCACTTTTTTGCGAGAGCGCTAGGAGCGTGTATGGCTTACCGTGCACCCTGCAGGGTGCACGGTAAGCCCCGCATCGAGCTGCGTGTACGGCTCGGCCACTCTGGCCGTCGTATGTATTTACGTCTCGTAGGCCAGAGACATCCGACCCCGCCTCAGAGTATCTGGCGAGCGTAGGCGGGGTCGGATGCCCTCATCTGTGGCTGCGGGCAACCCGCAGCCACAGATGAGGGCCGAGCCTCGCTTGGAATAGATCTGTAGGGCCGAGGGGCCATTATTCCCCCTCACCCTAACCCTCTCCCCTTTTATTTGGGGAGAGGGAATTTTCAAGGATGTCCTTGAAATATGTTCGAACTTCAGCGGCAACGCAGCACCAGTCTAAATCGCCCTGCGATTTTGCGATTAAATCAAAGGGCTTACTATAAGAAAACAAAAGACTTCTGTCTTTTAAAATAAAATTCGAGCCGACTGTTTTTAAAAAATCTCGCGAAGGCCGGGGATTTTCTTCTCGCCTTCGGCGAGTAAGAAAATATTTTCGAGATATATCAAGATCTCAAAAACATTTTCTTTGCCAAGCGAACGACAGAACCTACACGATGGAGGTGCGCAATGAACAGATACTTTATCTACGCCCGCAAGTCTACAGATGAAGAAGATAGACAGATACTTTCTCTTGACTCGCAGCTCAATGAACTCAGAGAGTTCGCCCAAAAAGAAGGACTGAGTATCGTTGAGGAATTCATGGAAGCTAAGACAGCTAAACAACCAGGCAGACGATTCTTCAACTATATGTTGAAGCGCATAGAAGTAGGTGATGCTGACGGTATCTTAGCATGGCATCCAGACAGGCTTGCCCGTAATAGTATAGATGGCGGCAAAATAATCTATCTTGTCGATCAAGGCGTGTTGAAAGATCTACGATTCCCCACTTATCGCTTTGATAACACCGCTCAGGGTAAGTTCGTGCTGAATATCGCCTTTGGCCAGAGTAAATACTACATAGACAATCTATCTGAGAATGTGAAGCGCGGTATACGCGAGAAGCTAAGGCGTGGCGAGTGGCCAGGATGGGCGCCTCTTGGATATATTAACGATTACAAGAACCGTACTATCATCTTGGACGACGATAAGTCTATACTCGTAAAGAAGATGTTTGAAGTGTTCGCCAAAGGCGATATTTCAGTAGCTGAACTTCATAGACAAGTTACAAAATTGGGCCTTTTAAGTAGAACGGGCAAGCCTGTCTCCCATGAAGTAGTATCACAGACACTACGCAATCCCTTCTACTATGGCATGATTCGTTATAAGGGCGAACTCTACGAAGGAAGCCACCCGCCGCTTATCTCTAAGAAACTTTTCGACACTCTACAGGAGATTCTATTAGGCCATAGACATCCGCAGGTAAGAGGTAGGATTAAGTTTGAGTATACAGGGCTAATGAGATGCGGCGAGTGCGGTCGCATGATCACTGCTGAATATCAGCGAGGCTACATCTATTATCGCTGCACTAAGAAGAATACAAGCTGCACGCAAAAGTTTCTTAGAGAAGAGGCTTTGCTTTCCCAACTGATAGATGCACTAAAAAAAGTATACATTGATGATAGTGTAAAAGAAAAGATATTTAAAAGATTTGATTATTATGCCTCAAGGGAAAGCAAAGCCTCTTTTTCTCTATCTGGCCAAATTTCTCAAAAGATAAAGGAAATAGACGCTAAGATAGAGCGGCTCATTGATCTCTATATTTCACAAGATATTTCAGATGAAGAATATCAGAATCTTAAGGCAAAACTACTCAATGAAAAGCACGCTTTGAAGGAGAAATTTGACCAGATAGAGAAATCTAGCGGCGGGTGGCTCGAACACGCCAAGGAATTCGTAACTACCTGCAACCGCATAGGTTCTGTCGCTTGGCAAGAAAATCCCCGGCCTTCGCGAGATTTTTTAAAAACAGTCGGCTCGAATTTTATTTTAAAAGACAGAAGTCTTTTGTTTTCTTATAGTAAGCCCTTTGATTTAATCGCAAAATCGCAGGGCGATTTAGACTGGTGCGCCTAGGAGGACTTGAACCTCCAGCCTACTGGTTCGAAGCCAGCCGCTCTATCCGATTGAGCTATAGGCGCTTTTCGTCTGTAAAGCTATAAAAATTATTATCTCCTATTATTATATGATCCAATACATTAAGCTGCAACGCCTCTCCTGCCCTCTTTAAATTCTCAGTAAAAGCAGTATCCTCCTCGCTCGGCTCAGGATCGCCTGAAGGATGATTATGGACAGCGATGATACTCACAGCAAAATTCTGGATTGCCTTCAAAACTATCTCCCTTACATGCGGGGCTGCCTGGTCAACAGTCCCCTCTTCTATCTCTACTATATCTATTATATTATTTTTGCTATCTAGCAGCAATACTTGAAATATCTCCTTCTTAAGGTCTCTCAGGCGAGGCATCAAAAAATCAGCCACCTCTTTAGGCGAATTAACCGTGCCCAGTATCTTCTTTTCCTCACACATGAAGCGCCTACCTATCTCAAATGCAGACCTGAGCTGAGCGATCTTTGCATCGCCTATGCCTTTGAATTTTCTCAATTCCTCTACATCGCTATGGCTCATATTGCGAAATGTCTTAAAATGCGTTATTACCTCCCTGCCCAAATCCACTGCGCTCGACCCTAGAGACCCATTTTTAAAGAGTATTGCCAGTAGCTCTGCATTGCTCAGGGTATGCTCCCCATACTTAAAGAGCCTTTCCCTCGGTCTCTCATCCATGGGCCATTTCTTTATGCTTTTCTTGTAACTGACCTTATTCTCCGACATATTAAGTTATCTTATCACACTCCACTACCTTGTTCAACACCTATATCTTCCCTATATCTTCCCTTAAGTTGACAAAATGAACGTGTCGAGTTTGTCAACTTAAGGCGAGCTGGCCGCAGGCAGCCTGGATGTCCTTGCCTTTTGAGCCGCGCACTGTCACGCCTACCTTATGCCTGACGAGCCTGGCCGCGAATATATCCACCTGCTTCTTTGAAGGCGCCTGAAAGTCTTTACCAGGGACAGGGCTGTACAGTATCAGGTTCACTTTTGCATTCAGGCTTCTGGCTATGCTCGAAAGCTCGTCAGCGTCTTTTATAGAATCATTTTTGCCCCTGATCAACACATATTCAAGCGTGATCATCCTGCCTTTCTCGTTTATAAAATCTCTGCAGGCCCTGATGAGCTCGGCCAATGGATATTTCCTGTTGACCGGCACAAGGGAATTTCTTAATCTATCATTCGCTGCGTGCAAAGATATTGACAGATTGGCCTGGATCTCCAGATCCTTGAACTTCTCTATCCCGGGCACTATGCCGCATGTTGAAACAGTGATCCTTCGAGCGCCTATACCCAGGCCTTCGGCGCAGTTCATTATTAAAATCGTCTTTGAGACATTTTTATAATTGTCAAATGGCTCGCCCATGCCCATAAAAACAAAATTAGTTATTTCCCTTGCGCCTGTCCGCTGCGCAAATAAGATCTGCTCGAGTATTTCAGAAACAGTGAGATTTCGCATAAAGCCCTTGATGCCGCTCGCGCAAAACGCGCACGCGTATTTACACCCGACCTGCGTGGAAAGACAAAGCGTCTTCCTGTTGCCGGAATATATCAAAACCGACTCGATAAATTTTCCGTCTGAAAGCTCGAACAGGAATTTCTCAGTGCGGTCCGGGGACTTAAGGCGTTTCCTGAGTTTCAGGCTTGTTAAAGAATATAAACGGGCCAATTTATCTCTAAGTGACTTTGGAAGATTATTCATCTTCTCAAAATCCTGCGCCCTCTTCTTGTAAATCCAATCAAATATCTGGCCAGCCCTGTAAGATGGTTCCTGGACCCTGACCAGCTCCTTTTTAAGTTCTTCGATTGTAAAATCCTTGATGTCTTTTCTATTCATTGGATATTTAAAGGTAGGATCAGCGGGACGCGCCCCGTCCCTAATTTAGGGACGGGGTTTATCTTCTTTTCTGAATCGTTCCAATAGCCGCCTTATGTCACTATTGGCTGATTTAACTATCTGCGTGCACGTAAAGATCAAGACTGAAAACTGCCAGCAATCCTCAGGCCCGACCACGAGACCTGAATGCACATCCTCTTTTCGCTGCAGCATATCAGAATAATACTTGATCGCCTTATCAATATGGCCGTCGTATATATTAAGAGAGTCGGTCTTATTATTGTATTTCATGGACGGAAAACTCACGCCCCTTACCAGGAGAAAATTCGTGATTATATCTTGACCTATCTCGAATTCCTTTTCAAAATCAAAACCTTCGAATTGAGGCGAATTCGAAGGAAGCACTATGGCGGGCTTTTCAACCATTACCTCTCCTTTTCTGACAATGGTATCGCCCCTGTTCACCAGTGCCTCTGCTAAAAAAGTGTAAGCGACATTAGTTTCAGAAAATGTCTGCAGTTCCTGCGCGCGCGGCCGTATTATCTTTGTCTTTTTCAATGCCTTTTCCCATGCATCCTGGATATTCATTATTTCTTTCTCCTGTTGGAGATCTCGTGGCAGAAGATGGCGCAGGCCATTGCGACATTAAAGGAAAGTTTGGCGCCCCGCATGGGGATACGCGCCTTTATATCCAGCTGCTTGTCAATGCCGTACCTGACCCCTTCGCCTTCTGAACCCATCACAATGCCTAAAGGAAAAGGTATAGAGACCTTGTCAATATCCTGCGCGTCATCGCTTAAAACAGCGCCCATGATCCAGTATCCATTTTTTTTTGCCTTGAGTATTGCGCTAGAGACATTCGAGACCATGCTGACAGGCACAAAATTCTCACCGCCTGAAGCAACATGCATAACCGCTTCTGTAACCTCGCACGCGTTAAACTTGGGTATCACGATCGCGAATCCGCCGAAACAAGCTGCTATCCGGACAATGACACCCAGATTCTGCGGGTCATTAAGCCTATCCAGAAAAATAAGCGTAAGCTTTTTATCATTCACTATATCATCAAATTCAGTGTAGTTAAACTTATCCACCTTGGCAACCACACCCTGCAGGTCCTTGGTGTGTTTCATTTTGGACAACTGCCTCGGGCTCATGCGCTCTACGGATATATGATTCTTCCTTGCCAGTTTCTCGATATGCGGCAGTTCGATACCATCCTGTAAAAACACATGCCGTACAGTCCTCGGCTTTGCCTTTAACCGCTCGTAAACCGAATTCCTGCCATATAAAAGCATTGTATCTCTACCAGACAACTCATCCTCCTATTATAAAAACGCAGAGGACACCTGAATGCCCCCTAAATCTGGGGTCACTGGCTGAGGCAGGTTAGAAACACCCTGCTTATTGATCCAGCGCCTTACAGTCCGTTATTTTACCAGATCAGCCGCTAAACACCAACTGTATTTTTCATGTTCCTTGCACTTTGCTGAAACTTGATAGGCATTTCCTCTGCTGGAAAAATCGCATGGAATCCTTCAGAAATGTTTTGCGCAATCCTCAACACAAGATCAACAATTCTGCTTGCCGTCTTAGAGCTCTCGCGGATAACCTGTTTAACACGCACAGAGGTATCACCGCTATCTCTAATGTACTTTTCGTCTACTTCGCCTCCATTATGCTCATAAATATGGCGACGATGAAACATCAAAACCACAAAATCAATTTCATCTTGCTTAAAATTCTTAAATGCATCAATATCAAAGATTGATTTAAAGGCATCCGCACATGGTTTTATGTTATGAAATAGCTTTCCACTCCATTCTTTTTGTCGCGCTGGCGTCATAGGAATACGTTTTGCCAACTGTTTTGCTATTTGACGAGCAAAACTATCAAAAGCGGCTACCGCATCTCTTGCGCAATCTTCATACTGATTGCCTTTTGTAATCTTATCGCGAATATCCTTTAGATCATTTTCAAGCTCATAAACGCCATTATATGTACCACAGCTGGAGCAATAGCCATATCGTCCAAGTATGTCATTAAGTTCACTACAGGCCAGACACGTGTATTTATTTTGTTGGCTTTGCTCGGCATAATAAAACTTTGGCTTTTCGCAATCTTTTCCTACTGCATCCGCTACCTTATCCATATCCACAACTGATTCGCCATCTTTATCAGAGGATAGGGCTTGCTCAATTAAATCGCAACAGGCCTTAGCATATCTAAGCTGACCATCGGTCAAAAAGGCATGGCTCTCAGCTCGTAACCCACAATAAGGACATGTCATTCGCCAGCGCGCAGGAGATGCTTTTGATCTCCAATAACCCCCGCAATTTTGACATTGATGACCAAACATGCCTTGAGTATCTGAAGCAATAAAGATTGATAGACTACCGGGAACAGGTGAAGGATTCCACGATTGCCCAATGCCTCCAAGCTGGATCATGCCAACAGGGATTCCTTGCGGAAGAAAATAAACAGCAAAAAACGATGCTGGCGTTGGGCGTGAATGCCGCATTCCTAACTGAAAGCTTCTACGCCCATCAGGGGCAATCTTTACGTTTACAGTATATTGCCCGCCGCAGTGGCCGATTTCTTGAAATTCTTTCTCAGAAAATAACATATTTTAAACCTCTAGTTTATCTCTAAATCGTTTACTGTTTTTCTATCTTTATTGCTGCCTTGGTTTCTTTAAAAAGCTCCAGACACTTATTAGCAAGATTTTTATTGCGATATATCAAAAATTATCGAAATTTTACAGTGGACGCCGAGTGTTGGTCTGGAAGAAGGGGTCGAAAAAACCATAGATTACGCAAAGAGTATATTAAAGAT
>JAHIPS010000012.1 GCA_018902915.1 Candidatus Omnitrophota bacterium | reverse complement strand
TCTTTGCTTATCAGATTCTTCTTTTTTGTCATACTAATCTTATATCATGCTTACCTGTGATGTTCACCCCTGTTTTTTTAATGCATTGATACTAAACAACTTAAAAAGGAATTTCCTACTATATCGAGTTATTTTTACACTATTTTTAACGTAAATACTTCGACATCAGGCCTTTTTCCTATTATATAAGACATGGTAGGGGTTGATTTTCTTTCAAATTTTTTTGGATTTTTTACGGTAGGCTAACTTAGGAAACGAAGTGATGAGGCCTTGCCAAAACAGTCCAAGGATCCCCAGGCGTCCCCAAATAGGACGTCCCTAGTCTGTAGTTATCTCTTCTGAGCTTATATTGTAGTTCTGCAAGATTTGATTGCGTAAATGCTCACAAATTGATACAACCGTATTGGGAATATGTTATTTTTAGAGTCATTAATCCATTTAACAAACGAATCCATGTTTCCATCAAACATCTTTTTTAGTCGGTTTTCTATCTCCAAAGATAAAAGGGGTCGCTTATGCTTTTTGTCCCATATATGACCTACAACAGAATTTCTAAAATCAATAATACCTTTGCATTGAATATTTTGATAAAGTGCT
The DNA here is from genome assembly GCA_018902915.1 of Candidatus Omnitrophota bacterium. Taxonomy (GTDB): domain Bacteria; phylum Omnitrophota; class Gorgyraeia; order Gorgyraeales; family Gorgyraeaceae; genus JAHIPS01. Next base: position 28,241 of record JAHIPS010000012.1, on the reverse strand, counting down.
CTGCAAGATTGCCTCAAGTCTTTTGGAATAACAGTCTTATATTTACTATAAAGCTCGCCCCATTTTGAAAGCGTAATAATCAGATACGAAAGGCACATTCTACGCAAAGAAAGACGAAGCTCATTTTTTAATCTAGGGAAGGACTCCTGCGATTCAAACAATTGTAAGGATCGCGCTGTTGCAACTAAGTCTCCAACGTATTGGTTTAGAAGCTTGCAAGCTTCTATGGCTTTGTCTCTCATTATATGGTCATTCCAATTTAATAAAAAACTGATCTCTTTTCGCCTTCATATTCTTACCGGTAATAGAATACGTAACCCTATGGTTGCCTTTTTCTTTGTCTCCAAACTCAATCTGCAATGGATACGTGGCAAACGCTACCCTATTATTTAAAGATCTATGAAACATATAAGTAAATTTTCTATTTGGGTGCTGTACCTGCCATATTTCATATGGTTTATATTTAAGTCTTCCTGAAGAAAATCTAAATGCAATGTACAATCCTCAGTACTGTTCGTGTTTTCATTAACTACTGCAAACCATAAATTTTGCCCAGAATATATACGAATCGGAACATTTTCTAAAATCTTTCTAATCGGACCGCTCTCTGTTGCTTCTTCATAATTATATTCACCTGCATAACGCAAACATAAAGATACCTTGTCCGGATCTATCCAGTTTATAAATCTCCAAGCTAATAAGGCAATAATTGTTGATGCTACTATTCCTCCAATAATCGATATAAATAAATCATATCTCCAAGGGCGATTTTTAAAACAAGTTGACATAAGCTCTTTAATTTTAATTATAAATCCGTTATAGGCACTGCATATGCTACTCTTTTGTTCAGGGTCTATATAATATGGCAACTGATAAACGAAGTCAAGCGTAAATCTCCCCAGACCACTGGGTTGAGAGGCATCGTTGCTACGAGCGGGCATGGTTCCGCCGAAGCGAAGCGAAGGCGGAGAGCGAGGAGCAACAATGAGCAACATTTTCCTCGCTGGGGAAAATTTTGCGTCCTCTCAACCTAGTGGTCTGGGGAGTTGTGGGAGTGGATTCCTGCTTGCGCAGGAATGACATATGAGGTGAGTTACTGGATTGCGTTTAGGAAGGATTCTTTGCCGATTTGTTCGATTAGGAGGGCGAGGCGTTGGCGGGGTTTGGCGTGTGTTTTGTAGAAAGTAATGACTTTTTTGATTACGTCTATTGCCTCGTCCTCAGTAAAGATTTTGTCCAGCTTAAAGCCGATGCGTGGAAAGCGGCCACCGCACCCGCCCAAATATACTGCGTAGCCGATTGTTTTGCCATCTGCTGCGCCGTGTAAGCCAATCTCAGAGGATTGCGCGCGCGTGCAGGTATTGGGACAGCCAGATATTACAATCTTAAACTTATGCGGCAGGTCTAGTCCACACAGTATTCCAGCATTCTCGATTTTCTCAAATAGCGCAAAAGTATTCACAATGCCGCGCTTACACCAGTTATTGCCCGGACATACCGTAGTAGCCCGAAGACGCGGACCGGATGCGCCAGGAAGTATGCCAACGTCTTTAATCTCTTTTTCAACAGCATCAATATCCTCGTATCTAATAAACGGGATCTCTATACCCTGACGCACAGTAAGATGCGTAAAACCTTTACCGTATTTCTTAGCAATGCGCGAGATCGCCTCAAGATGCTCGCCAGTGTAATTACCAGAAGCAATGCGTGTACGCAGAGTAAACACGCCGTCCTCTTTCGAGCGTAAGAATCCGCGTTTTTTCAAAGCATCATAGTCTATGCTCATATCTCCCCCAGCGCATTTGTAACTACCTTAATCGTATTATCAATATCTTTTCGCGTATGACTGAACGAAACAAAGTTTGCCTCATTTTCTGACGGTGCAAAATACACGCCTCTTTTAAGAAGCTTTTTGTAAAAGGCCTGAAACTTCGCTTTTTCTTTAAACCTTACGCTAAAGATAGTCCTGTAATGCGCTACTTCTAGATCAATCTTTTGCTTTTTCGCTTCTTCTCTAATAGCGCCTGCCAATCTTCCTGCAAGCTCTTCCAAAAATTCGTATTTCTTGGAACGAAGCTCCTCAAGTGTAGCAATACCAGCCTGCATAACTATTGGATTGCCTGCAAAAGTAGAACCCTGATACACAGTTCCTAATGGCGCGAGATTATCCATTATCTCTTTTCCTCCGCCATACGCGCCTATTGAAAGGCCGCCGCCAATAATCTTACCAAGACAGATCAGATCAGGATTGACTCCGATAATATCTGATACAGAGCCATATCTAAACCTAAAACCAGTAATGACCTCGTCGAAGATCAGAAGCGCGCCGTATTCTTTGGTCAGCTCTCTCAAGCGCTTTAAAAAATCCGTGTCTGGCAAGACCACGCCAAAATTACCTCCGACCGGCTCCACGATCACCGCAGCTATTTTGTTTCCGGATTTTTTAAAGACCTCTTCTATCGAGGCTTTATCTATTTCCTCTAAAAGATAATCAGCATGGCCATGATATGAATTCTTGAGCCTTAAAACCCTATTTCTTCCTGTATATGCCCGCGCTAAACGGGTCGCGCTCAAGGTCGCCTCTGTGCCTGAATTTACAAAACGCAGCTTCTCTATAGACGAAATCGCGTTTTTTATCAGGCGCGCGAGCTCTACTTCCTTTAAATTAGTAGCGCCAAAACTAAATCCGTTTTTTAGAGCAGAGCTTAATGCCTTGACCACGCCTGGATGCGCGTGGCCCAGGATCGAAGCGCCGTATGAAAGAACATAGTCTATATAGGAATTACCGTCATAGTCATAGATGCGGGAACCCGAGCCTTTTTTAATCAATATGGGCTCTCTGCCTATATAATTAAACGAGCGCACAGGACTATTCACCCCGCCCACTAAATGCTCCTCTGCTTTTTTAAAAAGTAATGTGTTTGCCATCAGTTATTCACCCACTTTGCAATGTCTTTTGCGTGATACGTAATGATAAAATCAGCTCCTGCGCGGTTTATAGAGTTTATGATCTCAAACACTATGTCTTTTTCTAGCCAGGCATGATTCTTAGCTCCGTTTTTCACCATCGCGTATTCGCCGCTGACATTGTAAGCAGCCAAAGGCCACTTGAATTTACGTCTTGCCTCTTTAATAATGTCCAGGTATCCTAATGCAGGCTTTACCATTACAATATCCGCGCCTTGTTTTATGTCATCCTCTATTCTTTGTAGCGCGGTTTTCCTGTCAGTATAATCCAGCTGGTAAGCTCTCCTATCTCCAAACCTGGGGGATGATTTGGCTATGTCCCTGAAAGGCCCGTAAAAACTGGAAGCGAACTTCGCTGAATACCCGAGTATCTTTGTTTTCCTGAATCCGTTTTTATCCAGTGCCTTTCTTATTGCTCTTACCTGACCCTTTGCCATTGCCGAAGGCGCTACATAGTCTGCTCCTCTAGCCGCATAAGATAGTGCGATACGTGAAAGCGCGTTTAAGGTGAGGCGAGAATCTATACCTTTTTTCTTATCCTTTATAACACCGCAGTGGCCGTGTGATGTATATGCGCACAGGCATACGTCTGCAATGACTGTAATCCCTGGAAAGGATTTTTTCAGTAACTTTATTGATTCAGCCACAATATTTTTATCCGCGTAAGAGCTTTTTCCCTGCCAGTCTTTTTTGTCCGGCACGCCAAAAAGCAGGACCTGCCTGATGCCTAATCTCTGCAGGGAAAGCGCCTCGTCCAAAAGCATGTCAGGAGAGACCCTGTACACGCCTGGCATAGATAAGATCTCCTCGCGTAAATACCGACCTTTTTTTACAAATAAAGGATAGATCAACTTATTAAGATTTATGGCCATTTTTCACCACCTCTCCCACTATTAGTACTGCCGGGGGCTTGACATTAAACTTTTTTACATTGTCTTCTATGTTAGAAATAGTCCCGCGCACAATGCGTGAATCTTTATTGGTTGCCTTTTCTATAAATGCGCAGGGCGTATCTTCGCTTCTTTTACTCTTTCGTAACGCCTTTACTATATTTTTAATGTTTCTCACTCCCATTAGATAGACAAGCGTTGCGCAGTCTGGGGCGTCAATAGGTGCGTTTATGTCTTTTTTGCGTCCTGTTAGTATTGCGACTGATGAGATCCTGTTTTTTATTGTGAGAGGTATGCCGTAGCTCTCAGGACCTGCAATGGCTGAGGTTATGCCTGGGATCACCTCGTATCCTATGCCTTTATTACTAAGGTATCTTGCCTCTTCGTATCCGCGGCTAAAGATAAAAGGGTCCCCGCCTTTTAATCGCACAACGTTTTTATATTGCAGGGCTTTCTTATAGAGCAGTTTATTTATCTCGTCCTGCTCTTTTAAATGCAGGCCGTCTTTTTTACCCACGCAGATCTTCTCAGCCCTGGGATTAGCGTATTTTAAGAGTTCTGGGCTGGACAGAAAATCATACAGAACGCAATCCGCTTTTTTTAGCGCCTTCAGGCCCTTTACGCTGATGAGTTCTGGATCGCCTGGCCCTGCGCCCACAATATATACCCTGCCGTTTTTAGTTTTCATTTAAACCCCTGAAGATTTCAAATAAGTCGTGTCTATCTCGACGGATCTGTATTGCTAATCTACCCTGTAATGGATGCGGCTCAATAATACTATAAGGTATTATCTGAGAGATTCTATTACCATATCCCAGCCTTATTAGCGCTGCATGAGCTATAATAATCGCGTCAAAATAACCCTTGTCTAATTGAGTAAGTCGCTCGTCAATATTCCCGCGTATATCTAATGTAACCAGGTCTTTGCGATACTTTGAAACACCGAGTCTGCGGTTTTTGCTGCTTGTTCCTATTCTTGACCCTGTAGGCAATGTATCAAGCGTAAGATTTTCCCTTGCTACAAGCGAGTCAGACCTTGAGATGGATTTTGTGACTGCGGCAAGGATCAGTTCCTCGGGCGTATTCTCTTCTAAATCCTTTGCGCTGTGTATTGCTGCGTCTATTTCTCCATTGAGTAGCGCCTTTTCTATCTCATGTGTGAAAAAATCAGTATTTTCCTGTGAGCTAAGCGGGGTAACCTTGTCCTTATCCCCTTTTGTCTTAATAGTCACAACATCAAATCTTATGCCTGGTAAGAGACGCCTGATTTCCTCAACCTGTTTTAATGCCAAACTGCTTGGCCGCGTCCCTACCTTTATACCAGGCCGGGCAGGGAATGCCAAATCATCAAGGTTTTGTAAAAAAATGCCCGGGATTCTTCCTACGCCTGGCTCAATATCCCTTGGCACTGCTAGATCATAAAGAAAAAGAGGTCTATTCCGCTTCTGTAGAATGTCTAAGAAATGTTCCTTCCTTAATACATAATGCGGGCTTGAGGTAGCGCTTATTACTGCGTCAGCTCCTAAAAGCAGTTTTCCCAGATCGTCCAATAAAACCGCGCTTCCGCCAGATTCTTTTGCAAGGCGTTTTGCCTTTTTATGTTTTTTGCGCGCTACAAAATATAGATTTACTCCTAAAGGCTTATTTTCAGAAAATATCTGGGCGATCTTGCCTGTCCCGATTATGACTATATTTTTTTTAAAACCCAGGTCCTTAAAAACAATCTTGGCTATATTATTTTTGACTGAATCCAGTCCTGAGGAAGCCCTTATATGTTTTGCCCTGTCCAGGACCTCGCTCCAGATATTTTTCCATATGAGTGGAAATGAATCCTCTTTGATCCATGAATCCAGCTGCTTAAGGATCTCTTTTTCGCCTATGATCCGAGATTCCAGGCCGCAGGCAAGACGAAATGCGTGCTCGATCACTTCATCCCTGCCTTCTTTTACGTAAGAATACTCGGAAAACTCAGGGAATCTCTCCTGGAAAAGGCCTATAGCCCTTGATACTGAAAAAATATCCTCGGAAATACCATAGAGCTCGATCCTGTTACAGGTAAAAAGCGCTACATGGTCCTCTCCTATGCCCTTCCAGAAATCCGTGATCTCGCTTCGCCTCCTGTAAAGAGGCTCGCGCTCTTGGATTGTCGCGCTCTTATGATCTATTCCTATAAGATACAAAATCATCCCAGTTCCCCCTGATGTAATTCTTCAGATCCCTTGATAATACCGGATCTTTACCGTCTGTATATACTGCGATAAGTGCTTTTTTAAACCTAAGGAGGGCTGGTGAGATAAAATCACTGATTTTTGAGTTATCAACCACATTGACCGGTATCTCAAACTCCTTGCCCCACTGCCTTACATAGTTATTCATGGCCTTATTATCAGTCGCACTAATAATTAATCTCGCGCCTCGCACATCTGAACGCGTAACTCGCCGCTTAACCCACTCCACGTCTTTATTTTTTGCCAAGCGCCTGATATTAGGTGTTGCCTTTGGCGAAACTATATAGACCTTTGCGCCGGCATCCAGGCAGTTAGAGATCTTACGCTCTGCTACCTTGCCAGCGCCTACTATGACTACACACCTGTCTCTAAGTTTTACTGCTATTGGTAAATAACGCATTTTTTAGATACCATCCCCATTTACATTCGTCTTCAACGGCCTTGTGTGAATACCGCATTCGCCGCCGCACTTACTGGTCCCGATCCAGCGACCTGCGCGTTCATTGTCATCGTTTGTAATCTTGGTGCAGGGCGCGCATCCAAGAGAGCGATAACCCTCTTTATACAATGGATTGACAGCCACTCCATAAAGCGCCAGGTACTGCCATACCTCTCGTTCTTTCCATATAAGGATGGGGTTCAACTTTATCAAACCTTTGTCCCGCTCCTCTATCTCCTTAAAGTCAGTCCGCGTGCGGCCTTCTGTGCACCTGAGCCCTGTTACCCAGCATGTGACTCCCAGCTCTTCGACTGCGCGCCTGACCGGCTCTACCTTTAATATATCGCAGCATTTGTCCGGCTCTGTCTTGTATAGCTCATTTGGTATCTTTGAATCATTCTTATAAACTTTAAGTTCAGGATATTTCTCAGTCTCCTGATTCATAAACTGCGCTGTCTCCTTTGGCTTAAACCTGGTGGTTACTATAAACCCGCAGATCTTCGGGTTTACACGCTTTGCCAGATGCCAGACTAGAACAGAATCCTTGCCAAGACTATTTGCAACCACAAGCCCGTCCCCGTACTTTTGATAGCCCTCTTCGATAAGCTGTAGCGAGCGGTCCACCTTTTCCTTAAAATTCAATGTCTCCACCAACACCTTTAAATCTTCCTGAGTTTCCAATAAACTCATCACTGCCTCCTCTGTTTAAATCTGGTAATCCGGCGATTTGATTCTCCCGAACCTCACCCTGTTCCAGATACGTTCATGCAGGTAATAAAGGAACATCTTTACAACGTCGATGCCCGCGCCCACACAAACAGCCTGCTTTAAGTTCCTGGTATAGGCAAAAATAATCAACATTGTTAAAAGGAAGCTAAAAGATCGCCATGATAGCGTTTTTAGCAATGACCTTTTTCGATGCTCCATGTTATTTCCTCCTAATCCCTACTAATCCTATCATATTTGTAGTAATTTAAATTATAGCATATATCAAGGGTGTGTCAAGTAAAAAAATGAAAAATACTGTATTATTTGAATAGTTAGGTTACATATATCTTCTCTTCCCAGGCCACTGCTTGAGAGGACGCAAAAATTGTCCCAGCGAGGCGCTCCGTTTTTAGCCTCGCTCGTCTTTTTTGGTCTGGCAGGGTTTGAGAAAAGCCTCTTAATTTTTTGCGGGCATGGTTCGCCCAGGAGCTATAGACAGGCGAGAGCAAAAAATTAAAAGGAGCGAAGGCCGCCTCGTTGGGGCGGCCGAGCGTCTTTTCGAAGGCCCTGCCAGACCAAAAAAGACACCGTGCCCGCTCGGCTAAAAAAGGTCTCTCAAGCAGTGGCCTGGGAAATTATTGGAGTGGATTCCTGCTTTCGCAGGAATGACACAGGAGAGGGTTACAGTATTATATTAAGGAGGGTGCCGACTATGAGGGCTACGAAGATCATGATCGTGGCTGACTTTAGCATGTCTTTGATGCCGAGTTCCTTGACGAGCATGACAAAGGTAGCAATGCAGGGAAAGTAAATCGCGAGCACTGTGGACCCGATTACGAGCTGCTTGGTAGTAAGATTCAGAGGCCCCAGCATGCCCACAGCAACGTCTTTTCTTAAGAAACCTATTATCAACGCGGATATTGCCTCTTTTGGAAGGCCCCATAATCCTGTAAGGATAGGCGAGAAGGCCCTTGAGAAAAAATCGATTATCTTCAATGCGTAAAGGATATTGACAAACAGGATGCCTAAAAGAACGTACGGCACTGCCTCTTTTAAAAACCCAGATACCCTCATCCAGAGTTTTTTTACCACAGCTTCTAACTGTGGGATCCTATACGGAGGGATCTCGACTAATATCTCAGGGCTTGAGCCCTTTAAGACCTTGTTCATGATAAGGCCCTTTACGATCAAGAGAATAAAAAGCGTGCCGAATATAATGCCCAGATACTGGCCGCCTCTTTCACCTACCAGGCCCACTATCATCGCGATCTGCGCCATACAGGGAATAGCAACTGCCATCAATGTCGCGGCAATGAATTTCTCGCGGCGGCCCTCCAATATACGTATTGCCAGGGCACCCGGCACATTGCATCCCAGACCCAGCATCATTGGAATTATCGCAAACCCGTGAAGCCCGATATGGTGCATGAGATTGTCCACCATTACTGCAAGACGCGGCAGGTATCCAAAATCCTCCAGTATCCCCAGCATCAGGTAGAAGCTTATTATATAAGGTAAGACCATAGCGATTGGGACAAAAAACCCTGTTGTCAATACTCCAAAGGACATCTTAAAGTCTATTGCGCCGTCAATAAGATTCCCCACTAATACATTGTGTAAAAAAGTATCCTCGCCTAAGACAGCTCCCAGCTTAAGCATGATAGGCGCCCATGCCTTATCAAATAAAGGTTCAAATATATAAGTTATAAGACCTTCTCCAATAAAACGGATTATTGTAAAAGCAGCATATATAACACCCAGGGCTATGGGTATGCCGGATAAAGGCCTTATGCTCAGATCTTCCAGACGCTGTAAAAAGGTATGGTGATGATGCGTCAGTTTCTGGACACGCTCTATGATTTCACCGATCCTTTCCCATTTGTCGCTGTCAGAGGTGATCTTTGCCTTTGGGGTCTTTGCCTGTTTAAGGCGGATTATCAATTCTTTTATGCCCTCGCCGGTCAGGCCGCATGTAGGCACCACTGGCACGCCTAATTCCTTTTCCAATCTTTCTATATCTATATTGATGCCCTGGTGTTTGGTCTCGTCCCACATATTGAGCGCGACCACCAAAGAGATATTCTTTTCCAAAAGCTGGAGCGTTAAATAAAGATTTCTTTCAAGGTTTGTGGCATTTACTACATTTATAATAAGGTCCCCGTCTTTTAACATCCGGACAGCGACCTCTTCTGCCTTTGAGGTCGGTTCCAGATTATAGGTGCCGGGCACGTCTATGACAGCTGGCCGCTCTTCGTCTATCTTCATATGCCCTTGAGTAAACTCCACAGTAGTGCCGGGATAGTTCGAGACTATGATCCTGGCGCCTGTAAGACGCGAGAAAATAACGGACTTACCGACATTTGGATTACCCATCAGTAAGATCTTGTTCATCTATTGACCTCTATAAAAATATTCTTTGCCATACCCCATCCGATTGCGACCCGCACATTATCCACCTCTACAGTCTGCGGGCCGCGCCAGAAATGAGAACTTAGCTTCTTTATGTTCTTACCGGGCCGTATGCCCATGCTCTGTATCTTTCTCATAAACTCATAGCCGCTATCAAATTCTTTTATTATGCCGCTTTCTCCGTTTTTCACCCTGGTCAAATCTATTACCATGCAGCCTTCCTTTCTATGCTACGCCTCTATTATATTGCCTAAATGTATATGTTCAAGCCCTGTTTTATTCCCTATTTCTCTCGCCCTTTTTAGGGTTTCAACAGATGTTGGCGCTCTATCCAGGTATTTAAAATCAGGATGAAATCTGGATATGTGCCATGGTATGCCAGGATCCACGCTAACGATAAATTCCGCGATGTCCTTAAATTCCTCGTCGCTATCATTCCTTCCAGTCACGACAAGCGTTGTGATCTCAACCCATATGCCAAGTTTTTTCATTGTCTTTATAGATTCGAGCACTGGTTCAAGATGAGCGCTGCACATCTCTTTATAAAAATCCTCTCGAAAAGACTTCAGGTCAACATTTGCGGCGTCAAGATACGGTGATATCTCTCGAAGCGCCTCCCCTGCCATGTATCCGTTTGTCACAAAGATGTTTGAAAGCCCTGCGGCTTTCGCAAGCCTTGCAGTATCATACGCGTATTCAAAAAATATCGTAGGCTCAGTGTATGTGTAGGAAATACTCCGGCAGTCAGCTTTCTTGGCCTCTTTCACGACCTCATCAGGCGTCATTTCACGGCCTCCACCCTCCACCCTCCACCCTTCACCCATTTTCGATGCCTGAGAGATCTGCCAGTTCTGGCAAAAAGAACATTTGAAATTACACCCAACAGTAGCTATTGAATAAGAATAGGATCCAGGGAGAAAATGGTAAATAGGTTTTTTCTCTATTGGATCGACATGCGCGGCAATAACCTCTCCATACACAAGCGTGTCAAGCCTGCCGCCAGTATTTTTTCTCACCCCGCATACGCCAAAGCTTCCTGGATCGATCTTGCAGCGATGGCTGCAGAGCCCGCACTGCACCCTGTTACCGCCCAGCTTTTCATAAAACATCGCTTCTTTTATCATACTTAAACTGTTCAAGGCTAAGCCTTGGACACGCCTGCTTGTTCAAGGCTTAGCCTTGAACATGGACAGAGCTTAGCTATCGGGCACTCATTGCACAAAGGTTTCCTGGCATTGCAGATCGACCTGCCGTGGCCAACTAGTATATAGTTAAAATCAAGCCAGTCTTTTTTTGGCACTATCTTTAAGAGATCCTTTTCTATTTTTTCCGGATTGTTTTCCCTGCTAAGACCCAGCCTGGCTGAAAGCCTCTTGACATGTGTGTCAACAGCTATACCCTCTGCCTTCTTAAAACCAGAGGATAAAACTATATTCGCTGTCTTGCGCGCCACGCCCGGAAGGGATATAAGCCCCTCCATCGTATCCGGCACCCTGCCGCCAAAATCCTCCACGATCCTTTTTGCAGCGCCTATGATATTCTTTGCCTTGTTCCTGTAAAAACCTGTTGAGCGGATCTCTTTTTCCAGATCGGCCTGTCTTGCTTTTGAAAAATCATAAGAAGTTCTGTATTTTTTAAAAAGCCGCGGGGTTATCTGGTTTACCCTTTTATCAGTGCATTGCGCTGAAAGGATCGTAGCGATGAGAATCTCCAGAGGGGTCTTGTAATAGAGGGCTGTGCGTCCCCGGAGATAAGTCTTGCGTAAGATCTTTATTATCCCTACTATTCTTTCTCGGGCAGGCTTCACTTCACTATGATTTCTTTTCTTAACTTGCCGCTTACGCTGCAATATGCCTCGACTGTTATGGTGTCCCCGGCTTTAGCATCGGTGATCATATATCCCGCGAACTGATATTTGTCATTATCCTGCCTGCTGATTTTATGCTCGATGATTTCCTTTCCATTAAGCGATATCTCGATCTTATTTATAAAATGTTTTTCAGCATTGTTTACAGGATGCGTAACAATAACCGTCATCATCCTTGATTGACTGTTATACTCTATCTTTATATCAGACGGCGGGTGAGCATATACGTCCGTACATACCGCGATAAAGGCGCAGATCAATACTAATAAAACTATCTTTCTCATGCCTTCCTCCTTTCTAAAAACACGCCCAAAAAATTAAGTATCAACAAACTAAAAAGCTCTACTTCCAATAGAACCCCTGATTCGTAAAATCCGAAAATAAACACTGCGGCGCCCAGGCCAAACATAATCCTCCCGAGGCGAGTCTTTGGCGTGGTCCTTGGCTCGACCATCATAACAAAGATAAAGAAATAATTAAAATAACTGAACGTGTCTAAGAGCGATGCATTATTCAAAAAGGCCTGCGGGGCGTACAAGAAAATCGATGCTATAAAATAACTCGCGACCAGATCCAGTCGTTTTATCCTCGAGGCAAAATAGATCCCAAGAGGGATAATAATATGCCACGCGTACGCAGCCTTCCATTGGGTGTATGCCCCTAAAACCACGACTACCAGGAAAATCCCAAAGCCAGCCGGGTTAAATATATGCGACTTACGGAAACGTACGATGTGCTTTGAGATTATCGCAAGGGTACTGGCCAGGCAAATTACCCACAGAGGCTGGTAGCTGGATATGACATATCCTATAATAAGCCCTGTTACAACAGAACTTTCTGTTATGCTGAATCTTTTATTTTTTATATAGTTGATCAGGGATTCCATGACGATTGAAGAAAGGATCGCGGCTGATACAGCCACTAAAAATCTGGGATTCTTTTCGACAAAAGAAAGATACAGCGCAAACAGTCCCAGAAAAAGAGAAAGCTGAGTTTTGATCGATTTGATATTCATTGGTCTCTCCTTATTGTTTAAGTCTGGATAAATATCTAAAGGCGCCCAGCGTGGCCTTCGCGCCCTCGCCTGCCGCTATTATTATCTGCTTTTCAGGCACGTCAGTGACATCCCCTGCCGCAAAAATACATGGGACGCTTGTGCGATTAAAAGGGTCCACTTTTATCTCGCCCCGGTCATTCTTTTCCACGTCAGGCGCAAAACCTGAATTGGGATAAAGTCCTATCTCCACAAATATGCCCTGGACCGCGAGCTCTTCTTCTTTGTCCTCTCGCTTTATCTTTATGCCTGTCACCATCTTATCACCCAGGACAGCTGTTGCCTGCGAGCCATTAAGAATCCTGACATTGGCGCCCTTTTGCAATTTATCCTGCTCCACAGGGTCGCCCGTAAGCTGCTGGGCGATATTTATTATATATACCTTCCTGGCTATTTTCATTAACTGCAACGCAGCATCCAATGCTGAATTGCCGCCGCCTATGACAGCCGCATCTTTACCTGAAAAAAGAGGGCCGTCACATGTGGCGCAATAAGTAAGGCCTTTGTTCTTGTATTCCTTTTCGCCCGGCACGCCTAGTTCCTTTGAACGCTTACCTGACGCTATTATAACAGCCTTTGCCTTGTATTCGGATTTATTAGTCTTTACGTAAACCAGGGTGTCGTTCTTTTTGACCTCAATGGCCTCCTCGTTTTCCTGTACGCCTATATTATATTTTTTCATATGCTCTTCGAACTTTTCAACAAGCTCGGGACCGCTCACAAACTGGTAGCCTGTGTAGTTCTCGATATCTCCGCTCCACGCTGTCTGGCCGCCGATATCTTTAGAGATGACCAGAAGTTCCATTTTCTTGCGCGCGGCATAAACCGCTGCTGTTATGCCAGCAGGCCCTGCCCCTATAATTATTAGATCAAGTATCTTTTTTGTCGCCATGTCTTATATGATGCGGCGTGAGGTCGATTATTTCCTTTACCTCCACAGCTATCAGGTATTCTGGTTTTGGTAAACTCGCCTCTGGATGCCGCGGGTGGCCTTTCTCGCCTTTGAGATTCTTGAGAAGCCGCTCGGATATCCTCTTGGTAAGTTTCCCCTCCCACGATTTTATTGTGCGGGAATGAAGGTCCTCTTCTTTTACAATGCTAGCGGCCCCTTTTAAACAATACCCCATAAACTTATGCTCGTCAACAGCAGTGATACTTATATTCTGGTTCTCTTTGAGATTCGCATAGGTCTTTTCTTTGTAAACATCAAGGAGATATACTAGTCCCTTTTCCTCTATATCCACTATGCCCTTGCAGGAATTATGCGGAGAACCGTCTCTGTCTATAGTGGTCACAATAGTGTACGGCTGTTTGTGAAAAAAACCGATTATGCCCTGGTTTAATTTCTTCATGCGAGTTCTTTTGAACCCTGCCACAGGCCGTGTATGTTGCAGTAAGATGACGCCATGACCGTGCCTGATTTTTCTGTTTTTAACTTAAGCGAGATTTCGGGATGAGTGTATACAGCGCTCGTATCCGCCCCTTGGGCTGATGCGCCGTGAGAGGCAAATTCAAATCTTCCTATCTCACACGGAAACTTCTCGCCTTTTGGCAAAAAATAGACTTCTATCCACGATATATGGTGAGCTGTTGTATTCGGATGAGGAATTTCTTTACCCACGCTTACCGTGATCGAAACCACCTGATCTTTTCCCGGCTTTCCCGATATGTCAATAACCGGCGCATGTTTTTCTTTTTTCCAATCCGCGCTTTGATACAATTCTTTTAAATCTGCCATATATTCCTCCTTTTGTTAATAATACCATTTTAGTATCATTAACTAGGGTTGCCAACTATTTTAAAATATCAGATTCGCCAGCATGCCCAGGACAACTACCTGCGGCACTGTGATTATAGGTAGCCAGATCGCCACGCGTTTACCGACATTAACCCATAAAAGCCCTATCTCTGTATAGTCAGTCACGACACCTGCCATTAAAAACACAAATGCATTGCCAAATGCGCCTGTCTGCCTGAATATCTCAAATGCGAGCGGGGCAGTGCCTTCTGAACAAACCTCCATTATGGTCGCGACTGCTAGTGTTGCCATTAAACCCATAAATGTGGGGCCCATATAATTTTGAAAAATGCCCTGCGGGACATATGCCCCGACCAAACTGGCAAGCCCCATGCCTATTAAAATCCACCACAAGACCATATCCCCCAGAGAAACTGCTCCTTTATATATACCTTTTACGTCGCTCAAGGAAAACCTGTAGCCAAAAGACCTTTTTTTAAGGTCCTTTGCTATGGAAAAATCCTCTCTCACGTCCAGGGAATTTTCATTTTTCTCGATAAGACCCTTTGACTCGAGCACCTGATAAATCAACCCTGTTATTACAGCAATCACTATGGCGCATAGTATTATATAAAGCGCCTTTAAACCGAAGAACGCGATAAGCATTATTGTAAGCGGAAAATTTGCCCATGGGCTGGCTAAAAGAAACGCGACCACCGCTGGATTTGACGCGCCTTTTTTGTGGAGCTGGATGGAAAGCGCGAGGATTCCGTGACTGCACGCGCTCATGAAAAAACCGATTATTACTGAGTAAAGAATCGTTCTTTTCTTAGGCCTTGCGAGTATATGAGAGATATATTCGCGCGGCACAAAATGATTTATTACACCACCAAGGCCCAGGCCCAAGAGCATGGCCCACCAGATCCTGGAAAGATACATAAGAAACGATTTTCTAAAAGGCTCTAAAAATGGGAGGACGTACGACAACGCGCAAAGAAACCCCAAACCAGTCGCAACAACAACCGCCTTGTTCTTATACCACGCTTCTTTCTCGCAATGCGAACAAAGAGCCTTCTCCTTCCCCATATCCCCTTCCTCCCTTATTTGTAAGCGGCTCCTTTGAGGTCTTCCACGTACTTTTGGGCTGAAAAAGCAGCGGTCGCGCCATCACCGCACGCAGTAACAACCTGCCTGAGAAGTTTTTTGCAGCAATCACCGCACGCAAAAATGCCTTTCTTTGACGTATTCATATCGCTATCTGAAACAATGTATCCATCTTTATCCAGTTTCAATACCCTTTTTATAAAATCCGTATTTGGTGAATACCCTACAAAGATAAATACGCCGTCGCACGAAACATCCGTTTCTTTTCCTGTCTTAACATTCTTGATCTTTACTCCGCTCACCCTGTCCTTGCCCAAAATCTCAACAGCCTTTGATTCCCATATAAATTCTATTCTTTCATTCGACAATGCCCTTTCCTGCAAGATCTTTGTCGCCCGCAACCTGTCCCTGCGATGCACGACTCTGACTTTTTTCGCAAACCTTGTCAAAAACAAAGCCTCCTGTATCGCGGTATCCCCTCCTCCAACCAGCGCTATTTCCTTATCTTTATAAAGCGCTCCGTCGCACGTGGCGCAATACGACACGCCTTTCCTCTGCAGTTCTCTCTCGCCAGGCACACCTAATCTCCTAGGCCTTGCGCCAGACGCGATGATCAAAGAAAGCGATGTATAGGTTTTGCCTTCGGCCTCCACCAGCCAGCCATTTTTATCCTTTTCTATTCTTTCAACATTTCCAACCTTAAGCTCGGCCCCGAAATTCTCAGCCTGCTTTTTAAATTTTTCTATCAGCTCGAATCCATTGATCCCATCAGGAAAACCAGGATAATTTTCTAAATGATCTGTGATCACTGCCTGGCCTGGCACTGAAAAGCTTTCCAAAAGCAATGTCTTGAGCCGTGCCCTCGCAGTATAAATCGCTGCTGTCAGCCCGGCTGGCCCCCCGCCTATAATAATCACATCATAATCCATGCTATCCTCTCCTCAAGTTGACAATTTTGACAATGTCAGTTTTGTCAACTTAGATGCTTCGGTGGCCGAAGATCCTGGTGCCGAGTCTCACGATATTAGCGCCTTCCTCTATGGCTACCTTGTAAGAATTGCTCATGCCCATTGATAAATGCCTCATCTCGACACGCGGCATAGCCAAAGACCTGATCCTTTCAAATGTCTTTTTTGTCTCAACAAAATACGGACGCGCGAGTTCAGGATCCCCTGATAGCGGTCCCATTGTCATAAGGCCCATCACCTTTATATTATGCAACTTTGACGCTTTCTTTACAAGCCTTTCTGCGTCCTCTGGAAAAACTCCGAATTTCTGTTTCTCCCTGCCGCTATTTACTTCAATAAGAACTGATATGGTTTTATTTTCATTTGCAGAGACCCTGTCGATCTCCTGCGCTAACTCAAAAGAATCAACTGTCTCAATGACATCGAATATCTTTATTGCTTTTTTGACCTTGTTCTTCTGTAGATGTCCAATAAAGTGCCACTTTGCGCTGCTGCCTACTATCTTAAACGCCGTTTCTGCCTCCTGCACATAATTCTCGCCGATTATTTTAACGCCTGCATCCACTGCCTCTAAAATCTCTTCGGGCGTCCTGGTCTTGCAGGCAGCCTCGAGCATTATTCCTTCTGGAAGTTCAGAAATAATACCCCGGACATTTTCTTTAATCATGGCTTCCCCTGCGCCTGGAGGTATCGTCTCTATTAATGAACTCCACTTTTTTCTTTCTAGCGTCATACACGCAAACGACTCTCATTCCTTTAAAATATAGTTTTATAGCATCCATCTCTTTTTTGGACAACGGCTTTGCTGAACAAGGCCGAAGCGGCGTATTAAGCTGCACCTCATCAGGATTAATATCCTTTGCCAATCCTGCTATGTCTCCAGCATAAGACCTGTTCTTTTCTATAAACATGATCTGTAAAGCAAGCTTACCTTTATATCCTGAGGAGAATTCCTTTATGCCCTTAAGGACTCTGTCAAATGTTATACCCTTCAAGGGTTTATTTATCTTGAGAAATAATTCCGGCGAGTGCGCATCGAGTTTTAGCATGACTAAATCCGCGAGTCCCAGGTCTTCCTGCACGTCCTTTCTGTCTATTAAGGAAGAATTTGTTATAATAGCGATTTTTTCTTTCCGCAGTTTTCTTATCTCCTTGATGATTTCGCCTAGATTACTCACAAGTGCGGGTTCGCCTGTCCCTGAAAACGTAATATAGTCTATATTTAGCTCGGGAAGGGATTTTATTTCTTTAATAATATCGCCTGTTGGAACAAATACTTCTCTTTTACTGCTGAATCTTTTTGTATCGCCGATCTGGCAATACACACAGTCAAACGTGCACACCTTTTTCTCTCCGGAGATAGGGTCTACGCCGAGAGAACTGCCCAGCCTCCACGAAGAAACAGGTCCATAGATATATTTGTATTTTTTATCCGGCATTTATATGTAGGCGAATTTAAAGATGTAGAAAATATACGCTAAATATATGGCCAGGAAAACCAGGCCTTCTTTTTTTGAAAGCGTCATCTTTGTCCTTGAAAACAATAACATCAGGACCGTTATAAACATAACAAGCGGAACAGTTATCCTCCTGGTCTCTATATCTATGTCCAAAGGTCTGAGGGACGCTGAAAAACCCAGGACCCACAGGATGTTCAATATGTTGGCCCCGACTACATTTCCTATGGCAAGCTCTCCCATATTTTTGAAACTTGCGACAATGGCTGTAAAAAGTTCGGGGAGAGAGGTGCCGATCGCGACCATTGTAAGACCTACCACGACTTCTGGCACGCCCAGGAAAGCGGCAATCTTAACGCCGCTCGGCACTATCGCGTATTTGGCAGAAACTACCACGCCTATAGCGCCTATTAAAAATTTAACAATGTCTGGGCCTATGCTATAATCTACGACTTTTTCCTTTACGGCACTTTTCTTTGTCTTGATCTCTCTTAAAACCACGGCTATAAAAAATCCTATTAAAAGAGCGCATAAAAATATCCCGTTTCCAGTACCCAGCCTGTAATCCATTATAAGGACATAAAGAACAAGGATCACGAATATCAGAAACGGGATATCCTGTTTTATAGTCCTCTGCTCTAATTTAATTGGCCTTATTATAGCCGCTATTGCTAATATAAGGGCTATGTTTGCCAGGCACGAGCCAAGCGCATTGCCCACAGCCATTCCGCTTATGCCCATGTAACTGGATATGGTCGATACAGTAAACTCCGGGGCAGTGGTCGCAAGGCTCACTATGGTTATGCCAATGACTGCCCTTGGGATCTTAAAGGCCCTGGCTATGCCCTCTGCGCCGTCAGTAAAGAGATCAGCGCCTTTTATTATTACAGCTATGCCCAGTATAAAGATTAATATATCTATTAACACTATGACTTATATTATACCAAATCCCAGGGGGTATGTTAACAAAAATATTGCAAAGTCATTTCTTTGCGTATAAAATATATCTATATTTAGGAGGGGATTATGACAAAGAGGGCTATCATAGTACTTGCAGAAGGATTTGAGGAAATCGAGGCAATTACCGCTATAGACGTATTGAGACGGGCAGGGGTAGAAACAGTGGTGGCTGGCATGGACGATCTAAAGGTGCAGGGTTCACATGGACTGACAGTATCTGCGGATATTCTTTTGGATAAGGCCGGCTCTGATTTTGACGCGTGCGTATTCCCGGGAGGCATGCCTGGCGCGACTCACCTGGGAACCTCGGAAAAAGTTCAGGAACTGATACAAAAAATGAACTCGCAGAAAAAATTAATCGCGGCGATATGCGCGTCCCCTGCTATAGTTCTGGCTCCAACAGGTATTTTAAAAAATAAAATGGCGACATGCTATCCTGGAATGCAGACGTATTTTGACACAGACACATCTTACAAAGCCGAAGACGTGGTAATAGACGGGAATATCATCACAAGCCGCGGCCCAGGAACTGCATTGGCATTTTCTTTGGCGATAGTGGAAAAACTTATAGGTAAAGAAACTGCTGATAAGGTCAGGAAAGCTACTTTGGCGGGCTAACTATCTTGTCCCTCTCGTCGTAGATCTCACCAAAAAGTTCCTCTAATACGTCCTCCATGGAAACTATGCCTATATTCTTTTTGGATTTATCCTGCACGATAAAAAGATGCTGGTGATATGCCTGGAATTTTGTCAAAAGGTCGTCTGTCTTCTCGTTCTCATTTACAAATATAGGCCTCGCCATAAAATCGCTCACCTTTGCCTCGTAATTATCCTTTGCGATCTCCCTTAAAAGCACCCTCTGCTGGCATATCCCGACTATATTTGAAATATCCTTATCATAAACCGCGATCCTGGAATATTGTGAATTAAGTATGGAATCCTTTGCCTCTATAAGCCTTTCCTCAGAAGGCAACGCGTAGATCTTGTCTATTGGCTTCATCACGTGTATTGCCCGCAGGTCATTGAGTTTAAACACCTTGTTGCAAAGGCTCTCCTCATCCATCTCTATCGTGCCTACATCCTTGCCAAGCTTTAGCATGGCCTTTATCTCTTCTTCAGTGACCTTTGGCCCTGCTGAACCCCTCCTGAAATTCTTTGTCAATAATATCAATGCCTGTATAAATGGCCTTAAAGACCACATCGCGACCCTAAGCCCTTTTGCGCTTGCCAAAGAAATCTTTATCTTATAGTGTTCACCTACGGTCTTTGGTATCACCTCTGATATGACTATGATCAAAAATGTGAGGATTGCCGACGATATAGCGAGCCGCTCATCCCCGAATATCCTTAATGCCTCGCGGCCCACAAATATTGAACCGATTATATTGACAGAGTTATTCAGGACAACGATTGTCGCGATCGCGATGTGGATATTTTCTTTTATAATAAGAAGGTCTTTTGAACCTTTTCGCTTCTGGTCAAACAGGATCCTGGCCTTTACAAGCGGCAGGCTGAGAATCGCTGCCTCCACCATAGAGCATATGCCTGAAACAAACAGAACGCCTATAACTAAAACAATCAGATTAACCATAGATTAGGGAAAGATGTGGCCGAGAAGTTTATATATGAGTTTCGCGGCCATGTAGTCTGGGGCCGCCATGTCCTTTATGGGACAGAGCTCGACTACATCAAGGCCTGCTATTTTCTTATCTCTAATAATCTCTCGCGCTGCGTTTAAAAAATCATACCAGCCCATGCCGCCTGGCTCAGGATTGCCGACAGACGGCATAATCGATGGGTCAAACACATCAAGGTCTATAGTGATATAGACCTCTTTTGAAAGAATATTTTTTACAGCGCTGGCCCAATCCGGACATTTTATAATATCCGGCATCTTTATAATCTTAACGTCACTGGCTGAGGAAAATTCAAACTCTTCCATGCTCAGGCTCCTGACTCCTGCCTCAACCACTGGCGCTATATCCAAAAGCCGCCTTGCAACACACGCATGACTGTATTTATTGCCGAGATAGCTATCCCTTAAATCGCAATGCGCGTCAAAATAGAGGATCGATAAGTTCTTGTACTTTTTCTTTGCCGCCCTGACCGCGCCTATTGTAACTGCGTGCTCCCCTCCTATCACAACAGGCAATTTATTATGTTTAAAGACATCTGAAACCTTATCCTCCACTACGCTGATCATTTCTTGAGACTCAAGTCCTTCTACCTTGAGTAAAGGAACTGTATTTATACCTATAGCGTGAATCTCTTTATTTAAATCTTCATCAAAAAGCTCCAAGCTGTCAGAGGCCTCGAGTATTGCGCGAGGCCCATTCTCAGTCCCTTTTCTATAACTCGCGGTCCTGCCATAAGGAACAGGGACAATAACCGCCTTTGCGTCCTTAAATGCAGCTAATTTATTATCCGGACCGCCAAACCCTAATGCCATGACTACCCTTTCTCTAAAACATACTGGAATACAAGCGGCGCCACAATACTCGCGTCAGACTCTATGATAAATCTTGGAGTATTAACGTCCAATTTCTCCCACGTGATCTTTTCATTAGGCACTGCGCCGCTATACGAGCCATAAGAAGTGGTAGAGTCGCTGATCTGGCAAAAATATCCCCAGAATTTACACTCCTCTCCCAGGTCTTGCTTTATAAGTGGCACCACGCATATAGGAAAATCACCTGCAATGCCGCCGCCTATCTGGAAAAAGCCGATGGAACCTTCTCTTGTATTTTCCAGATACCAGTCTATGAGAAAATCCATCTGTTCCAGACCATTTTTTATAAAATTCAGATTCTTGAAACGTCCTGATTTATATTCTGCGACCACGCCATTTGCCAGCGTCGAATCCTCCCATCCAGGCGTAAATATAGGTATATCTTTTTCGCACGCTGCCACAACCCAGCTATCCCTTGGGTCGATCTCGTAAAATTCCTCTAATTCGCCGCTCTGTATAAGCTGGTAAAAATATTCATGAGGGAAAAACCGCTTTCCTTCTTTATCCGCCTGTTCCCAAAGAGGATAAAGCTTATGACCCAGCCTTCTTATTGCCTCTTCCTCTGGAATACAGGTATCTGTGACCCTGTTAAGATGGTTTTTCCTGAGCTCGAGTTCATCCTCAGGAGAAAAATCGCGATAATCAGCCACTCTTTTATAATGGCTGTGCGCCACGAGATTAAAAAGGTCCTCTTCGAGATTAGCTGCAGTGCAGGATATACCATGGATCTTATCCTGCCGGATCATTTCAGCCAGAGTTATCCCGATCTCGCCTGTAGAGAGCGCGCCTGCCATTGCAAGAAACATCTTGTTGCCTTTTTTAAGGTGCTGGACATAGGCCTCTGCTGCATCAGCCACAACCGCGGCATTAAAGTGTTTGAAATTCCTGCTAATAAACTCTTTCATGCTCATAATAAACTCAGTATAACACCCTATTTTTGGATAAACAAGGTAAAATTACTATTGTGCCCACATCATATAAAGGACCTGGATATAGCTCTATAATATACCTGCCACAGCGCCTTATAAAATCCCGTATTGCCTGGCCATCAGGATGGCTATCCATGCTGCCCACAAAGAATACTTTTTTTTCATCCGTGCCTGTTGCGCCGCCTATAAGCCCTGTCCTGTAACCAGGTAATTTTACATGGCCAGGCTCGATGAGAAGCGCCTTGCCGCCACGCTTCTCCCATGCATCTTTAATGCCTTTATCTGATGTGATTATGTGTTTTTTATCAATGGGAATGATAGAACATTTTGTATAGCCCTGGGGAACCAGGATGTGCCCTGTTTTTATTTCCTTGATGTTCTTCTCTATCTTTCCTTTATAGTGAATTATGCACCTATCCATAGCGCATGAATTATAAATTATATCTTTGGGATATTTTGAAGATTTTATTCGCTCGCCTTTCACGCATTTATATCCATTTTGCCTTAAAAGTTCTGTAATATTTTCCAGTCGCGGCTCGTATATAACTTTATCTTTATACCTGAAAAGCATCATGTCCACGTGGCCTCTAACAGGGCGCTGGAGTTTATCATGTAATGGCGCTTCTACTGCATGGTAATTTAATTTTTTCAATCTATCCTTTGCTGGCCGAGGCATTCTTGGATCAATAATAGCTATATCTTTTCTCACGTCTTTTATTCTAAACTTCGCGGCTCTACGCAATATAATCTGCGCTCCAAAATACTCTTCTAAAAATTTCTTTTCTTTCTTTTTATGTCCTGATATCAGGTTAAACATATTCCTTGGAGCATGGATCTCTATGCGAGAACGATTTGCCACAGATCTATATTTCACTGTGTTAATTATTCTATCTCGCATCTTACGGCTGCGAACCATTTCTCCAAACGCAGGATGATACGGGCCTGCGAGCATTGTAGCTTTTGAATCTAAATCGCGGGAAGGATGAAGTCCTATGCGAATGACCTTTACGCCTTTATCTTCAAAAATATCTGTAATTCTAGCTGCCTGCGTAATTGCATGTTCTAAAGATAGAGGTTTGTATTTCCCTTTTTTATACTGTCTGGCGAGTTCTGTGCCTTTTATGACAAGCACGGGGTAGATCCTGACGGTCTCGGGCCTTAATTTAACGATTTTTTTCGCTGTATCTATTGATTTTTCAAGGGTATCTCCTGGCAGACCCAGCATTATTTGAACGCCTAACCTGAGCCCTGCTTTTTTAATGCATTTTGCCGCGTTTTTAACTGATGCGAGGCTCGTTTTCCTTTTGACCTTTCTCAAAACCTCTTTATCAAGCGACTGTATGCCAAGCTCTACCAGGCGCCCGCCCTTTTTTTTAAACCGCTTCATCGCCTTTAAACAAACCGCCTCAGGATGCGTGGACATTCGAAGGGTCTTAACAAAAAAACGGGCTGCATCCAGATATTTTTCCTGTAAATCCTCTGGCAAAAATGTAAACGTGCCTCCAAAAAAAGCAACTTCCACCTTTTCATCTTCGGGGATCGTCTTGAGATTGCGCCGGATAACAGACTGGATTTCTTGAACTGTTGGCATGCTGCGAGCGCCAGAAATTTTACGCTGGTCACAATACGCGCACTTATACGGACACCCTGCATGGGGAATAAAAATAGGTATGATCTTCATCTCAATGTTTAAGTTGACAAACTCGACACGCTCATTTTGTCAACTTAAGGCGATGTGGTTATTTCTTCTTATGGAATAGGACCGTGACCAGTGCCACGAAACTGAAAAAGATAAAATTGGCTATCGTAAAGGTCTTCCAGACTAAAAAGTCGCTCCTCAGGCCAGAAGGAAACATTGCCAAAAGACACACCCAGACACCAACGGCCCAAAATACGCTTATGTCGCCTGAAGAACGTCTTTTTATTATTCTCACGATAAGCGGGATGTTCCACAAAGGCAGTATTATAGAAGCTATTAGCGCTATTTTATCTATCATGATTATGCCTTTCCAGCGCTGCCGAGCACGTGCTCGTTTTTATGCTTGTACATCTTTACAAGCTCTGTCCTCGCAGGGCCGAGATATTTGCGAGGGTCAAATTCCTTTGGCGAATTTACAAATACCTCCCGTATCTTTGCCGTCACTACCAGGCGGCCGTCTGTGTCTATGTTTATCTTGCACACTGCTGACTGGGTGGCCTCTCTTAACTGTTTCTCGGAAACACCTGCTGTCTGCTCGAGCTTTCCCCCGTATTTATTGACAAGGTCCACATATTCCTTTGGAACAGAGCTTGAACCATGTAAGACTATTGGAAAACCAGGAAGTCTTTTTTCAACCTCGTGTAATATATCAAATCTGAGAGGAGGGATCTCCTCGCCTGGCCCTACCTTAAACTTATAAGCGCCGTGTGAGGTACCTATTGAAATCGCCAATGAATCAACGCCTGTCTTGGACACAAATTCCTGCACCTCTTCAGGATGCGTATAGTGACTCTTTTCATGGCTCACATCATCTTCTATACCTGCCAAGATCCCGAGCTCGCCCTCTACAGTCACATCATACTTATGCGCGTAATCCACGACCTTTTTTGTAAGCGCTGCGTTCTCCTCAAAAGGCTTGCCAGAGCCGTCTATCATAACAGATGAAAACCCTGACTCTATACACGATACGCAAAGTTCGTACGTATCGCCATGGTCCAGGTGAAGCGCGACCGGTATATTCACGCCAGAGTCTTTTATTATCTCCATGGCGCCCATTGCCATGTGTCTTAGTAATATCTGGTTTGCGTATTTCCTGGCTCCTGAAGATACCTGCAGTATTACAGGGGATTTAGTCTCTATGCACGCTGTTATTATTGCCTGGAGCTGCTCCATGTTGTTAAAGTTATATGCGGGAACAGCATATTTTCCAGCCATTGCCTTTTTAAACATCTCCCTCGTATTCACCAATCCTAATTTTTTGTACGAAACCGCCATCTCCCCCTCCTTCTATTTATGCTTCTCCGTGAATTTGATGATGTCGTTCATCATCTTAACAGACTCTACCGGATACCTGCCAACCGCTGTCTCAGCCGAGAGCATTACAAAGTCTGTGCCGTCTATAATGGCATTGGCGACATCTGTAACCTCTGCCCTGGTAGGACGGATATTCTCGACCATGCCTTCGAGCATCTGGGTGGCGGTAATGACAAATTTTTTCTTTTTATTGCACTTCTTAATGATCCTTTTCTGGATAATAGGCACCTCGTATACAGGCACTGACACGCCCATATCTCCCCGCGCGATCATGATGCCGTCAGAGGAATCAATTATCTCATCGATATTACGGATGCCTTCACGATTTTCTATTTTTGAAATGATAAGGCATGACTCCAGCTCAGGCTTGACCCTTTTTTTAACCTCCATGATATCTTTTTTGTTTCTTACAAACGACTGCGCGATATAGTCAACACCGGCTTCTATCCCAAAGACAATATCCTTTTTGTCCTTCTCGCCTATTTTTGGGAACTGGAGCCTGGCGCCTGGAACATTTATACCCTTATGCTCTTTTAGGACCCCGCCGATAACAACCTCTGTTCTGATCTTTCTTTTCTCAATGCCTTTTACCTTTAAAACAATGTTGCCGTCGTCAATATATATAAACTCCGCGCCTTTGAGACTCGCGAGCGGCCCCTCATAATCAAACGGAATGACATTATCTGTCTCGTGTATATCCTTTTGTGAAAGCCACACAGCCTGCATCTTTTTCAAAACCACGGACCTGTGGCCCTTCAGTCTCCCTATCCTCACCCTCGGCCCTTCCAGGTCCTGCAATATCCGCACGCGGCGCCTGTATCTCTCGTTCACCTTCCTGAGTAGATTAATACGCGAAAGGTGCGCCGCATGATTTCCATGCGAAAAATTCAACCTCACCACATCCATACCCTGCAGCATCATGTTTCTCACAACAGTCTCGTTGGATGAGGCTGGCCCGAGCGTACAGATTATTTTTGTCCTTACCATGATTTTCCTTTATCTTTCCGTCTTTCTATGATATTATATATTATAATATGAAAACTTCAAAATCCAAAAGAAAAAAGAGAAAATATACTGTTTCCAAGTACAAAGAACTAAAGCAAGAGTTGTCGTTTGAAAAGCAACTCTTTCAGTCCTTCCTGGACAACCTGCCTGACGCGGTCTATTTCAAGGACAATAAAAACCGGCTCATAAGGGTCAATCGTTTTTACGCTAAAGGTTTCAAGATGAAGCTAGAGGAAATCATAGGCAAGACCGATTTTGACTTCTTTCCAAAGGACCAGGCCCAGAAGATGTTTGACGACGACAACTATGTCTTGAAGACAGGCAGTCCCATAATAGGAAAGATCGAGCGCACACTCCTTCCGAACGGCACGCACAACTGCGTGACCACCACAAAGATACCTATACGAAATAGAAATGATAAGATCATCGGCACTGTCGGCATAACCCGCGACATAACCGAATATGACCATATAGAACAGGGCCGACTCAACATGGTCATGAGCTCGCTAAAGGTGCTTGATAGGGTGCTTGAGATACGAGACCCATATACATTTGGCCATACCCGCCGCGTTTCAATGATTGCTGAAAAAATAGCCAAAAGATTAGGCTGGGACGACGACAGGATACTGGAATTGCGGCTTTCCGCGGAACTCCACGACTTAGGAAAGATCTTGATCCCGCTGGAGATACTAAACAAGCCCGGGAAGCTTTCTGAATTGGAATTTAAAATGATCCAGGAGCATGTAAAAAGATGTTACGATATGCTCAAGCCGCATGCATTCCCGTTTCCAATGCCAGAGGCAATCTACCAGCACCATGAAAGGCTTGACGGCAAAGGATACCCGCGCGGCCTTCGAGGAGACAATATTATCCCGGAGGCAAGGATACTTGCTGTATCTGATGTCCTGGAGGCAATGACATTCCACAGGCCATACAGGGCTGCACTAGGACTAAAAATGGCTATGAAAGAATTAAAGGACAATGCCGGTCCTAAATACGACAAGGACATAGTGGATGTTGCCATAAAGATCTTAGAAGAAAATAATTACGAGCCCTTTTGGCTGGCCCAGGATCCTACAATCTAACCCTTTCCCCGCTAAAAATGAAAAGTGATGTTTATTTTGTAAAGATCGACAGTGACAGGGTATCTTCCCTATTAAAACTCCTGAAAGCGATAGATCCTTTTTCAGATTATAAAAAAGATGAATTCATCCCTGTCAAACTCACGATAGGGGACACTAAATGCGTCTACAATCTCGCGCCTGACCTTGTAAAGACAACTATCTCTCAAATAAAAAATAAAAAAGCAAAGCCATTCCTTTTTGACACAAATGTCATGTATAAAGGTTCTCGCCTCAATGCCATCGACCACCTGACTTTAGCGCAAAACAAAGGATTTTCCCATTCCAGGGTAGGCGCGCCATTTATAATAGCTGACGGCGCATTTGGCCGGGACGGGGTAGAATACGAGCTTGATTCAGAATATATAAAGAAAATAAAGATCCCCTCCTTTATAGGCATGCTGGATAATCTCGTGGTGCTATCGCATATAACATGCCACATGCTTTCCGGGTATGCAGGCGCGCTTAAAAACGTGGCAATGGGCATGTCATCCAAGGCCACGAAACAGGTCCAGCACTCCTCTCTCAAACCGCATGTAGTAGAAGAAAACTGCGCCTCTTGCGGATGCTGCATAGAGATATGTCCTGTGAACGCAATATCGCCCCTCACCCAAACCCTCTCCCCAAAGGGGAGAGGGCAGGGTGAGGGGTATGTCATAGACCAGGCAAAATGCGTGGGTTGCGGCGAATGCCTGTGCGTCTGTAAATTCGGCGCTATATTTATAAACTGGAACGAGGACGTGGATATATTTTCGAAAAGAATGGTGGACACAGCCAGATTCATCCTCTCCAAATTCAAAAATAGTTTTTTTATAAACTTTGCGTTTGACGTAACAAAGGAATGCGACTGCATATCCACAAAGAACGAGGAAATC
>JAHIPS010000097.1 GCA_018902915.1 Candidatus Omnitrophota bacterium | reverse complement strand
GAAGGGTTGCAAAATGAAGATTACAGATAAAGCAAAAAGAGAAGAACTTACTCAAATGAGGCAAAAACAGATACTCGATGTTGCCGCTAGTGTTTTTTCTGAAAAAGGATTTGCCCGTACCCAGGTTGATGAAATAGCAGATCTGGCGAGTTTAGGCAAGGGTACAGTTTATCGGTATTTTAAAGATAAAAAGAACCTTTTTCTTTCTGTGGCAGATAAGGGCATAGAGAGTTTAAAGGATTTGGTATTAGAAGCAATGGCAAAGGAAAAGGAGCCATTGGATAAAATCAAAAAAGCGATAGAGACATATTTAAAATTTTTTGAGAAGCGTCCAGACTTAATTAGAATCTTCCTCCATGAGCAAAGCGAATTTCAAAAGAGAATAGAGATGCGATATTACCAGCGCTATTATGAACACGTTAATAAAGTGGAAGAGATTTTCAAAGAAGCTCAGACCTTAGGGCTTATAAAGAAAAAGTTAAATCCCAGACTGGCGATTGCAACTTTAATCGACATGCTCAATAGCTTTATTTATACCTGGCAGTTAACAGGAAAGAAATATTCCTTGTCAGAAAGCTTTACTGTAATTACCGACATCTATTTTACAGGAATTTTAGAACAGAAGGGTAAATAAGCTAAAGAGAAACCTTAGAGGAGGTAAGATGGCTTTAGAAGCAACAAGAGATGATGGTGGTAGTAGCGGAACTCTGGTTGATGTGATAGACCGCATTCTGGATAAGGGTTTAGTAATCAATGCCGATATTACGGTATCTGTGGCCGGGGTAGAACTATTGGGCGTTAAAATAAGAGCTGCTCTGGCTTCATTTGAAACTGCAGCTAAATATGGTTTAGAATTTCCCAGCGGTACCAATTATGAGACAGCTGCATGGAAAGAGGCTATGGTAGGCAAGGAAGAGTGTCCACAATGTAACAAACGAGTGCCGGTAGAAGAACTTATAAGTACCGGGTGTCCTTGGTGTGGCTGGATATCTGCCACCAAAGCCAAGGCACTCAAACCGGAGGCATGAGGACAGAAGACAGATAACAGAGGACAGAAGACAGAAAAATCTGACATCGTTTTCTGACTTCTGAAATCAGAACGAGCGAAACCGAGGAGGGAAGGAAATGGCTGAAGAAGATAAAAAGAAAGAAAATGATAAAGAAGACGAAAGTGTAGCAGGAGGAATTCTTAAAGGGATTGGTAAGATGATTCCAGGATTGGGTGGATTGTTCAAAGGCTTGGAAAAATCTCCAGCATTCAAAGAAAGATTAAAAAAGATTGATGAAGAAGTAGAGCGTAAGTTGAAGGAAGCCCCTTTGAAAAAGACAGAAGAAGGAAAATTTAGGATAAAAGGAAGGTTTGAAGCAAGGTATTTAGCTCCAGATAAACCATCTATGAGAAAGGAAGTCTCTCCTCCAATGCCGCAGGAAAGGCCAGCAGATATCTTTGACGAGAAAGATTATATTAAAGTGATTGCTGAGATACCCGGGGTTGAAGAGGAGGATATAAAAATTAATTTGGAGAAAGATAGACTTACCATATCAGTGAATGTCCCTGACCATAAATATCATCAGAAATTGAAACTACCCTGCGAACCTAAAGGTAAGCTGGAGAAGTTTTATAGGAACGGAATATTAGAAGTTAAGATAAAAAAGGTATAATTTTTAATTTTAAATTTTAAATTTTTAATTGGAGCGAAGCGACAGATGCCTATAGACATTGATACAGACAATCTAAAACACGGGGTTTTAGGTTTAGTCATTGCCTTAGTAGAGATAATTAAAGATGCCCTCAATCTTCAGGCAATAAAGCGTATGGAAGGAGGCACTCTATCTGAGGAAGAGGTGGAGAGGCTTGGTGAGGCATTGCAGGATTTAGACATTGCCATTGAGGAGATAAAAAAGGAACAGGGGGTTACTGAGTCGGTTAAATCCGTAAGGGATGGATTGGACAGTATTGTGGATGAGGTATTAGACAAGATGATAAATCCCGAAAGGTGGAGGAAAGAGGCAGAGGAGAAAGGAATATAGGAAGAATATAGGAAAAGAGGCAGAGAAGGATTCTAAAATGGCTGAAGCAAGATATCTTTATTGTATATTCGAGGGAAGTGAAGAGATAACTCTTGGTAATATTGGAATAGAGGGTAGTAGCGTTTATGCTATTCCTTACCAAGATTTATGTGCTGTAGTGCATAATTGCCTGCCAGAACCCTATAAATCAGAGGACAAGGAAAAGGTTAAATTATGGCTAACTACTCACGG
>JAHIPS010000096.1 GCA_018902915.1 Candidatus Omnitrophota bacterium | reverse complement strand
TTTACAGGCCAGGTCAGGACTTCATTAATAGGAAATGACGCGTTCCAGGAGGCAGATGTCAGCGGCATAACGCGGCCTATTTCAAAACACAATTATCTTGTGAAGGATGTAAAGAACCTGGCAACAGTCATAAAGAACGCGTTTCACATAGCCTCCACTGGCAGGCCTGGCGTGGTCGTGGTGGATCTGCCAGTTGATATACAGATGCAGGAAACCGATTTTCATTATCCTGAGAAGGTAGATATAAGAGGTTACAAACCCACGTACAAAGGCCATATTGGCCAGATAAAAAGGGCAGCAAAGCTTATCGAGCGCAGCAAAAAACCAGTGCTCTATGTTGGCGGCGGTGTGATCATCTCAGGTGCCTCAGGCAGTCTTATGGAATTTGTAAAAAAGACAGAGATACCTGTCACAATGACACTCATGGGCCTGGGCGCGTTTCCAGGCACGCACAGGCTTTCGCTGGGCATGCTCGGCATGCACGGGACCGCGTACGCGAATCACGCTGTCCAGGAGTCAGACCTTATTATAGCTTTAGGCGCGAGGTTTGACGACCGCGTGACTGGCAAGATCGATGAATTCGCGCCGCACGCAAAGGTGATCCACATCGACATAGACCCGTGCGCCATAAGTAAGAATGTCAGCGTAGACGTACCTGTTGTCGGAGACGCGAATAGCGTGCTGCAGGATCTGATCAAAGAGGTGAAAACGCCTGAGATTTCAAAGTGGCATAAAGAAATCGAGGCATGGAAGAAAAAATTTCCATTGTCCTACAAAAAGGACTCCAGGCTCAGGCCGCAGTATGTGGTCGAGGAGATATATAATGCCACAAAGGGCAAGGCCATTATAACTACCGAGGTCGGCCAGAACCAGATGTGGGCCGCGCAGTTTTATAAATACGATACACCAAGGCAGTTTATCTCGAGCGGCGGACTCGGCACAATGGGATATGGTTTCCCAGCTGCAATAGGCGCGCAGATAGGCTGCCCGAAAAAGACAGTCTTTGATATTGCGGGCGACGGCAGCATCCAGATGAATATACAGGAGCTCACAACAGCTGTTGCTAATAAATTACCTGTAAAGGTTGCTATTTTAAACAATGGCTGCCTGGGAATGGTCAGGCAATGGCAGGAACTTTTTTACAAAAAGAGATATGCTTATACAATATTGGAATCCTGTCCTGATTTTGTGAAGCTTGCCGAGGCATACGGCGCTGTGGGTATAAGGATCACAAAGAAGAAAGATGTTAGAAAAGCGATCAAGGATGCGTTAAGGATAAAAAAACCTGTTTTAATGGATTTCAGGGTCGAGCAAGAGGAAAATGTCTTTCCAATGGTGCCGGCAGGTCAGCCAATAAACAAGATGATAGGGGTATTAGCGTAAGTTGACAAATCTGACATTGTCAAAATTGTCAACTTGAGTGGGTGAGTTATGAAAAAGACAATAGCGGTATTGGTTGAAAATCAGTTCGGTGTCCTGACGCACGTCTCAGGGCTTTTCAGCGCGCGCGGGTTTAATATTGACTCACTTGCAGTGGGCGAGACAGAGGACCCGACTATCTCGAGGATGACTATTGTCGTGGACGGCGACGAGAAGACGCTGGAGCAGGTAAAGAAACAGCTAAACAGGCTCATAGATGTCGTAAAGGTCATCGATCTTACAGGCGAGGATATTGTCGACAGGGAACTCGTGCTGGTGAAGCTTAAGGTAGATACGAAGAACCGGTCTGAGATCCTGCAGGTGGCAGACACGTTTCAGGCAAGGATAGATGATGTGAAAAAAGAGACAGTGGTCATAGAGGTCACGGGTGACCAGAATAAGATCAAATCATTCATAGAAATGATGAAACCGTTCGGCATAGTCGAAATAGTTCGTACCGGACGCATTGCAATGGGGAGGAAGTAATGACAAAGATTTATTATGACAAGGACGCGGACCTGGATGTTTTAAAAGGAAAAAAAATAGCGATCATTGGTTACGGGATCCAGGGGCGAGGACAATCATTAAACCTCAGGGACAGCGGACTCGACGTGATCGTCAGTGAATTAGAGGGGACAGAGAATTATAATACTGCAAAGGCAGATGGTTTTAATCCTGTTTCAGCAGATGAGGCGGCAAAAGAGGCTGATATCATCCAGGTACTCACTCAGGATCACGTGCAGGCAAAGGTCTATAAAGAGGCCATAAGGCCAAATCTTAAAAAAGGCAAGGCGCTTGTTTTTTCGCACGGGTTCAACATACATTTTAAACAGATCAAGCCGCCGAAAAAAGTGGATGTGTTGATGGTGGCGCCAAAAGGACCTGGCGCGCTTGTGAGACAGATGTATGAAGAAGGCAAAGGCGTGCCGTGCCTCGTGGCTGTGTTCCAGGATGCGAGCGGTGAGGCGCTCAAGCTGGGACTCGCGTACGCAAAAGGCATAGGCGGCACAAGGGCAGGCGTTATCGAGACTACATTTAAGGAAGAGACAGAGACAGATCTTTTTGGCGAGCAGGTTGTTTTGTGCGGCGGCACCACTGAGCTGATCAAGGCGGGTTTTGAGACCCTGGTAGAGGCTGGTTATCAGCCAGAGATAGCGTATTTTGAGTGTCTGCATGAGCTGAAACTCATCACGGATTTGATTTACGCAACAGGCATCCAGGGAATGAGAAAAAGAGTTTCAGATACAGCGGAGTACGGGGATCTCACGCGCGGCAAAAGGATTATAACAGAGAGAACTCGCAAAGAAATGAAAAAGATATTAAAGCAGGTCCAGTCTGGAAGGTTTGCCAGAGAATGGATCAAGGAAAATGAAAATGGCAGACCTGAGTTTAATAAATTAAGAAAGGAAGACGACACTCATCCAGTAGAGGTGATAGGTAAAAAGCTGCGCGGCATGATGGATTGGATTAAATGAAACATATCATAATTTTTGACACAACCTTAAGGGACGGCGAGCAATCGCCAGGCGCGAGCCTGGACATGAAGGCAAAGATAGAGATCGCCAAGCAATTGGCGCGGCTCGGCGTGGACGTGATCGAGGCAGGATTTCCGATCGCGTCAAAAGGCGATTTTGATGCTGTGCGCGAGATCAGCGCAGCTGTTAAGGGCCCGTCTATCTGCGGACTGGCAAGGGCCAAGAAAGAAGACATAGATATCTGCGCAAAGGCGGTCAAGCCGGCGAAAAAATCCAGGATCCACGTTTTTTTAGCCACTTCAAAGATCCACATGAAGTATAAATTGAAAAAGGCAGAGGAAGAGATACTGAAACAGGCAGCAGAGTTTGTAAAATACGCACGCAAGTTTTCCGACGACATCGAGTTTTCTCCGGAGGACGCGTCGCGTTCAGAAATAGATTTTCTGTGCCGGGTAATCGAGGCGGTTATTAAGGCTGGCGCAAAGACAGTCAATATCCCTGACACGGTTGGTTACGCGACACCATTGGAGTTTGGCAATCTTATAAGGACCATAAAGACAAAGGTGCCTAATTCCAGTAAAGCAATAATAAGCGTGCATTGCCACAATGATCTTGGGCTGGGGGTGAGCAATTCCCTGGCAGCTATTCAGAATGGCGCGGAGCAGATCGAGTGCACGATCAATGGTCTTGGCGAAAGGGCAGGCAATGCGTCGCTGGAAGAGATCGTAATGACCTTAAAGACAAGGCAGGATATATTTAAATGCTCTACCTCTATAAAGACAGATGAACTTTACAAGACAAGCCGCCTTGTGAGCAAGCTCACTGGCATTGTTGTTCAGCCGAACAAGGCAATAGTGGGCCGCAATGCGTTCAGTCACGAGGCAGGCATTCACCAGGACGGGATTTTAAAGAAGCGGAGCACTTATGAGATCATGAAGCCCGAGGATATAGGGTTTGGCGGCACGCGGCTCGTTTTAGGAAAACATTCGGGCAAGCACGCGTTTAAAGAGAGGCTGAAGAAGCTCGGGGTTGATCTTAGCGAGGAAGATATTGTAAAGGCGTTCGAGCGGTTCAAGAACCTGGCTGACAAAAAGAAAGAGGTGTTTGACGAGGATATATTGACCATAATAGAGGACGAGATCGTATCCGTGCCTGAGACTTACTCTATAACCGGGTTTGAATACAAAAGCGGCAAAAATATTGAGCCGCGCACGACAATAGAGCTTAAAAAAGGCGGGAGCGTGAAAAAACAGTCTTCCTCAGGCGACGGTCCTGTGGACGCGTGCTATAAGGCGATTGAAAAAATAACAGGCGTGAAATTCGATTTGCTGGATTATTCTTTAAAGGCGGCAACAGGAGGCAAGGACGCGCTGGGTGAGGTGTCAGTGAGGGTAAAGGCTTCCAGCGGAATCGAACTGTCAGGCAGGGGCGCTTCCACTGATATAGTCGAGGCGAGCGCCAAGGCATACGTGAACGCGGTCAACAAGTTCCTCTTCATGTTCAAGGCTTAGCCTTGAACAGCTTAATCTGATGGCATATCTGTCCAAGGCTTAGCCTTGGACAATCTTTATATGGTGTAGATATGGATATATACGGTATCGTAGGCTGGCCAGTAAAACACAGTTTGTCGCCGGCAATGCACAACACTGCATTCAAGGCCCTGGGCATTGACGCTAAATATGAGAAATTTGAGGTAAAACCAGAAGACCTTGAGGATTTTTTGCTGAACAGGAAAGATGTTGCGGGTTTTAACGTTACTATACCGCACAAGGTAAAGGCAAAACAGATCCTGGAGAAAAAAGGCGCGTCAGATCCAGGTTTTGTTAATTTGTGCGGAGCTATTAATACAGTAAGACGTGACAACGATAAACTGTATTATACAAATACAGATGTGCCAGGTTTTTTGACTTCGCTAAAAGAAGATTTAAAATTCGATCCTAAAGATAAAAATATTCTTTTGATTGGTTGTGGCGGCGCAGGAAGAGCGGTTATGGCCGGTCTCCAGGAAAGCTCGAGCGAGATATATGCATATGATGAAAGCGAAAAGGCGATGGAATCCTGCAAGGGTTTTAACAAGGTGAAGTTTATTTCTAAACAGAAAATAGACCGGATCATAAAGGGGTGTCATTTATTAGTTAATGCCACGCCTATAGGCATGAAAGAGGGCGATAGTTGTCCTATAGACAAAAACTTGCTTCACAAGGATTTATTTGTTTATGACGTGGTATATAATAGAGAGACAGAATTGGTAAGAGCTGCAGAGGCGCCTGCTGTTAACGGCCTTGGCATGCTTTTATATCAGGGCGCGCACGCATTTGAATTCTGGACAGGCAAGAAAGCGCCAGTAGATGTAATGCGGGAAGAGTTAAAAAAGGCTATTAAATGACACATTTAATAATCTTTATCTTTGGTTCAGTGATTGGTAGTTTTCTGAACGTGTGTATTTACAGGATACCGCGGGAAGAGTCTATTGTTTCGCCGGGCTCAAGATGCGTGGCGTGCAAAAAGCCGATTCCCTGGTATGACAACATACCTTTATTAAGCTATATTTGTTTGCGGGCGAGGTGCAGGTTTTGTAAAGAGAGGATATCGCCCCGATATTTCGTCGTCGAACTTGTAAGCGCATTGACATTTTTGCTTTTATTTGCATATTTTGGATTTACAGCAAAGTTCTGGATATATAGTTTAGTAACATTCGGACTGATAGTAGTGACGTTTGTCGACCTGGAATTTCAGATCATACCTGACGAGATCAGTATTGGCGGCCTGGTTTTAGGGATTGTCTTGAGCGGAGTTTTTCCGCAGCTTCACAATGTCGCTGCATGGAAGGCCGGACTTATAAATTCTGGCTTAGGAGCTCTGACAGGCGGCGGACTTATATGGATAACAGGTTATTTAGGCACGCTCGCTTTTAAAAAAGAATCAATGGGCGGCGGAGACGTAAAGCTCATGGCCATGCTGGGCGCGTTTTTGGGCTGGAAAATGGCAGTGCTGGTCTTTTTTCTCGCGCCATTTTTTGGCACGCCCGTAGGATTGTATATTAAATTTGTCAAAAAACATGATATAATACCTTACGGGCCTTATATTGCCCTGGCAAGTTTTGTGGCCATGATATGGGGCCAGAGGATATTGAACATTCTATTCTTAAGTTGACAAATCTGACATTGTCAAAATTGTCAACTTATGTGGAGGTTGAGATGCTGAGGTTTTTAACTGGTGGTGAGTCGCACGGGGAAGCGCTTGTCGGGATATTGGAAGGTATGCCGAGCGGGCTAAAGCTCGAGGACACCTTTATAGATAAGGAACTCAAGAGGCGGCAGCAGGGTTATGGAAGAGGCGACAGGATGAAGATAGAGGATGACCATGCAAAGATCTTATCAGGCATAAAAGGCGGCTTGAGCATAGGAAGCCCTATCTCTATTCTGATAGCTAACAAGGATTTTTCCATAGATAAGCTGCCTGAGATCAAGAATCCGAGGCCAGGCCATGCAGATCTGGCAGGCATGCTGAAATACGGTTTCAAGGGCGCCCGCTCTGTTCTTGAAAGGGCGTCCGCGAGAGAGACAGCCATGCGTGTCGCTATAGGCGCGGTCTGCAAATTATTACTAGAGGAGTTGAAGATACGCGTATTGAGTCATGTCGTGATGATAGGCGGGGTCGAGGCGCATACATCAAGCCTGAGTTTCGACGATATTCTCAAGAACCTTGCTAAGTCAAAGATAAACTGCGCTGACAAGGCATCTGAAAAGCTTATGATAGAAGAAATAGACCATGCCAGAGAAAAAAAGGATACGCTGGGCGGCATTTTCGAGGTAATAGTCGAGGGCGCGCCAGTAGGCCTGGGAAGTTACGCGCAATACGACAGGCGGCTCGATACAATGCTGGCATCAGCTATCATGTCTATCCCGGCTATTAAAGCTGTTGAAATAGGTAATGGCGTGGAATCTGCGAAAAAACTCGGCTCAGAGGTGCATGACGAGATAATCTACTCAAAATCCATGGGCATTCAGAGAAAGACAAACAATGCCGGTGGTATCGAAGGCGGTGTTTCAAACGGCGAAAATATAATAGTGCGCGGCTACATGAAGCCCATAAGCACATTGATGAAGGGCTTGAACACAATAGATATTTCCACGAAAGAAGCGGTAAAGGCAGCCACAGAGCGCTCTGACGTATGCGCAGTGCCTGCGGCAGGTGTGATCGGCGAGGCAGTGACCGCGGTCGTAATAGCTAATGCATTGCTCGAGAAATTCGGCGGGGATAGCGTTTCAGAGATAAAGAGAAATTGTAAGAATTATTTGAACGCGTTAGAAGTGAAATAATGCGCCTATAGTCGCGTAGTCTGTGTCAAGAGCGTGTATCCTGTCCGTATGTCGCCAGCCTAAAGATACAGAAATCCATTTTTTCGGGGTATAGATTATGTCAGCTATTAACTCGCAATATTCACCCCTGAGTTTTTCAAGATTGATTGAATATTCCTCAAATGCGTTAAGGGAAAAATAATCCCAGAAAGGCACGCGCAGGCCGATCTTCGTGGTCATGTCAAAGGATTTATTGCCCACCTCGAAAGACATGTAGTCAAGCATCTCGCCTGATATGAGCTGGATGGATTGGCCTATGTAGAGGTATTCCCACAGAGATTTTTCAGCCTTGACTCCGAGTAGTACCTTTTCCCATTTATCGGTTTCCAGATTCCACTGCGCATCCACGAAAGCTGATATCTCTAATTCAGGCGATTCTATTTTTTTATCAATGGTGATACAGCTTCGATAAATATCTCCGTCGTCATCTCTGGTATCAAAGAGGTATTCATCGCGGGTGTTTAATTCCAGGGCAAATATTGGATTAATAAAGACGAGCTGGATGAAGATTAAAATTAATAGAATTTTCATTTTGCTTAAAAGCTTATCATATGGGGTTGCAATATGCAAGCCTTAAGTTTATAATAGTTTATAATAGTGTCAAACGGAGGGGTTATGAAAAATATTACGATAGTCGGATTCATGGGGACTGGCAAGACAGTTGTGGCAAAGAGGCTTGCGGAAAAGCTGGGCCGCGAGTTCCTGGAGCTGGACGCGGTCATAGTAGAAAGAGAAGGCATGCCTATCAAGGAGATATTCGAGAAAAAAGGCGAGCCCTATTTCAGAAGAATAGAGAAAGAGGTTGTAAAAGAGACGAGCGAAAAACAGGGACTTGTGATTTCTGCAGGCGGCGGCGCGATTATAGATGAGGAAAATTACAGGAATATAAAGAAAAACAGCATTATAATCTGCCTCGAGGCATCACCCGATACTATTCTCAAGCGCACAAAAGGCAATGTCTGTAGGCCGCTTTTAAACGTGCCGGATCCAAAGAAGGAAATAGAGGAACTCCTCCAAAAACGCGCCCCGTATTACAAAAAAGCAGACCACTCTGTAAACACTGACAATTTGACTATCGAGCAGGTAGTCGAGAAAATTATACCCTTAGCAGCCTAAGCAGACCAGAGACGTTTTCCAATCCAATCGGGAAAGTGCCCCAAATCCAATCACGAACCTGCCCCTAATTGAAAAAATCCAAGATTTTTTGAAAGAAAATGAGGGGGTGGTGTGTCTGTATATAGGGAGAACAGAATAGATATGTAGAGTTATACATATAATTATATTGACAAATAGCCATATCTATGGTATAGATATTGGAGAAAAGGGGTGAGACTTTATGAGAAAGGATAAGATTGATCCAGATATGCCGATTGGAAAATTAACCAGGGTCAAGGATTTTTTGCCGCCGCCAGAAAAGCTAGTCTTTCCTAAGGCGACTGTAAAAATTACAATATCCTTGAGCAGGGCAAGCGTTGAGTTCTTTAAGCACCAGGCCAAAGAGCAGCATGTAAAGTATCAGCAAATGATACGTGAACTTTTGGATAGGTATGTTACGCACTATTCATATGAGTGATACAGAGAGACTGCTTATCCTTAATATGGTTGAAGACCTGGGGAGCGTAAGGACGCAGGCATTATTGAAGCATTTTGGATCTTTAGCCAGGGTCTTTAGGGCCAGTGAAGATGAGTTGAAGATGGCAGAGGGAATCGGCCCAAAGATAGCGCCCAAGATTGTCCAGTCGATTAAAGACATAAATATAGATAAGGAACTAGGGCTAATAAAGCAGTATGGCATCAAGGTTATAACTTTTTTAGACAGGGATTATCCGAAAAACCTTAAAAATATATATGACCCGCCTGTTGTTCTGTATGTGAAAGGTGAAATTTTGCCAGAAGATGATGTGGCGATCTCGATCGTTGGGTCGCGATTAGCTTCTTTTTACGGTCGACAGACCTCTGAGAAGTTTGGTTATGAGCTGGCATCGCGGGGCATAACAGTAGTCTCAGGACTTGCAAGGGGAATTGACTCAAGCGCGCACAAAGGCGCGTTAAAGGCAAAGGGCAGGACCTTAGCCGTACTTGGTTCAGGCCTTTTGAATATATATCCTGAAGAGCACAGGGGACTGGCAGACGAGATTTCTGAAAGAGGCGCGGTTATATCAGAATTTCCTATGAGGACAATCCCTGATCATGGGAATTTTCCAAAGAGAAACAGGGTTATAAGCGGGCTTTCATTGGGCACAGTAGTGGTCGAGGCAGCCCAGAAGAGCGGCGCGCTTATTACAGCTGATTGCGCGCTCGAGCAGGGGAGGGATGTGTTTAGCGTGCCTGGTAAAGTGGACTCGACCACGTCAAAGGGAACGAATAAATTGATCAAACAGGGCGCAAAACTCGCTGAAACAGTGCATGATGTATTAGAGGAGTTAAGGTTGGAGGATGGGTCGCGTAGCCTAGAAAGTCGCCAGCTGGGTTGTGTAGGATTGGACAAAAGGGAGAATATAGTATATAATCTATTATCCAGCGATCCGCAGCATATTGATGAGTTGTGTGAGGAAGCTGGCATGGGGATCAGTGATGTTTCCAGGATCCTTTTAAACCTGGAGATGAAAAGGTTTGTAAGGCAATTGCCAGGAAAGACTTTTGTGAAAGTTTAATTTGTTCTCGACTTCGCTCGAACAATATTGAGAGGTAGGAAATGCCAAAGTCACTCGTAATAGTGGAATCGCCTGCAAAGGCCAATACCATAAATAAGATCCTGGGCAAGGACTATATCGTGCGCTCTTCAATGGGCCATGTAGTGGATCTGCCCAGCTCCAAGATGGGCATTGAT
>JAHIPS010000095.1 GCA_018902915.1 Candidatus Omnitrophota bacterium | reverse complement strand
TTTTTCATCACCTTGTCGTCAAATATTTCAGAGCCGCACGACGAGCAGTACAAAACTGGTATCGGCACGCCCCAGTAGCGCTGCCGCGAAAGGCACCAGTCAGGCCTGAGTTCCACCATGCTCGAGATACGCTTCTCGCCTATTGGCGGCACCCATTTTATTTTTTTGATCTCTTCCAGCGTCTTTGAGCGGAGATCGTTTTTATCAACGCCCACAAACCACTGCTTTGTGGCGCGGAATAAAAGCGGCTCTTTGCATCTCCAGCAATGCGGGTACGAGTGCTGTGTTTCTTCAGCCAGGAGAAGCGCCTGTTTTTCTTTCAGGAGTTTTAATATGATCGGGTTTGCGTCAAATACATTCTTGCCCACTATCGTCTCAGGGATTTCGCAGTCCTTTAGTTTCATGAATCTTCCCTTGTCATCAACAGGCATTATAACCGGAAGCTTATATTTCAGGCCAACGCCATAATCTTCCTGGCCATGGCCTGGCGCAATATGCACGCAGCCGGTTCCGTCTTCGCTCGATACATAGTCTGCCAGCACTATTTTTGAGTCGCGGTTAAGAAACGGGTGTCGCGTGAGGATGCCTTCGAGTTCCTTGCCCCTGAGTTTTTTTACTACCTTGCCCTTTAATCCTAATTTTTCCTCGAGCCTTGGCAAAAGTTCATTGGCAAAAATAAGTGTCCCGTCTTTGTCTGTTTTAAATTCTATGTAGTCCAGGTCAGGGTGTACTGCAATCGCGACATTTGACACAAGCGTCCACGGAGTTGTCGTCCAGACCAAAAAAGCTGAAAGCTGAGAGCTGACAGCTGAAAGCTTCACAGGAAATTTCACGTATATGGACGGCGACAGGCGATTATCATACTCCACCTCTGCCTCTGCAAGGGCTGTCTCACACCTGGCGCACCAGTTGATCGGCTTCAGGCCGCGGTACACATAGCCGTCCTTCGCGAGCTTGTTAAAACTCGCCACGACTTCCTTTTCGTATTCAGGCTTTAACGTGAGATAAGGTCTTTCCCAGTCGCCGAACACAGCAAGCCGTTTGAATTCCTGTTTTTGTATGTCCACGAATTTCATGGCGAAGTCGTGCGCCATTTTTCTGAATTTTACCTGCTCCACCTCGTGCTTTGTCTTTTTCATTTCCTTGAAGAGCTGGTGCTCGATAGGCATGCCGTGGCAGTCCCAGCCAGGCACATACGGCGAGTCAAACCCGGCCATTGTCTTGTATTTCACGACGATGTCCTTCAGGGTCTTGTTCAGGGCGTGGCCGATGTGGATGTTGCCGTTCGCGTAGGGCGGGCCGTCGTGCAGCACGTACTTTGGCGCGCCTTTGCGCAGCTTGCGGATCTTCGCGTAGATATCCTGCTTCTCCCACTCCGCGAGTATGCGCGGCTCCTTGTCAGGCAGGTTGCCCTTCATGGGAAAATCTGTTTTTGGCAGATTCAACGTCTTCTTATAATCCATAATTTTCCTCTGCGTGGCCAAGGCTTCGCCTTGGCCAACCCGGACATTATATATATTTCCCGATTATTATATCCAGGTCCTTTTTTACGCGGGCCGGGATCAGTTTTTTGTCAGTTATAATAGCGTATTTCAACGCGTCTTTGCAGGCGCATTTTCGCCCGGCCTTTGCAAGGCCAGGCACGATTTTTTTGACCAGGTTTTTTGCTGTCGCGACATTTTTGGTAAGATTTTCTATTACCATCTCGATCGTGACTATCTCCTTGTGCCAGCAGTCATAGTCAGTGACAAACGCCACAGTAGCATAGCATATCTCTGCCTCACGCGCAAGTCTTGCCTCTGGCATATTGGTCATACCTATAATGTCCATGCCCCAGGATTTATAAAGCCGCGACTCGGCCTTTGTTGAAAACGCCGGGCCCTCAATATTAAGGTAAGTGCCTTTATTGTGCATTGCGAGGCCCAGGTCCTGGCCAGCATTGTAAATCACATCTTTCAAATCCATGCACACCGGCTCTGCGAAGCTTATGTGGCCGGCTATGCCATTGCCAAAGAATGTGGTCTTGCGGCCCTGATTTGTCCTGTCAACAAACTGGTCTGGCAGCACGATGTCGAGCGGTTTGAGTTCTTCCTTGAAACTGCCCACTGCTGAGATTGAAATAATCTGCTCAACGCCGAGTTTTTTCATACCAAAAATATTGGCCCTGTAGTTCAGTTCTGTGGGCAATATCCTGTGACCCCTTCCATGCCTTGGCAAAAATACAACTTCAACGCCCTCTAAATTGCCAGCAATATAACTATCTGAAGGCTCCCCAAAAGGAGTAGCCACT
The DNA here is from genome assembly GCA_018902915.1 of Candidatus Omnitrophota bacterium. Taxonomy (GTDB): domain Bacteria; phylum Omnitrophota; class Gorgyraeia; order Gorgyraeales; family Gorgyraeaceae; genus JAHIPS01. The sequence goes on along the minus strand of JAHIPS010000095.1, from coordinate 1,677 downwards.
TTTGTCTCCTTTATATGCTTTAGCCCATCTATCTGGTACAACCCGCTGCCGCCTATGATCCCTATCTTCGCCACTTCCCCTCCTCAAGTTGACAAAATTGACATTGTCAAAATTGTCAACTTATATGGTGAGGGACTTGGATCTCCTGCAGGCTGCGGTCACAGCCTGTTTTACAATACGCTCCAAGCCCTTTTGTTTGAATATTTTTAAAGCCGCCTCGGTCGTGCCGCCTTTTGACGCGACCTTTTTGATGAAATCCTGCATTGATATGCTGGTGGCGCCGGCAGATGCTGCTGCGCCGATAAATGTAGCCATTGCCAATCTTTTGGCAAGCGCCTTTTGCAAACCGCATGAACGCGCTGCCTTTTCCAGCAGATCTGTAAACAAAAAGTAATACGCGGGCCCGCTGCCGCTCACGCCAGTTACAGCGTCCATAAGCGATTCCCTGACCTCCACGACTTCGCCCAGACCTGCGAAGATCCTGCGCGCCACAGCCACGTCATTTTTACTGGCAAGTCTGCCTTTCGCAATCGCAGAAATGCCCATGCCTACCATGGCAGGCATGTTCGGCATTATCCTGATGACCCTGGCGTGGCGCTCTAGCGCCTTTTCTATGTAGCTCGAACTCACACCAGCAGCTATTGAAATAACCAGCTTACCTTTAATATAAGGCCTTATCTCTGCCAAGACACCTTTAATATGCTGCGGCTTTACAGCAATGATAATGACTTTCGAGCGCCTGGCCAGATCAATATTGTCGCGTGCCTTCATAATGCGCCGCGCTTTTTTAAACCGCATCCTGCCGGAGGCAATATCGCTTACAAGAATCTTCTTTTTAATGCGCAATGCTATTGCCCTGCCCATATTTCCTGTACCGATTATACCTATCATAAACACCTCTCTTGCTTAAGTTGACAAATCGTACGTGCCCCGTTCCAAATTCTAATCGATAATCGATTAATTATTTGGAACTAAATGCGGACAATTTTAGTAAATTGTCCGATGATACTTAAGAATTTGGAACGGGGCGTGTCGCGTTTGTAAACTTAGAAGTAGTCAGAGAAGAGGGAGCGGATCCTGGACACGACGTGACTGCCTTGCCTCGGGTTTTTCCGCAGCCGCTCCAGCCTGCCGTACCTCGCGAGCCCCAGCGCGCACGCGAAATTCGTGTCGCGCAGCTCCCCGGCCTCGCGGATCCTCGCCATCTCCACAGGCACCTTAAACACACCCTCCACCGCCTCTATAAATCCATCCATGCGCGAAGGCCCGCCCAGCATACGTATGTGCGGCAGGTGCTCGCGCTGCTTTAAAAAAGGTCCTACCTTTTTGTAGACCTCCTGCGCTATTTCTTCAACCTTTGGAAACAAGAGATTCGAGATCTCTCGCCTTGAAATAACGCCTGGCCTGCGGCCCGCATCAGGCCGGGCCCCGGAGCTAACCTCTTCAGAATCTACCCAGTTTCCCCCCGATCTATTACGATCAGACTGAGCATCTTCCTGCCCCGGACCCGACCAATGCTTTAATAAAGGTATTGAGACCTCGCTATTATCAAAAAAATCCTGACCTTCCTTTGCAATAACACCGTGCCTGATCCTTAATTCCTCTGCCTCCTCGAACATTATCCTCAATTTTTCCTGCAGCACCACGGTCAGATCATTGCTCCCGAATGGAAAATAA
>JAHIPS010000094.1 GCA_018902915.1 Candidatus Omnitrophota bacterium | reverse complement strand
TTCCGCGTTTCTTTGCTACAGTATTCATGGGCATGGGTTCCTCCTTCCTTATTTTAAGGTTAATAGAATTGTTATCAACTCTATTATAGGAGAACCCAGCCTTTATTTCTACTGAGTTTCAACTAAGTTTAGCATACTGCCGTTTCTATATTAGCGCTATGCAGTTTTGCGCTTACGAATATTGTGTATGCAGATACATTGCGTGTTCAGCCTATGTTTGCGACTGGGGTCAAAGAGAAACGCGGTGTAACTGCGGCATCTAATATGGAGCTCCAGAAAGTATTCAGACAAAAAGATGTGATTGAAATGCTCGGAAAACTAGATTATCTTATCCTGCAAGAAGTGCCTGACGAAAAAATAAGAAAGGAAGATTTAGACGTAGTAAAAATACAGGTAATCAGGCTATTTATGCTTACAGGACCAGCTCCAGATTTAGTAGGTTTGCTTATTAATTCCTACAGAGGAGATGGAAGTCGTTTTGATGATGTAATAGCAAAGCCGCCCTATCACAATTTGCCTTAAACAATAAAAATAAGAAAAAAGTAGTCAAGGCCCTTACTGAAGGACTTTATAGCCGACTTAAAGCGAATATGAATCCTCAAGAGTATGTTGTTGTAGGCCATAGCGATCTCTTATGCATTAAACTCGCAGCAGATATCCTCTCAGGCTTAAAAACAAAAAAACATATAAATAAATTTATCAGATCAAAGCTTAAGCCTGCTGCTCTTGCTGCTGAAATGAATTGGTCAATATTAATGGCCTCTTATATGGGTCCTGAAGCTATTCTTGTAGTGCCAGATATTTGTAAATTTTACCATAAATCTTTACATGGGAAAATGCTATCTAGCTTCCAATATGGTGACTTGTTGGAATTTGATAAAAATATTGCTGAGGCATTGGGTGAAATCCTCCAAAGTAACCCTGAACATGAATATACTTACAAGGCATTGAATGTTTTGAAGACTATAGAATCGATGAAAACAGAACTTGTTGGCACTGCACAAGAAAACAAAAAAAAGATTGAGAAAGAAGAAGCAATAAAAAGAACATCTTTCGTACCCAAGAAGATAAACCCATTGAATCCTGAGGGTGTTTGTAGTATAGCAGCAGATATTTTATTATTTTCCTTAAAACCAGGACCCGAAAACCTTGAGATTCTCAACATAGGCATGGATCTATTAGAGGAAATAGAGATAAGGGAGCTTGTAGATATAGGAACATCTGGCCCTGGGATTGATAAAGCAAGAAAGGCATTAACTTTGGTTGTTTCTGATAAAACATTTGGTCATGGTCATATGGCTGTTGGTAAAAGAGCTGCAAATCTCCTGGCTGACTGGGGCGGCAAGGATGAAATAGCCTCAAATACAAGCGCAAAGTTGGCATCTAATAATGGAAACCTCTCGCGGCGGAAGTTTTTGACGACCGCTGGAACAGGTGTAGCAGCTTTTGCAACTGTTCCAGAGCTTGCATTCTCCCAGACCAAATCAGAGATTGTGATACCATGGGAAGAGTTTCGTAGAGTTGATTATATAGATGGTAAACCAGCAGCACATGAAGTCACTAATATTAAAAAAGGCCCTATAGAGTTCAGTGCCCAGGATACCCTCGGCTTCGAAATTTTGGGAGTTAAGGGGACACTCATCCGTCTTAAGCTCAGAGACGAATTTGGTTTTTGGCATTCTTCCCAATCAATAGTTTTACCAGCGCCTTTGAGTACCATAGAAGCGCCTATTGCCGCATATAACTTATCAACTAATAAAATCAAAGGCATATCTATAGAAGTTGGAAATGCAGATGATGAGGATAAGGCACAAAATCTCACTAAGAATATTTTAAATAGCGATGTGATAATAGCAAAACCAAAAGAAGAAACAAAAATAGCTGAGAAAGACTTTATTAATCTCGGTCTCATAGAGAAGCCGGCTGCTATAGGTGGCTGCAAGGCTTACTTTGATAAGGAGCTTATTGGTTATAGGTTAGTATTTAACGGACAGAACTCCGAAGGGAAACCTTATGACTTTGCTTATCTAATAATTGAATTTCACAAGTCAAGAGATTTGAGTAATTATACATTGAATATGGAAATTAAAGGCATAGCAGATACAGAAAGGATAAAGAAATTAGGAGTTTGCCTGGGTTCTAAAGGTTTTCCCTCTAACCGGGAACGTATGCTTGCAAGCATAGATGTCTCTTCTGGAGATGGTGTTAAAACTGTGGATTTTTCTGGAGTTGAAGATATCAATGTTTACGACACCCAGGAGATAGCCATTGCTTTTGGCGTAGATCATGCTTGGACAGTCGGAGAAGAAGGAGGAATAGTTAAATTAGAAAATAAGGTACCAAGTGAAATTCTTATCAAGAATTTAAGTCTCGTACCAAATACCAATAAATCTAAATCCGAGACACTTCTACAGTTTGGCACAGGCCCGGCCATTACTGCTTCTGCGGTAAAGATAGGGTCTAATAATGACCTGCTGAAGGAGACAATACACTGGTCCGAGACAGTGGAATTGGATGGAGTGAATGTTTCTTATGCGTCTAACTTTATGAAGACGCTGGTTGATCTGGGATGGGTGCAGGGGGAGGTAAAGGGGTCGACAAAACAGAATTGCAAATTAGGACTAAAACCTGTTGCCGGGCGCGAGAAAAAGATAGTTGCTATTAATGGACTCGCGTTAGTGGCAGAAGGTTATGATGAAGTAATAACAGACAACTACTTAAGAGTTTATTTAAAAACAGATGATATTCCAGTAGTTATAATAGATAACGAAGATAATGAAATAGGAATAGAACTGGTAACGCGGGAACTTTCTAATAGTTTAGCTAGACGCGTATATCCTGTAACCTTAAACAGTATGTTTGCAAAAAGAGAATGGGAAATATTGAGCAGTCAAACGAAAGATATAATTGTAGATAAGTTTAGCAGGCTTTCGAATGTGGATGAGATTATCGAAAACGCAGATTTTATAACAGAAGTCGCTAAAGGCATTGAAACAATGGCCTCGAATGAAGTTTTGAAGGATATAGGGAAAATATATTTTTATTTGAAAAATATCCAAGCTATATTGACGGAGAACAGGAACATTGAAGAAAGAGAATTGATAAAGCTTAAACGTGAGGCATCTAATATTAGAAAAGTATTAAAAGAGAATAGAATGTATGACGAAGTTGATTTTGCAGAGAAATTTATACAAGAGAAATCATGGTTAGAACTTTTAATTAGGCATATCGACGCATTAGAAGTTGTTGATATAAGAACTAAAGACTCTCTTAAGAGTGGTGTGGCAGCAAGGTTAACAGGCGTAGGTGTGTTATATAAGGAGCTGACAGGTAGAAAATTACCATATAATAATGAGCTCTTGCTGCAGCAGTTTTTGAGGACCACTGCAGCATCTAATAGCATGCTATAAAGGTGATAATCAACGAGGCTAATACAGTGAAAAAAGTGACAGACGATATATAAGATATCGCATGAACATTTTTATCAGTTCAAAAGGCTAAGCCATTCTCGCGGCTCAGCCTTTTTATTTATTTGAAAGAAAATAGGCGAGATAATGTGTCTAATATAGTAGGAGGTGCCCCTCACCCCAACCCTCTCCCCATCCCGATCTTTGATCGGGATGGGGAGAGGGAGTCAGGAATAAGCGATTGACCCTGTTGTATATATTTGCTATAGTTAATATACATGATTCCCTCTCCCCCGAAGGGGGAGAGGGTTAGGGTGAGGGGTAAGGGGACACATGAAGGATTTATCCATTTCCGCAAGATATGTGAAGGGTGTGGGGCCGTCGAAGCTGGGGCTTTTGAACCGGTTAGGCATAGAGACTGTGGGCGACCTTTTGTATTGCGTTCCTCGTCGGCATGAAGACAGGAGCAGGATATGCAGGGTGTCAGAGGTCAGGCCTGGAAATCTTGAGACAATCAAGGTCAAGGTGCTCGCGTTCGGAGATCGCACGACAAAGAGAGGCATGAATATTTTTCAGCTGGCTGTGGGTGATTCTACTGGAGTTATGCACGCGACATGGTTTAACCAGCCGTACATGAAAGACAAGTTTAAGGTAGGCCATGAACTAGTCCTTCATGGAAAGGTAGAAAAGCATATTTATCTTCAGATAAATAATCCTGAATATGAAATACTGGAAGACACAAAGGACGATTCCGCGCACATAGGAAGGATCGTGCCGATCTACCCGCTTACAGAAGACATTACCCAGCGCTGGTTCAGGAACGTGATGAAATTTACAGTGGATAATTATGTTGACGCTGCGCAGGATATGCTGCCGTATGATATAAAACGAAGGAATGATCTCATGCCGTTAAAGCAGGCGCTTCGCAACGCGCATTTTCCTGTAAGCGAGGTCGTGCTGAAAAAAGCGATGCGCAGGCTTATATTTGACGAATTTTTGCTTTTGCAGGCAGGTATTGCGCTCAAGCGCGCCACGATAAAAATAGATTTGACTGGTTATTCGCATAATCTTAAAGGCGATTTGGTCGAGAGATTTAAAAAATTACTCCCCTTTGAATTTACAAACAGTCAAAAAAAGGTGATCAAGGAAATACAGGAAGACATGCAAAGCCTGAAACCGATGAATCGGCTCTTGCAGGGCGATGTAGGCAGTGGAAAAACAATAGTGGCGCTCTACGCGCTTATCCTGGCAATACAGGGTGGATACCAGGGAGCATTAATGGTGCCAACAGAGATATTAGCAGATCAGCATTATAAAAACGTGACTAATTTGCTGAAAGAGCTCAATATAAAAATAGCGCTCTTATCAGGTGATTTAAAACCAAAGGAGCGCGACAGGCGTAAGCACATGATAGAGGTCGGCGAGGCGGATTTAGTAATAGGTACTCATGCCCTGATCCAGCAGGGCATGCGGTTTAAAAAATTGGGCCTGGCAGTTATAGACGAGCAACATAAATTTGGCGTTGCGCAGCGCGCGCTTTTAAAATCAAAATCACAGAACCCGGATGTCCTGGTCATGACAGCCACGCCAATACCGCGCACGCTTGCCATGACTGTTTACGGAGACCTGGATATTTCAGTGATAGATGAATTGCCGCCTGGCAGAAAAGAGATAAAGACATTGTATTTTCAGGAGAAAAATAGGGAGAAGGCGTATAAAATCGCGGGCGAGCAGGTGGCTTTGGGCAGGCAGGCATACGTAGTCTATCCTGTAATAGAGGAATCGCAGCGTTCTGATTTAAGAGGCGCGGTAAAGATGCGCGATGAGCTCAGCGAATTTTTCCCTGATTTAAAAGTAGGGCTTTTGCACGGCCGCATGAAATCAAAGGAAAAAGAAAAGATCATGCTGGATTTTAAAGAGAAACGCATAGATATTCTGGTTTCAACAATAGTAATAGAGGTTGGCGTGGATATCCCGAACTCCTCTACTATGATTGTTGAGCATGCAGAGAGATTTGGTCTGAGCCAGCTGCATCAGCTTCGAGGAAGGATCGGGAGGGGCAGCCACATATCGTATTGCATACTTGTTTCAGATCCTAAAAATGACGAGGCAAAGAGCCGCATAAAGGCGATGCTCAAGACGCAAGACGGTTTTAAAATAGCAGAAGAGGACCTTGAGATAAGAGGCCCGGGTGAATTTTTTGGCACGCGGCAGCACGGGCTCCCGGAATTAAAGATTGGAAACATAGTACGCGACAGGGGTATAATGGAGCTCGCAAGGGCCGAGGCAACAGAGTTGATCAAAAAAGACAGGTTCCTGCGCAGGCCAGAGAATAGGTTGATACGCGAGAACCTGAAGAAAAAGTTTAGCATGGAAAAACTAGAATTAGCTGCGACAGGGTAAACGTATAATATGCCAGTGTCCAAGGCTAAGCCTTGGACATTGGCCTTGGACACTGGATATGCGTATAATAGCAGGAAAATTTAAAGGCAGGGTTGTAGAGATGCCGAAGGGCATCAGGCCTACATCAGACAAGGTGCGCGAGGCATTGTTTGAGATATTTAAAGACCGCATAGAAGGCGCGTCTTTTCTAGACCTTTATTGCGGCAGCGGCGCAATGGGAATAGAGGCGATTTCGCGCGGAGCAAAGGCTGTAACGTTCGTGGACAGCAGCCCAAAATGCATAAGTGTATTAAAAAGGAACCTGTGTCGGTTAGATATTATAGCTGATATATATAGTAAAGATGTAATAAAGATATTCGAGGGATTTAGCGCAGAAAAGGCCTGTTTTGACATTGTTTTTCTGGACCCGCCATACTATAAAGACATGGCCAAAAATACCTTGATAGCCATTTCGGATTATGATATACTGGCTCGCAATGCCATAATAGCAGTTGAGACATACAAGAAGGATGAGCTGCCTGAAGAGGCAGGTCTCTTGAGGAGATTTCGTGTGTCCCGTTATGGCGACACCAAGCTGGAGCTCTATAAAAAATGAAAAAGATAGTCGTGTATCCCGGAAGCTTTGATCCTGTAACATACGGGCATATTGATATAATAAAGAGGGCCTTGAAGATATCGGATAAGGTCGTGGTCGCTGTTGCGCATAACACAGAGAAGGAGCCTCTTTTTGATGTAGCTGAAAGAGTGGGGTTACTCAAAAGGGCTTTAAAGGGCATAAAAGGCGTCGAGGTAGATGATTTCGCCTGCCTTGTCGTGGATTATGTAAGAAAGAAAAAAGCGCACGTCGTTATCAGGGGCCTGCGCATGATATCGGATTTTGAATATGAGTTCCAGATGGCTCTTACAAATAGAAAGCTCGCGGCCAGTGTTGAGACAATATTTATGATGCCGTCAGAGCAGTATTCATATCTTTCTTCAAAGCTGATCAAGGAAGCAGCCTCGCTCGGCGCGGATCTAAAAGGTTTTGTCCCCCGTTTTGTAGAAAAGAAAATCAAGGAAAAATTAGGTGTCTAGCATGGATTTTGTTGAAAAGATATACGAGCGCGCGAGGAAATCTAAAAAAAGAATACTGCTTCCGGAAGGCGAGGAGCCGCGTGTCCTGAAGGCGGTCGATTTTATATTGAAAAAGGATATTTGCGAGCCCGTTCTTATCGGTAATCCGGACAGGATATCGCAGGCCGCGAAGAAAGAGGGCGTTGATTTAAAGTCGACCAGGATCATTGACAATAGAAAATACGACAGGCTTGAAAAATACGTGGCGCTTTACTGCGAGATCAGGAAACACAAAAAGATCAAAGAAGAAGACGCGCGCAAGCTCATCACGGAGAATCCTGTTTTTTACTCAGCGCTTGCAGTGCGCTCAGGAGACGCGGACGGTTTTGTGGCAGGCTCCTCAACCACCACGCGCGATGTCGCGAAGGCAGCCATCCATTGCATAGGTCCTGCAGAAGGCACCCAGACAATATCAAGCTCGAGCATTCTTATTTTGCCTGACAAAAGTCTTGGCTCAAACGGAGTTTTTATATACGCTGACGCAGCCATTATTCCTGATCCCACTGCTGAACAACTGCGCGACATTGCAATAGCTTCGGCAGAAATGGCTAAAAGACTTTTAGATGACGAGCCAAGGGTAGCAATGCTTAGCTATTCCACGAAGGGAAGCGGCGGCTCTGGCAAGAGTATCGAGAAGGTCAGGGAAGCGACGGGTTTGGTAAAAAAAGATATGCCGGACCTCTTGATTGATGGCGAGGTGCAGATCGATTGCGCGGTAGTGCCGGAGGTAGCTAAAAGAAAAGACCATGATTCCAGGATCAAAGGCAGGGCGAATGTGTTTATATTTCCGAATTTAGACGCGGGCAATATTGCTTATAAATTAACAGAGCGGCTTGCAAGGGCGCATGCTATCGGGCCGATCCTGCAGGGTCTCATGAAGCCTGCGAGCGATTTGTCGCGCGGTTGCTCGGCGCAGGATATCGTGGATTCAGTCGCGGTCACGGCAATAAGAGCGCAGGCATGAAGATACTCGTATTAAATAGCGGAAGCTCGTCCATAAAGTACAAAGTTTTTAATATATCCAAAGATGGCGAGAGGCTTTTGGATAAAGGCCTGGTAGAGAGGATAGGAGAAAAGGTCCCGGGCCACAAAGACGCGCTTGAGATTATTCTGAAAAAGATTAGCGCGAAGATAGAGGCGGTTGGCCACAGGGTGGTTCACGGCGGGGACAGGTTTAAAGAATCCGTGCTTATAGACGACAAGGTCGTGAAGGCGATAAAGGATTTCAGCGAACTCGCTCCCCTTCACAATCCTCCAGCGCTTCTCACGATAGCTGAATCCAGAAAACTTCTCTCTGGCGTGCCTCATGTGGCAGTGTTTGACACTGCATTTTACCAGACAATGCCTGAGGCCGCGTATTTATACGCGATACCGTACGAGTTGTACGAAAAATACAGGATCCGTAAATACGGGTTTCACGGCACATCCCACAGGTATGTCGCGGGCCGGGCTGCCCGTGTTTTGAAAAAATCTTTAGAGGCGCTCAAGCTTATCACGTGTCATTTAGGGAATGGCTGCAGCATGACTGCTGTTAAGAACGGCAAGGCAGTGGATACAAGCATGGGATTTACTCCTCTGGAGGGCCTGGTCATGGGCACGCGCTCAGGAGACATAGACGCTGCGATAGTCCCATATATAATGCAAAAAGAAAATATGGACGTGGGCGGGGCAATAGAGCTGTTGAATAAAAAAAGCGGGCTTTTGGGTGTTTCAGGAGTGAGCAATGACATGCGCGAGATCATTAAGGAGAGAAAAAAGAATAGGCGGGCAGGGCTCGCGTTTGACATATTCGTGCGCAGGATAAAAAAATATATTGGCGCTTACTCAGGGTTAATGGGCGGCGTGGACGCAGTAGTTTTTACAGGCGGCATAGGCGAGAATCAACCGGGTTTAGTGAAAGAGATCTGCAGGGGCGTGGTGCCGTCAAGGGCCAGGGTACTTTCGATCGCCACAGACGAGGAACTCATGATCGCCCGCGACACACACGATATAATAATATGAAAATAGATGTGGATAAGATACCAGAAGAAGGTTTGAACCTTGTAGAAAAGCTGGACCCTGAGAAGATATCGCTGGATGTAGGTTTGCAGGGCGTGAATTTTATTGAATCTATTGACGCAAAGGCAAATGTCAGGAAGAGCGGGGCCGAGGTCTTTATAGATGTCAGCCTGGAGTCGCCGGTCGAGTACACGTGCAGCCGTTGCCTTGCTAAATTCAGAGACGTATTCAAAAAAGCCTTTAATGTGAACTATGAGGTCAAGCCAGGCGACGTGCTGGAAGTAGACGAGGATATAAGACAGGAGATGATCCTGGATTCTCCTATGAAGGTCATGTGCAAACCTGACTGTGAAGGGCTTTGCCCGAATTGCGGGCAGAACCTGAACGTGGCAAAATGTGAATGCGAAAAATAAGAGAGGGAGGTTTCTGAAATGGCATTACCAAAGCGAAGATGGTCGAATTCAAGGCAGGGCAAGAGAAGGGGCGAGCAAAAGATAAAGGTGCCGAGCATATCCTTGTGTCCGAATTGCAAATCGCCGAAATTGCCGCACAGGGTCTGCGGCGTGTGCGGTTTTTACAAAGGCAAGCAGGTTGTCCAGATCAAGAAGAAGGAAAAGAAAGAGAAAAAATAGCTTAAGTTGACCCCGTATCATTCGCTTCGCTCATGTACGGGGCAGGCAAATCGTACGTGTCGAGTTTGTCAAATAAGGTGGAGAGGGATGTGTTATGATGAGAATCGCGTTGGATGCAATGGGGTCTGATAATTCTCCGTCAGTAGAGATAGAAGGCGCTATGCTGGCAGCCCGCGAGTTCAAACATGAGATTATCCTGGTGGGCCAGAAAGACGCGATAGAAAAAGAGCTCGAGAAACACGGGCCTGTACCGCAGAATATATCAATACACCACGCGCCAGAGGTCATAGGCATGCACGAGCAGCCTGTTTTGAGCGTCAGGAGAAAGAAGCAGTCCTCCATAGTAGTGCTTGCCAATCTTGCAAAAGAAAAAAAGGTAGACGCGATAGTCAGCGCGGGAAATACAGGCGCGACAGTGTGCGCGGCCACGCTTAAATGCAGGCTCTTGCCAGGCATAGAAAGGGCTGGCATAGGCGTTATTATACCCACGCTAAAAAGTACCGCTCTTATGATCGACGCTGGCGCGAATGTAGACGCGAAACCAAAGCATCTTTTGCAATACGCGATAATGGGAAGCGCTTATCTGGAATATATATTCAATAAAAAATCGCCAAAGGTCGGACTTTTGAATATTGGCGAGGAAGAATCCAAGGGCACAGGGCCGCTAAAAGAGGCATACGGGCTTTTAGAGCTTTCAGGATTGAATTTTATAGGAAATATCGAGGGCAGGGATCTTTTTAAGGGCGACTGCGATGTTATTGTCTGTGATGGCCTTGTGGGAAATGTCGCGCTAAAGGTTTCAGAGAGTACAATTCACGCTGTTGTGGAAATGCTTAAAAAGGCAATGAAGAGCAGTTTTCTTTCAAGGCTTTCCGCAGTGTTAGGCAGGCGCGCCTTCAGCTCGTTAAAGAAAAAGATGGATTATGCTGAATATGGCGGAGCTCCGCTTTTGGGGATTAACGGTATCTGTATAATATGTCACGGGTCTTCAAACGCAAAGGCGATAAAGAATGCCATCAGGGTAGCTGGTGAAGAGATAATTAAAAACGTAAATCAGCATATTGTCGAGAAGGTTAAGTGAGGACATAATTTATGGAGCGATAGCGAACATAAATTATTTGTCCGAACTTACCCCGTTCCAAATTCTAATCGATAATCGATTTATTATTTGGAACTAATCGCGGGCAATTATGATAAATTATTTGATGATATTTAAGAATTTGGAACGGGGTCAATTCGCACTGCAACTTACAAAAATCTTTGATTTTTGTAAGTTGTGTGCTCATTGAGAGAGGAGAAATAATGCAGGAAGCCGGGATATTGGGTCTAGGTTGTTATTTGCCTCTGAAAAAGATTACAAATGCGGATCTTGAAAAAACAGTGGAGACGTCTGACGAGTGGATAACTACCCGCACAGGTATTAAGGAAAGAAGAATCGCGGATAAGGATGTTGCTGCGAGCGATTTAGGCGCTGAGGCAGCCAAAATCGCGATTAAGGATGCGGCATTAAACTCAGAGGATATTGATTTAATCATTACAGCTACAATAACACCGGATATGGCGTTTCCTGCTACTGCCTGCATTATACAGGATAAGATAGGCGCGAAGAATGCCGCGGCATTTGACATTAACGCGGCGTGCAGCGGTTTTGTATTTGCGATAGTCACGGCGCAGCAGTTTGTAAATATGGGTCTTTACAGTAATGTCCTGGTAATAGGGACGGAAAAGCTCAGCAGTATTGTTGACTGGAAGGATCGTTATACCTGTGTATTGTTTGGTGATGGCGCGGGCGCATGTGTCGTAGGCAGAAGCAAAGACAGGAAAATACTTTCAAGTTTTATGGGTGCTGACGGCTCGGGCGGGCATCTTTTAAGCGTTCCTGCAGGCGGTTCGAGATTGCCTGCGACAGAGAGCACTGTTAAGGACAGATTGCATTTTCTTAAAATGGAAGGAAACGAGGTTTTTAAGATCGCTGTAAGGATAATGGTGGATGCCGCTAACAAGGCCATTAAAAAGGCAGGCCTTGGACCGGACGACATAAGTCTTTTTATACCGCATCAGGCGAATATCAGGATTTTGATGGCAGTTGCAAAAAGGTTAGGCGTGCCCAAGGAAAAGATTTTTATGAACATAGAAAAGTACGGCAATATGTCAGCAGCTTCCACTGCCGTGGCGCTGGCAGAAGCGAGCAGCGAAAACAGGATTAAAAAAGGCGACAACGTGGTGCTGGTCGCGTTCGGCGGCGGCCTGACCTACGGCGCCGTTGTAATAAAATGGTAAAGAAAGTTTCTTATTTATTTCCAGGGCAGGGCGCGCAATATGTTGGGATGGGCAAGGATCTGTACGAAAATCGCGCTGAGTCCAAAAATATTTTTGATGAAGCAGAAAAGATCTTGCCTGGTCTGGGTATAAAGAGACTTTGTTTTAAAGGGCCTATAGAGGAATTAACGCAGACAGCCAATAGCCAGGTGTGTATATTGGTGGCGAGTATTGCGGCGTTGCGCGCATTAAAAACGAGCGACGAAATAGTCGCATGCGCAGGGTTGAGTCTTGGCGAACTGACTTCTTTAGTCGCTGCTAAAAGTATAGATTTTTCAGATGCCGTGAAACTCGTGAGGAGGCGTGGCGAGCTGATGGAACAGGCGTCACAGAAAAACCCGGGCAGCATGGCCTCGATTATCGGGCTTTCGTTCAAAGATCTAGAGCCTGCTTGCAAGGAAAGCGGCGCTGAGATTGCAAATTTGAATTGCCCTGGCCAGATAGTGATATCAGGGACCAAGGAGTCTGTAGAAAAGGCAATGGCGCTTGCCACGGAAAAAGGCGCGAAAAAGGCCATACCTTTAAAGGTGAGCGGCGGGTTCCATTCTTCATTGATGAAAGAAGCAGCAGAACTTTTTAAGCTAGAATTAGACAAAATCAAATTTTCATCGCCTCAAATCAGGGTCATCAGCAATGTAACAGCAGACTATGAAACATTGCCTGATGAGATCAAGGCGAATCTGGTCAAGCAATTATTCAGCCCTGTTCGCTGGGAAGAATCCATAAGAAAAATTGCCAGTCAGGGTGTCGACGCATTTTACGAGATCGGGCCAGGCAAGGTACTTAAAGGACTTCTGCGCAGGATCGATCCAAACCTCAAGGTTTACAATATAGAAAAGACGCAGGACTTAAGGGAGGGGAAGTGATGGTAGGGAAAAGAAGAGTTGTAATAACAGGATTGGGCGTGATTGCGCCGAACGGGGTAGGTAAACGCGCGTTTTGGGATGCGCTTAAAGAAGGTCGCTCCGGCATAAGGCGCATTACCCGCTTTGACCCTGCGCCGTTTCCTACTAAATTCGCGGGCGAGGTAGACTTTGACCCTGCCAAATTTATTTCATTCAAGCAATTAAAAAGAATGGACCGCGTTTCGCACCTTGCGGTTTCAGCGGCAAAGATGGCAGTGGAGGACGCCAAGCTCGACATAAAGAAAGAAGACCCTGAGCGCATAGGTGTCACAATAGGCACGGCAATGGCAGGTCATGGCAAGATACTGGAAGAGCATAATGTGTATAACAAAAAAGGCCCGATGAGGGTAGATACCTTTACTGCTATTGCCTCTTTTCCAGACGCGCCTGCGAGTCAGATTTCAATAGAATTAGGAATAAACGGCCCGAGTTTTTCCATAGCGACCGCGTGCTCGTCTGCATCAGACGCGATCGGCTACGCATTCAACGCTATTAGAAACAGAGAACTTGACATAGTCATTATGGGAGGTGCTGATGCGCCGCTTTTCCCGCCTATATTAGGCGCGTTCTGCGTATTGCGCGCGCTTTCAAAAAGAAATGACGCGCCTGAAAAGGCGTCAAGGCCTTTTGATAAGCATAGAGACGGGTTTGTCCTTGGCGAAGGCGCGGGCATTTTGATATTGGAAGACCTGGAGCACGCGCTAAAAAGAAAAGCGCATATTTACGGCGAGGTCCTTGGTTTTGGAATGACATGCGACGCGTATCATATGACAAAACCCGAGCCTTCCGGAAAACAGGCAATAAGGGCGCTCACCCGCGCGTTAAAAGACGCGAATGTAAAGCCGGAAGATATAGGGTATGTGAATGCCCATGGCACCTCAACGCCTTTGAATGACAAAAACGAGACAGTCGTTATCAAAGAAGTATTTGGCGCTCACGCAAGTAAGCTTGCCGTGAGCTCTATCAAATCCATGATAGGACATTTAATAGGCGCTGCTGGCAGCGTGGAGCTGATAGGCGCGCTGGTCGCTTTAGAGGAAGGTGTGATCCCGCCCACGATCAACTACGAGACGCCTGATCCTGAGTGCGACCTTGATTTTGTGCCGAATAAGGCGAGAAAAGCGGATATTGACATACTATTGAAGAATTCATTTGGGTTCGGGGGTAAAAATTCAGCCCTTGTGGTGAAGAAGTTTAAGAATTAAGACTTCTGTTCAAGGCTTCTGTTCAAGGCTAAGCCTTGAACATAGATGTTCAAGGCTTAGCCTTGAACAGATAAGGAGTTTATTATGTGCGAGGTAACATTAGAAGGTAAGGTGGCTCTGGTAACCGGAGGCGCGAGAGGCATTGGCAAAGAGATCGCACTTGTTCTTGCAAAGGAAGGCGCGAACATAGTCCTGTGCGATGTAAATCTCGAAGAGGCAGAACAAACAGCCGGTCAAATCAAGGATTTGGGCAGGGAATGCCTTGCCTTAAAGGCAGATGTCACTGACTCCAAGAGCGTAGAGGATATGGTTGATAAAATTCTTGACAAATATAAGAAATTAGATATACTTATAAACAACGCTGGCATAACCAAGGACAATCTTATTCTCAGGATGTCAGAGGAAGACTGGGATAAGGTGATAGCGGTCAATCTAAAGGGCACGTTTTTGTGCACCAAGATCGTCTCAAAGGTCATGCTGAAGCAGCGTTTTGGCAAGATAGTGAATCTTGCCTCGATCATTGGTATAATGGGCAATGCTGGCCAGGCAAATTACGCGGCTTCAAAGGGAGGCGTAATCGCTCTTACAAAGAGCGTGGCAAAAGAGCTGGCGCCTCGCGGCGTTTGCGTGAACGCGATAGCGCCGGGTTTCATCAGGACAGAGATGACAGCCAAATTGCCAGAGGATGTCCAGAAGAGGATGCTTTCAGCTATACCGCTTGGGAGATTCGGGGAGCCAAAAGACGTGGCAGACCTGGTGTTATTTCTTTCGAGTGAAAACTCTTTATATATAACTGGTCAGGTGATTCAGATTGATGGCGGCATGTTGATGTAATAAAAGGAGGGAATGAGATGGCAGTTGCAGAAAAAGTAAAATCAATAATAGCAGAGCAGCTTGGCGTAAAGCCGGAAGAAGTGACCCCAGAGGCGTCTTTTATTGATGATCTCGGAGCGGATTCTCTTGACACAGTGGAGCTCGTAATGGCGCTTGAAGAGGAATTCGGCACAGAAATCCCTGACGAGGACGCAGAGAAGATCATCACCGTAGGCGACGCTATTAAGTACATAGAGGAAAAATCAGGCAAGAAATAATAGTTTTACTAATACTATGTGAAGGGGTTAGAAGAGCATGGGATGATTTTTAATTCTCTTCTAACCCTTTTTTGATTATGAAAAGAAGAGTAGTAGCTACAGGGTTGGGCGTGATTTCGCCCGTAGGCAATAATAAGGATGAATTCTGGACTTCTCTTGTAAACGGGAAGAACGGGGTCGGTCCGCTCACCAGCTTTGACTGCAAGGATTATACCTCGCGTATAGCAGGAGAGGTAAAGAATTTCACACCCGCGCCTTTTATCCCTAAAAAAGAATTAAGGCGGATGGAGAAGTTCGTCCAGTTCGCGGTTACTGCCGCTAAAGAGGCGGTTGATGACGCAGGACTTGAGATAGAAAAAGAAGATCCCTTTAATATAGGCGTGCTCGTAGGCTCTGGAATCGGCAGTTTGAGAATAATAGAAGAGCAGCACAAGGTGATTTTAGAAAAAGGTCCTTCCAGGATAACGCCTTTTCTTATCCCGATGCTCATAGTAAACATGGCCTCGGGCCACATATCAATAATGCTCAAGGTCAAAGGTCCGAACTCCTGCACCACGACTGCGTGCGCAGCAGGTTCGCACGCTATCGGAGCCGCGTTCAGGATTATCCAGAACGGCGAGGCAGATGTCATGATCACAGGCGGCACAGAGAGCTGCCTTACGGCTCTTGGTGTGGGTGGATTTTGCGCGTTAAAGGCGCTTTCCACCAGAAATGACGAGCCAGAGCGGGCGAGCCGGCCATTCGATAAAAATAGAGACGGTTTTGTCATGGCAGAAGGCGCTGGAATAGTAATACTGGAAGAGCTCGAGCACGCGAAAAAAAGAGGCGCGAAGATCTACGCGGAAGTGGCTGGCTTTGGCATGAGCGGCGACGGCTATCACATGACAGCGCCTGACCCTTCAGCAGAAGCCCCTGCCAGATGCATGGAAAACGCGATAAAAGACGCGAATATAAAGCCGGAAGAAGTGGACTACATAAACGCGCACGGCACATCCACATTCCTTAATGATAAAGTCGAGACATTAGCAATAAAGAACCTGTTCGGAAGCCACGCCAAAAAACTCGCGATCTCGTCCACAAAGTCAATGACAGGCCACCCCCTCGGAGCAGCAGGAGGCGTGGAGTTTATCGCTTGCTGTCAGACAATACAAAACAGTATAATCCCACCCACCATCAACTACGAAACCCCGGATCCTGACTGTGACCTCGACTACGTGCCGAACAAGGCGCGCAAGGCCCCGGTCAATATCGCGCTCTCCAATTCTCTTGGCTTCGGCGGCCACAACGCCACCCTCTGCCTAAGAAAAATATAAAACGTTTACAAAAAATGCATAAATTCTATGGTATGTACCTTGATTATATATATATATATGCTATACTTTAACTAGGGAGAAATTTTTTTTGATAACTAATTTAATACTTTAAAAAAGTAAAATGAAACCCAAACCCAAAAAAACACAGGCGTATAACTTTAATAAAATCATATACTTATGTATATTAGTAATTCTATGGTCTACATCTGCATATGCTGGTTCTGGAGAGTGGAATCCCCCTGTAAAATATAGCAGGCCAAGGCTTCTATATAAACAATCTGATGTAGATAGAATAAGAAATAGATTAAATAGAGTGCCATATTCAGATTTATACAGACAGGTGAAGGATAAGGCACAGCAAGATGTTTCGGGGGGCCGCCAGAACGAGGCAACGGTCGCAAAGGCCGCTGCCTTTGTCTATGCAATGGAGGGAGGAGAAACCTACGCCTATAAAGCGAGGCAGGCGCTTATAACTATGCCTGAGAGTTCATCAGGAAGGCCATGGAACCAGAATGGTTGGCTGCATGATTCAGAGGCCCTGATTATGTACTGTCAAGCGTTCGATATGCTGGCAGGTAGCGATTATAGCAATTTTAGCAGTTCGGATCAGAATAAAGTGCTTAAGAGAATACAGGATTTTGCTGGTTCGCTTTACTGGGATGCAACAACATTTTTATGGACAGATTATAGCGACAATAACTATAAGCTCAAGATAGCTGCAGCATTAGGTATAGCTGCGATTACGCATAACAGGGCATGGAGTACATATTATGATCGGAAAAAGGCTCAAAAGTGGATTGATTTTGCAATGACGAATATCGACGATTTGATAAAAAATAAGCTTACCACCGCAGAAGGAGGTTATGCAGAAGGCCCTACTTATTTCAGATACAGCTGCGTAAACCTTTTGCCTTTCTTTTGGGCTTATAATAACTTTCTTGATGGAAAGACAGAGTGGTATAAAGGGTACAGGATTCCATCTCATTTTAATGACCCCAGATATAAAAAGGTTTGGGATTGGATGGTAAAGATTAGGACGCCGCTTGGATATAGCCCTGATTTCGACGATGCCAACAAGTTCTGCTATTTTTACGGAGGGATGCTTGCGGGTGCTTATAAAGACGGTGTATACAGCTGGGATTGGATTAATAGTGAAGTTTCTTATTATGCATCAAGCACCACTTTTTTAATTGTTGATTTGATATGTAGTTATGACGATTCGGTAAGTGCGCATAGGCCTTCATGGGCCCCGACTCAATTCTTGCCCGATGCAGGCAATGCAATTTTTAGAAGCGATTGGACTGATAGGGCAGTATATATGTGCCTTCTGGGGGAACATGGAAAAATGCGTAAAAACGGCCTTAAACATGAACATCCGGATCCGAATAGTTTTATGATTTGGGCTTATGGCGACCCTCTTATAATAGACAGCGGTTATATAAATTTTGACAATCATGATAAGGTAAGATTTGCCGAAAACCATAATATAATACTCGTAGATGGTGACGGTGAATCTTCGGACTATGATGCCGATGCCTATTTAGAAAATTATTTTGATACAGATTTTTTGGATTATTGCGAATCAAGGACATCTTACAGGGACACGAATATAAGAAGGTCTGTTATTTTCCCGCATCATAAATATTTTATAGTCGTGGATGATGTCAATAGTTCAAAGACGCATGATTACGACTGGCTTCTCCATGGCGCTTCAAGGCAGGAACCCGGGCTTAGTTTTATCAAGGAGACAAACGGCGGCCAGTGGATCAATGACAAGGCAAAGATAAGGGCATTTGTTACAACAGATAATGGCGCGCCATCCATTTCAAGTTATGTTGATGACAATGATAACGGGTGGGGTAAGATAGCTAAGCACACTGTTCTTAAAGCAAGAAAACGTGATTCGAACACAAGGTATTTAAGCGTCCTTTACCCTTCCCGCAAGGGAACGAATTTCCCTGCAATAGAAGAAATAAATCAATCACAATGCGCCCTGCTTAAGATTGGAAATGTCTCTGAGGATAATACAGCCCTTGCAATGACAAAAGAGAATACCGACTCTATAGAATTTTCTTCAGAAGGATTTGATAATATAAAGGCCGATGCCGAGATTTTATTCTTTGAATTGGATACAACGTTAAATTATCCCAGCCTTATTTTTGCAAAGAATTGCTCTGAGGTTTTCTACAGAGGGATCCCCTGCGTTAAAAGCTCTAGCCGCGCCCAATTTACTTTTAACTACGATTATAACAATAAAAAGATATCAGGCTGCGCAAAAGGCACCTCATACTTGAGCATTTATACAGGGAAAGGCCCCTCGGGCATAACAACTGTTTCAGTTGGTGGAGATGGTAAATTTTCTATACAGGGTGTAGATTTATATGAGATTATTGACAGCGCAAAACCTGTTGAACACTCCACAACTAGCTCAGATGGCATAAATTCAGTAACACGTACTGCTAGTAGTTATGATGGAAACCTCGTTACTAATAAAGATGCTATAACGATTACAATGGAGGCGGTCGATGATGCAGCCTTGAAAGGTTATACACTTCATCGTAAATATAAAGATAAGGATAGCGGCAGTTGGTCAGAATGGGAGCATTGGAATGGCACTGGCTGGTCAAGCACTGCAGAAATTATACCTGCCCAGGGCAATAACTCCACCCAGTATCCAACGACAATTACAATACAAAATGGCGTAAGATATCTGACTTGTTATGATGCGCACGCAATCGATGCCGCAGGAAACTGGGATAACAGTGTCAGCGGAGTTGAGGTGAGATATTATTTCGACCAGCCGCCTATTGAGCCAGTTCTGGATGATGCTCAACCTCTGGATGCGACTGGGTTAGAGGTTGACGAGAGCGTAAAGGTATTATTTAAGGTATATTCCGTTGACCCTGATGGAACAGAAGTTACTTATTCTATTTTCTCAGGCCCAGGCTTAATAGATTCTAATACAGGTATTTACACATGGCAGACAGGTTATGATGATGCTGGGACAAATCCTGTAACAATTCGCGCTTCCTCAGGCGGCAAATACGCAGAAAGTACTTTTCAGCTAATCGTAAACAATGTTAGTCAACCACCCATAGTTGTTATTGATTCTATATCTCCAGATCCTGCATTAGTTGGAGAGATGGTGAATTTTAATGGTTCTGTTAGTGATTACGATGGAGAAAATGATATTAGCTATGTAATGTGGGATTTCGGAGACAGAGTCTCTAATACTGGAGGATTAAGTTATCAGTCAATAACCCATAGTTATTCTAATGCAGGCACATATATCGTAGTTTTTAGAGCAGGAGATAGAAGCGGTGCGGTTAGTGAAGTTGCTCAGGCCATTATGATACAAGCCCCTAATCAATCTCCAACAGCTTCTATATCCGCGGAGCCCTTATCAGGAAAGACGCCTTTAACAGTGCATTTCTCAAACGCCGGCTCTACTGATCCTGACGGAGAGATTGTCTCTTATGCATGGGAGTTTGGGGATGGCAATGCTTCAACAGAAGAAAACCCCGCACATACATACGAATCTGTTGCCACATATACAGTGACTCTGACTGTAACTGATAATAAAGGTGGAAGTGACACAGCTTCAATAGAGGTTACCGTAAATTCAGCACAGGATGATCCTCCAACCATAGATATAACCTCACCCAAAGATGGTGATAAAGTCTCCGGCACGGTTACTATAAAAGCCACAGCCTATGATGATATAGGTATAGACAAAGTAGGATTTTTCTTAGACGATGACGTTTCTTTGGGAACAGACGATAGTGAGCCCTATGAAATTACCTATGATACTACTATCTCAACAAACGGCAGTCACACTCTAAAAGCCATAGCCTATGACTCATCAGGCCAGACTGCAGAAGATTCTGTTTCTATAATCATGAATAATAAAAAATCTTTGGAAGACCTTAAATATGCCCCAGGTGAATTCATCGTAAGATTTAAACCCGGTGCAATCCAAGCATCGTTTGTACCTAAAGGCGGTATATCCGTAGAATCTGCATCCTTTAAGTCTCTATCTAAATCTCTATCTACATCTACGCAGGCCTTAAACCGACAGCACCAGGTTAAAAAGGTAGAACATGTATTTGTAAGCCAATCCTCGCCTCTTACGGATATCTATCTTCTGAAGATGTCCGAGGGAAGTAATGTTGAAACAGCCTGTAAAGATTATGCAAAAGATCCCAATGTACTTTATGCCGAGCCAAATTATATCTATCGTACAAGTGAGACTATTCCCAATGAATATAACTCTCG
>JAHIPS010000093.1 GCA_018902915.1 Candidatus Omnitrophota bacterium | reverse complement strand
TCGAAGAAAACGGTAGATATATATCTTTATAACCATGGTAAATCAAACCGGCCTCTATCTAAAAGGCTTTATACGGATACGTCTGCCCTGTTAATGGCGCCGCCATTATTGTTTTTGGCCCGTCTTTGAGTATTGCCTACAGACAAAGAAAGTTTTGGGTATTGTCGTACGATATTACGGTAGGATTTCCACATGTTTTAAATATATAACAAATGTCTAGCAATGACAAGCGCATACCTCTCTCTTTTCAAAGAGAGAGGTATTTCAGATTATCAGCCAAATAGGCGCATATTCCATTTAACGGCTCCATAAAATCGGTGAAATAATGGCCAAAATGGCCGTTAAATGAAAAATCTCGGAAATCGGCGAATTTAGAGATAAAGAGAGGCTATTTTTAAAGAAATTCTCTCGATTATGAAAAATCTGCGATATTTTTAAAAGAGAGAGGTATTGAATAAATGAGGATCTTTTATAATATGCCCTAAGTCTTTACACCCTTTGGACATAAAAAAGCCTGACTTTCTTGGTCAGGCTTTTTTCTCGTAAGTCGTTATATCGCAATAACTTACGACATAACTGGCTCCCCGGGCAGGACTCGAACCTGCGACTTACTGGTTACAGTTTGCCCTGATGTTTCTACCAGGTCTGGACTATCTCATCATCCTGTTTATAGGATGTCGGGCGCTATTAGGGCTTATTGGTTGATATCCTCATCCCTTAGTCTCTGCACGTTCTCGCCTACTTACATATCATTCAGCGAGCTTCGCTCAGGATTACCTTAGCTTTTGCTTTAGGCTTTCCTGAATTCACCCAATTTTCGACCACGGTTACCCGTGGAAGCTGCCACTGTTGACAGCCAGTCGCTCTACCAACTGAGCTACCGGGGAGTGTTATTTATTAAAGAGCAAATATTAACTTATGCAACTTTACAATTAGCCTCGCACATGCGTTCTATGCGGGCCCAATTATCGTCAACGTCTTTTTGAATTTCTTCTAGGATGTGTTTATTTTCTTCCTTAAAGAGGTGCTTGAATCTGCCCTGGGGTTTTAGGAATTCCACGACGGGCTTACGCTCTTTTGGCTTGTATGTGAATTTCCAGACGCCGTTTTCTACTTCTATGAGTGGCCAGAAACCTGTATCCACTGCTAATTTTGATATCTCTATTGTCTTTTCCTGCGGGAATCTCCAGCCGCGGTGACACATTGAAATCACATTTAAAAACGCGGGTCCGTCTGCGGCAAATGCCTTTTCTGATTTTGTCACAAGGTCGTTCCAGTGCGAGGCAGAGGCCTGCGCCACATAAGGGATCCTGTGTGCGGCCACGATGGCTGTAAGGTCTTTCCTGAACTGGTGTTTTCCGTAACTTACTTTTCCTGCAGGAGCTGTTGTTGTAGATGCTCCTTTTGGAGTTGCACCTGAGCGCTGCGCACCTGTATTCTGATAAGCTTCATTATTATAGCAGACGTATACAAAATTATGGCCTCTTTCCAATGCACCCGAAAGAGCCTGAATGCCAATATCATAAGAATTTCCACTGAGAGAAATTTTTCCATTCCTTTTTATAATAACGGTGTGATTCTTTTTTAATTGAGGACAATAGACAAATCCTTTATAATTTTCAAGTAATACCTGTTGTTTATCACCGTAAAGTCGTCGTCTAGAATATAATTTATGTTTTAAATATTCATTATCAATGCCTATTATATAAATTCCATCTTTCTTCCTTTTGGACACGTTACAATTTTTACCCAACTTTAATATCAATTCTACCATGTCATTCATGAGTCTATGAGAGGCTGTTATATATTTAAGGTGATAACTACTGCGGTTTTCCTGCTTAGTTACGGAACCGTCCCCTTCCATTAATGAGCTAAATATTTGTCTGAGATAATCCCTGTCAAGGGACAATGCCCACTTTGGTATTTTTTTATTTTTAGACCCTTTACCGCATTCTCTTTCTAAATATTCGTAAATCTGTTTTGATTGAAAATCTACAGATCTATTACACTTAAAAGGAGACAGACCAAGATCTTTTAATAATTTGTAAATCTTCTCCTTTCTATCCTTATTTGATTGATATATTCGAATCAAATAACCAGATTTACTCTTATATAAGGTTCCTTCGGAAATATACCAACCCAAAAATCTTAACCATTTTTTTGCTTCAAACCCGGAGAATTCTTTTTGGAATCTATATTTAGGTATTTTAGGAATTTCTATATCAGATATTGATATCCCATTTCCATACCAATAAAATTTTCTTAAAAAAGCGGTCTTATGTCTCTTTATTAAGTCTATGCCTTTAATAAACTCCCATTTGCCTTTGTACCACATTGGCACATTATGATTAGGGGTTATTAAAAAATCTATAAAACGGCTTTTACCTCTTATCATCGCACCTTTATATGGATATTTATGTAATTTTTCATTTTCCTGTAATTCTAACTCATTAGTCTCTGGTTTTACTGACCAAATTTTCTCGCCCACTTTTATGTCTTTGATATTTTTAAATCCACACTCGGTAAATATTTCAGTGTCATCTGAATAACATCCGCCGTCTCCTCCGAATGCCACGAATTTTATATCCTTTTTAATCTTTCCTTTTTTCTTCAGCGCACGGTAAGCAGTCTCAACGCCGCTAATAGTCGCAGCAACGTTTTCGAATGCATTATGAATAAATGGCGTCTTCCACGCAGTATATGGATAGATCGTGGTCGCCACTTCCAAACATCCGGTTGCCGCCCCCACTACTACAGGGTCCTTTGTGCCCATAAGGACCTGGCGCACTACTATTGACGCGCCACAGCCTGCGCAGAGCCTGTGGCCGCCTGATAAACGTTCCGGTTGTTTCGCGAGTTCTTTTATGTTAGCCATTATTCCCTCGAGCCTAAATAGTTCAGGGCTGTTTTTACCTTGCCTGCTTTGACTACATCCTGTAAATCCGCGTAGACCTTGTTTATGTCCGCTGGAAAAATATCCCTTCCGCCCAGTCCGTAGATGTAATTCGAAACAAGCGGTTTTACGCCTGAATCGTATAAGGCTGCCTTGATATCCGTGTAAAGCGGACCGCCTTCTGCTGAAAAAGATTCGCTTCTGTCAAGGATAGCAACGGCTTTTATGTTTTTTAAGGCCTTTGTGATTTTTTCCTTTGGAAACGGCCTGAAGATGCGCGGCCTTAAAAGCCCTGCCTTTATGCCTTTTGCGCGCAATTCGTCCACTACAAACTTCACGGTGCCAGCGGTCGAGGAAAGCGCGACTATGGCGATTTCCGCGTCATTTAATTTGTATTCTTCTATAAAATCATACTTTGTCCCAAAAGTTTTTTCGAAGTCTTTTGATACATCAGGTATCACAGTCAACGCGTTCTTCATCGCCTCTCCCTGTTGGCGTTTGTGTTCAAAATAATAGTCCTGCAGGTCAAGAGGGCCATATGTCACGGGATTGTCAACGTCTAATAAAGGATTATCTATCTTGTATTCACCGATAAAATCTTTTACCTTTTTATCGTCGAAAAGCTCCACGCCTTCAACGGCATGGCTTGTTATAAAACCGTCCTGGCATACCATTACGGGAAGCAATATCTTTTTGTGTTCCGCTATCCTTATAGCGAGTATTGTGTTTTCGTATACCTCCTGGGCGTTTTCGCAATAGATCTGTATCCAGCCTGAGTCCCGGCAGCCCATTGTATCTGAGTGGTCACAGTGAATGTTTATCGGGCCTGAAAGCGCGCGGTTTACTACAGGCATTACTATGGGAAGTCTGGTCGAAGCAGCGATATAAACTATCTCCCACATAAGCGCAAGGCCATTCGCTGACGTCGCTGTCATGGTGCGGGCTCCTGCTGCTGCTGCGCCCACGCACGCGCTCATTGCGCTATGCTCTGACTCAACAGGTATCAGCTCTGTTGAGATCTGGCCATTTGCCACGTAGCTCGAAAAGTTCATCACTATTTCGGTCTGAGGCGTAATGGGATACGCTGCCACAACATCCGGCTCTATCTGTTTCATCGCGTATGCGACTGCCTGGTCACCTGTCAACGGAATCTTCTTGCTCATTTAACTTCCTTCTTCATATCAATGCACTTCACAGGGCATATCGCCGCGCAAATACCGCAGCCCTTGCAGTGCTCGTAATCAAAACCAATCATTTTGCCGTCTTCGACTTTAATCGAGGAATCAGGACAATATATCCAGCAGAAAAGGCAATTTATACATTTTTTCTCGTTCTTTTCAGGCCTGAATGTGCGCCAGCTGCCGGTATTGTACTTCTCGGCATTGCCTGCTTCGATAATCTTTCCGCCTATTGGGATCTCTTTCCAGGTCTTTTTCTTCTCTGCCATGGCTACCCTATTTTTACTTCGTTATACGCCCTTTTAATGCCTTCGAGGTTCGCGTTGGTCTTTTCCTCACCTATCTTCTTTAAAAATTTACCCCTTACTCTCTCGGAAAGCTGGTCTATTGTAACAAGCGAATTTACCTTTAATAATGCGCCGAGCATTGGCATGTTCGGCATCGGAAGTTTCAATGTCTCAAGCGCTATCTTTGTAGCATCCACTGTTCCGACCTTGCCTTTTTTAAAGCCGGTTGCCTTTCTTATATCCTCGGGGGATTTATCCGTATTTACCAAAAGTACGCCGTCATCGCCCAGCCCCCCTATTACATCTATGGCGATTACGAGCGTTGGATCTATCACAACCACTATCTCTGGATTTGTAACAGAAGAGTGGATATATATAGGCTCTTCGCTTATGCGGTTAAAGGCCTTCATAGGAGCGCCTGCCCGCTCAGGCCCATACTCAGGAAACGACTGTATGTATTTGCCTGTATCGAGCGCAGCCTCTCCTAAAAACTGAGACGCTGTCTTTGCGCCCTGTCCGCCCCTGCCATGCCATCTTATTTCTATCATCGCCATAATCTGGTTATTGTATAATCTCGCGCCTGTTTTGTCAACCCCCTAGAGGGATCGGCGGCCTTCAAGCGCCTTTATTAAGGTCGCCTGGTCTATGTAGTCAAGGTTGCCGCCAACAGGAATACCGTACGCTATCCTCGACATCTTTATCTTAAACGGCTTGAGCTCTTTTGAAAGATAAAGCGCTGTTGTCTCGCCTTCAGCGTCAGAATCAGTCGCGAGTATGATCTCTTTTACCTTATCTTCTTTAACCCTTGCAAAAAGCTCTTTTATCCTTAAATCCTCCGGTCCTATTCCGTCCAGAGGAGCAATCGCGCCTAAAAGCACGTGATACGTGCCCTTAAACTGACCTGATTTTTCTATCATTATCAAATCCTTTGGCTCTTGCACAACACACACCAGGGTCTTATCCCTTCGCGCATCACTACAAATCGTACAAAGCTCTGCCTCGCTCAGGTTCCCGCATTTTTTGCAAAAACCTATTGTATCCTTTACCCTCTTTATAACAGAACAGAATCTCTCCATCACGTCCTTCGGAGCTTTTAATACATAAAACGCCATCCTTTCCGCGCTCTTCGGTCCTATGCCCGGCATTTTTTTAAAATGTTCTATGAGTTCCTGCATTGATTTGGTATAGGCAGCCATCAGGTATTCCTCGCTCGAAGGATCTTGCCGCCAAATATATTGAGGGCAGAATCTATTATAGGCTCTTTTTTCTTCAACTCGTCTTTTGTCAAAACAGGCGCTGGTTCCCCGGCATCTCCTATAGCCTCTGCCTTTCTATCTGTTAATATAAATTGAAGTTTTATAGGCGTATCCAATATCTGTGAAAGCGCTGCTTCTATAGAGCCTTTGTTCTGTTTTTCCTCAAGCACCTCTCTATGAAAATTAAGCTCTCTCGGAAGCCCAACAAAAATTGTATCACCCTTCATATTCTCTGGTTGACCCTCTCCCAGATAAGATGATATCGACATCCTCTTAACAGCCATTGCCTTTACAAGGATCGGCCACGCGTCTTTTACCCTCGTCATCTCTACAGACGCCTTTTGCTGGCTTAAGGGTTTTACAACCTGTTTTACGCTTTGCTGGATCTTTTTTGCAAAACTCTGTTGCTGCGTGCTGTGGTGCTCGGGATTAGAAACCGGCTTTGAAACAATAGGCGCGCTCGTCGCTGTGGCTGGCCTCACAACCTCGCTCGCCTGGGGTAACTTAGATATCATCTCCTCTATTGAAACGATCGAATCCCTTGAGGTAAGCTTTATCATGCAAAGCTCGAGCACTATCCTCTCAGGTAAAAGCTGTTTTATCATGCGAAGACTATTTGAGATCACGTTCATGATGTAAAATATGTCTCCCTGAGAAAGCGACTGCGCCTGTTTTTTCACGCGCTCTATTGCCTCTTTTGGAAGATCAATGAGCTCTTCTGAGGAGACCCCGCATTTTGCGATCATTATATTCCTGAAATGTTCCAGCATCTCCGAAAGAAACTGCTTCGCGTCCCTGCCTGAATTTAAAATTTCTCCTACCAGGTGTATTGCGCCTTTTGTATCCTTATTAATGATTAAATCAGCGCTTCTAAAAAGCACCTCATCCTCTATCATTCCGAGCGACTCTACCACATCTTTTAGTTTTATCTTACCGTTTGAAAAAGACGCTACCTGGTCCAGAACGCTTTCTGCATCTCGCATGCTTCCGTCAGCTGCCTTTGCAATGTATAAAAATACGCTGTCCTCGATATCCAGTTTCTCTTTTTCGGCAACCTCTTTTAACTTTGCCATGATCTCTTTAATTGATATGCGCCTGAAATCAAATCTCTGGCAGCGCGAAAGTATTGTGGCTGGAAGCTTGTGCGGCTCTGTGGTAGCGAATATAAATTTTACATGCTGGGGCGGCTCTTCCAGGGTCTTTAAAAGAGCGTTAAACGCAGGCACTGTAAGCATATGCACTTCGTCTATTATATAGATCTTGTATCGGCCTCTTGAAGGTGAAAATTTTACTGTCTCGCGAAGGTTACGTATCTCGTCCACACCATTATTTGACGCGCCGTCTATCTCGATAACATCGAGACTCGAGCCATTCACTATTTCCTGGCAGGATGGGCATGTAGAGCATGGTTTTGGGATAGGGCCTTTGTCGCAGTTAAGCGCCTTTGAGAATATGCGGGCGGTTGAAGTCTTTCCTATGCCGCGCGGGCCTGTAAATAGATACGCGTGGTGCACGCGCTTTAATAAAATCGCGTTTTTGAGCGTGGTCGTGATATGCTCCTGACCAACTACTTCATCAAATTCCTGCGGCCGCCACTTTCGGGCGAATGGAAGATAATTCATGGGGAAACTCTTGGCTTGTGTAATGTTTTATGTGTAATGTGTAAAGTAACTAGGTTAACCTGCCTTCATTACACATTACACTTTACACAAACGTCTCGACTTAACTCAGTATAGTGGCGGTGTGTCTACCGCCTCGTTCGAACCTATTTTAAGATAAATCCGTAAGATAAGCAATGAATTTTTTAGGCCCTAAGGCTAGAAATCTTTAACGGCCCAGCGGTCCGCTGCCTCGGCCCTCAGCTGTGTAGCTGCGGTAACCTCAGCTACACAGCTGAGGCGCGTCCTCGCCACACGCAAGCTTCCAAGCTCATCCACTATCCCGCCTCGCTCCCTACCCAAAGCTACCACGACGGCGGGATGTCGAGGCAGCTCAATGCGCAAGAGCCCCTTTCAGAAAAGGCAAATTTTGGATAGCGGCAAAATTTGTCTTTTCTGAAAGGAGAATCCCGCATGTTTTTAGAATAAGCTTCTCTAAACAAGTGCGTATAAAACAACCGTTGAAATTAAAAATCAGATATTTTTTAGATTGTCTTTGGCGGATTCTAAAACTGGGCCTTTGATATGCTCTGAAATTTTATTTCCATCTGTAAGTAGATATTCTGGCGAAAAAACAAATGGATTATATCCTTGTTTCCTTGATCTTGTGTTTAATTTTTTAATTGCCCAAGGAATTATTATAGGATCTATTTTCATGGCTTCTGCGATAATCTCCTTGGATATCTTAAGCACCCTATTACCTGTCTTCGTATCGTAATAAAAAAGTCCATCTGCTTTTTTAGGATCTTCAAAGTATGCCTCTAAAGCGTCAACCAATTTAATATCAACTCTATGCTTCATAACTTTATCATAGGCTTTTCTTTTTTCTGGATTTCCTATTATTTCATTTGCCTCGCTTATAAGCTTAAATATCTCCTCATCAGGGGTTACGCCGCCATCGGGATGAAATTGCCAGGATAATAT
Source organism: Candidatus Omnitrophota bacterium (assembly GCA_018902915.1). GTDB lineage: Bacteria > Omnitrophota > Gorgyraeia > Gorgyraeales > Gorgyraeaceae > JAHIPS01. Next base: position 931 of record JAHIPS010000093.1, on the reverse strand, counting down.
ACGATATCGTTTCTTTATTAGTGCCTGACTAGCACCGATATCAAGCCCCATAATTCCATAATAATCCTTATTTTTTGACAAGCGCTGTACTGTAACATATATAGCGAGTTTTGATTCTTTTTTTCCTTATCTTTTTTAACAGGAGATGCCCCTCTTAACTTAGGCAACTCTAATCCAAACTCCTTTGAAGCTGTGTAAAGCGCAGGGTCTTTATGTTCGCCTGATATTAAGGCAGAGGCGTTGTTCGGCCATCCCTTTTCTTTCTTTTAGTTCTTTCTCAGCCGAGGCTTTGCCAGGGTATTTTGGCGGCCTTCCTCTGATTCTCGTATTATCAACACCAACAAGTTGATCATTATCTATTAACTGAGCTTGATCAATTTCAACCGAAGTAAGTACTAATACTTCTTGTCCTATTATTACTTTAAATCCAAAATCCTCTCTATAAACCAATATCTCCTCTCTGTTTTTTGGATAAACTTTTATGCTCGCTTCCGAAAATTCCGCAAGAACGTTTTAATCATTTTATAAGGGGTTATTTCGACGGGGACGGCTGCGTTAGTTATGGATTTTACAGGAGAAGAGGTAGAAATAAAAAAACATTTACAATCAGCACTTATTTTATATCTAGCTCTAAAGAATTCCTGGATAATATATCAAAGAAATTAAACGCGTATATAGATGTAGGTCTTGGGTGTATATCAAAACATACGGGTAATCATAAACTTTCCCATTCGAAGAATGGTGCTATCAAGTTAACGCCCTTCGGGCGGACTTTTTTTAGGATTATATACTAATGTTCCACCGCATGGGCACTCTAACTTCGGCATCTCTCCTTGTTTATATTCCATCGCAGCGATAAACGCGTCTATGACAATGTCTTCTACGTCGTTCTCAAGCCCGCACGAATTGCATCTGTAGGGATACTTCTTTG
>JAHIPS010000092.1 GCA_018902915.1 Candidatus Omnitrophota bacterium | reverse complement strand
TGTATCTTTTGTATTTTTCCGTTGAGGCGGAAGATAATCCAAATTACTTGCCCGTTCATATTTATTAACAATTTCCAGAATTCTAAGTGAATGTTTTAGCGGTTTAAAAATCCCTTTTCTCCTCGTTTTAGAAATCTTGTGTAATAATGCTGCTACTAATATATCCACATCATCTATATCCCATTCTATCAACCTTTCAATTACATTTAAGACATGTTCCAGGTATAATTCTCCGCTTGCAGAAAAGGCTCTTTTTTCATAAGTCTCTCTGGCTATCTTATATGCGTTGCGGATTAAATAAGCTTCTCCTTTCTTCTCAGGATTATTTAACTCGCATGTTGTAAAGACTTCTTCAAACCTTTTATTGCATACCTCTATGCGAAAATCATCCTTAACCTCTCTTAAAAATTGAATCATCCCTCCCTTATTATCAATGGCGGTTAAGATTTCATTCTTCTTTACTAATTTATCTATGGCGTTCTGAAGATAATACTCTTCTAATCCCTTCTTAATATATACCTTGGTTAACTTTCCCTTATCCTCCAAATCATCGAACTCTTCTCTTGTGCAATATATCCTCTGCTGGCGCTCATTAAGATAGGCAAAGCGTATAATTTCTCCCTTTCTGAATAAACCCTCTATTCTTTTTGATGAGACAAATATCTTTTTTGAAGGTACTTCTCTATCATATCCAAATCCTATGCTGCCATCTTGTAACAAATTCTTAATTGCTGTATCTATTTCCTCTCTAGCTCTGCTTCTTTCTCTACTACTCTTTTTCAACTTCCTTTGTTTATATATCCTATATCTAATTTCATCCAAACTAAGTGGCTCCAAGTCTATTAATCCAAAAACCTCGTCAATAATTTCAATTTCTTCTGGGATTATTTCCTCTATCTTTTCCTCTATTGGTATTATTTCAGGTGGTCTTTCTTCCAAGATAGGGGGATATTTTTTAGGAAACATAGCGTGTGCTACAACTTTCCATATATCTCTAATATGCTGATATGCCTGCGGCATTAATAGCCCTTTAAATTTCTGTATCGCCTGTTTTATCACCCTAACTATTTGTCCAAACCCAACACCTAATCCAAAACCAAAGTAGATATCACGGTCCTCATTGCTATTACTGCTATTATCATCCTCTATTTTGCCAGCATCATATTTTTCTTTAGACCCGTCCATAATTTTACAATTTGATGAATGCTTTTCCTCTCTAGCCCTACGAGGTGTTATAATTACATGTCTTATAAATTTCTTTATAAATTTTAAACTCTCTATATCATTGGGATTACCTGGTCCCAAAGCTATCATCTTGTCTTCTTTACCAATCTTAGCAACCCTTACATTTCTTTCTAAATCAAACAAGTCAAATCTGCCCGGTCGCTTTGAGTCATCATCTAAGCTAAATCCCTTTATTTTCCCTACTTGTTCTTTCATCCTAACTATTGAAGAAGAAAATATAAAGAATATTCTTCCTTTCTGTGTCCCTAAACTAACTCCTTTTATTGAAAGTATGCTATTAATTAGTTTTTTAGCTTCGGGGTTTTTAATTCCGTATTCTTCCAGATTTAAACTTTGGAATTGAGAAGAAGCAGGGTTCTTCTTCTCTTCTATAGACCATACCTTTTTATTATCTTTAGTCCCTGTATTTATCTTTATGTCGGGATTTTCTCTGAGAATGTCCATCAATTGCTTCATAATTTGCGGTGGGATCGGGATACCTTTGTTCGGGAGGCAAAAAAGAACTGTGTTATTTCCTTTCTCTCTTCTGCGTTCTGTAATCTTCTTCATGAACGCCGGGTAGCTCTCAGGGGGAGAATTTATCCTTATAGCATCTGCAGTCAAAAGCCTCTTCATCCTTTCATCAGACCACTTCCTTAAAGGCCTGGGGTCAGCCGCATCATATATAAAATCATGCTCATCGTGAATATGCATTGGTAATTCAGTCTGTTCATCGTGACTTTTATCTAACACAGTAGGCGTAACTATAATTTTACCTTCCAACATATTTTTTAACTCTAAGGTGCTAATGGAACGGCATTCTATGCCTGAAAAATCAGGTCGATTCCTTTCTTCTTCCAGCCGCTGTTGAGTCTGGGCTTTCTTCAACTCTTCTTCTATAACATGTGTTTCTCCATGTAGAAATCTCAAATATTCGCTCAGTAAAGATCTTGCACCTTTCAACGCAACAGATGCTAAATAAAGATCTCCTTTTTCCATATGATTTTTTGAAACAGTAATTGCTTCCAGCATACGCAATTTATATTGTTGAAATCTTGTCGTGCTTTCTAAATCCTTCTCTATGGACATGACTGATCTCACTATTTCGCGAATCTTAAGATCTTCCGGATTAAAAACTTGTTTCTTTATAGTTCCGGATGAACGTATCTTACTCAAAACCGCATCTATCCTGTCCCTAAATGACTTTATTCTCTGTATATCTTCTCCAATCCTCTTTAATATACGCATTTTCTGCCTGATATCTTTTTGTTTAAGCAAGGGGCTATCCGGCGACAAAACAAATGCAATTCTTTCTAATGCTTTTGAAAACGCTTTCTTTTCTGGTCTAATAAAAAGATTTTGGGAAGGTCCAAAAATATCCTTCTCTAATTTGACTGATCTAAGTATCTCTTTATTCTTTTGCATCTTTTTATCTATCCTGAAAGGAGAATCAATTGGCAATAGAGTGGCTGCTCCTTCATCAAGAACAACGGTAACAGAAGGATGTCTTTGTAACATAGAGGCAGGTACTTCTTCAGTAACAGGCCCGAGGAAAGATTTCTTAACTATTTCTGCTTTTTTCTCTTTATTAGCAAAAAAGAAGATGTGCCTTCCTTCAAATATATCTGCCATACCCATGGTAATGGCGTAAGGAATATCACGAATACCGGGATAATCTGGTTCGTTAGCCTCGATTGTGCTCTCATCCAACTCAACCACCTGCATACGACTATTAAAACTTGAATAGTGGGGAGGCTCATTAAATGCCAAGTGTCCATCCTTTCCTATTCCCAAAATAACTATATCTGCTCCACCATATCTTTTTAATTCTTCCATATAACTCTTAAGGTCAGGATTGGCACCGTTGATATAATGGATATTTTCAGCAGGGATAAGAACCTTGGAGAAGATATTTTGGTTTAAGTAATAAGCAAAAGAATATGGGCTATCCGGTGGCAGGCCTTTATATTCATCAAGATGAAATGCTTGAACTCTTGACCAATCAATACCAGACTCTCTTGCCAAATTATCCAGGAAGCCAATCATAGTGTTACCGGTAGCAAATACAATATTTACACTCCGCTGAGAATCCTTCTGCAGTTGTCTTATCTTTTCAGCTACTTTATGGGCAGTGAATGAAGCAAATTCATCTGGAGAAACCACTGAAACCGCTTTCTTTTCTGGTCTAATAAAAAGATTTTGGGAAGGTCCTAAAATATCCCTCTTTAATTTGACTGATCTAAGTGTCGCTTTATTCTTTTGTATCTTTTTATCTATAAGGTCAAAATCTATAAGCGGAATCGGCAGAGATGGACCAAAAATCAGCGCTGTTTCTTCATTTATCTCTCCTACAACCAAACCAAGATAAGCAATTTCGTCGAATTGTTTTAATTTTGGCATTATATTCTTCAAATAGTCTTCAAAATCTCTATCCTTTAACGCAGTTTCTATGGCCTTTGCAATAGTTCCTTTACCTTCTTTTAAATCCCTGGCTGATGCATAAAAAAGCCCGATCCCTTTATCCTCGACACCCTCCATAAACTGTGCCAATTGCATAAGCGCGCTGCCCGAAAGGTTCTTGCCCCTCTTAAACTGTTCGTTAGCAGCCTCTCTGAGATTAAAAGGGTTAAATCCCTGCATAATTAAATCGTCATACATCACCTTATATCCCAGGGCTTCATACCAATCCCATGCTGCTGCTACGGCCTTTGCCAATTCCTTTGTTTCATCAGAATCAGGGTATCTCTCCATGGACTTTTCATGAGCTATCTTAAGATTAGCCAATGTCCTGAACTCATAAGCTTCATTCTTTATATCTTCCATGTGTTTAAGCTCCTTCTTAAGGATAGCCCTTGAGATACCTTCTAAACCTGCTTCTCTGAATTCCTCGAACAACGGGCCATGGATATACAGTCTGGGTTCGCCCTTGACCTTCCCGTCAATGCCCACAGTAACCCTGACCTCAGCCGCAGAATCGCCAAATCCGGAATCTTTTTTTACTATTACATTCTCAGGAATCTTTTCCTCTTTTATATCATCTTTATATTCCTCTTTCCTATGTGGGCTAGAACTTATAATTAAATCTTCTATTAGATTTACTAAGGTATCCCTTCTTAAGATTAAGGCCTTGATCATAAAATCCTGCACATCGCCCTTGAAATCCTCGGACTGCATATCTCCTTCCAGCATCTCAATAACATTTTGTCTATCTCGGGGCTTTTTTCTATTCCAGAATCCATGGGATAATTCCATCTCTAACTGTTTAATCCAGCTTACCACAAGCTGCTTACTTGTCTCTCCGGTAGGCAAATATGCTGATTTTACTATCGTTTCAATTTGCTCATCCGTGATAGCCTTTAAGGCCCTTGCAAAATTCTGGAGTAACCTCCCTCCTTTTTGATAATCTGCAATTAATGCTCCATAGGCCTCATTAATCGGATTTGGAAATTCTGCGTTTTGAAGCATAGTTCCCTCTGGAATCTTAGCTCCCCATGCTGTATTTCTCGCGCCTAATAAAATAATAAGCAGATCCTTTTCAGTAACCTCCTTGGGAAATTCTGTAATACCGCCAGTTGCTCTGGAAATGCCACTAGCTCCGAAGTCAGCAAATATCCTATCAACAAATTCTTCTCTACCTTTAATCTTTCTCCATAACCAGGTCCAGATATTAACATTATAAGGTATAGTCTTAAAGAGCATATTAGTGGGGTGACGATCCTGGCAATTAATTAAAGCATCGAAAACAAATCCTGATTGGATCAACAGATCCTCTTGATATTTCTTTGGTAAATTGTATCCACCGTCACGATACCCTCTTAAGAAACCTATTGCCAGACGCAATTCATCGCTCGGCAACCTTACCAATGAAACATTAGGGGTAGGTAAACCAGCCAACTGGAAAATCCTTGTGCCGATATAATCCATGCTTAAAGTATAGTCATTGCCACCTTTAAGTAAAACCCAGTTATCTGGATCATCTTTATCTCTGCCTTTTATATAATATAAATCAATAGGATTAGAATGAACTACGCCTACTTCCCAGAATGGCCTTAGATATTCTAAGTCTTCAATCCTATATTGTCTCTTTTGAATAGGTTCGCCTTTAGCCGTATGCTCAGAAGCAATATTCTTAATCTCTTCTGGAGAACGAAGATTCACCTTTTGAGCAAATAAGCGAGACCCTTGAGCCCAATAGTTAATCAACCTAGACAATGAACTCCCAGTAAGCCTTTCGATTGTTTCAGGGTTTTTTAGCACGAGAAGTAAAAGCTTCGCTATTACTCTTGGTGTAAATATTAACATAGTTATTAAAATAATATTAGTAATAGACTTCTGAAATATAGATTTATTCTTATATTCCATCTCTTTGCCTGGTAAGTTATTGAGCGACTGCACAGCTGTATCACGCAGATCAACATCTCTGGCATTGAGGGCAACATTGACTAAAATCTTCTTTGATCTCTTAAGCAAACCTTCTTCCTTTCCGTATTTAATCTCCCCTAATGTCTCTATTAATGATTTTGCTATGGATTTTTGCTCTTCTGGAAAATCCTGAGCTAATTCTAATAATGTCCGTATTGCATCTTGCGGTAATAGCCCTTTTATACCTAAAGCCCTGATTGCTTTAATATAATGCTGAACTACCCATGGATTTGACTCTGCCTCAAGGCCCTTTATCAATTGGTTAATAGCTTCTTTAATTCCCATCTCTCCCAACATCTCAGCTGCTATTATTTTAAGAGTTTCGGGCTGACTGCTATCCATCCAGCCAACGACCTCCTTAACTAATTCTTTGTTGTATTCATCTTTTCCAACCTGCATGGCCGGCTTGATCGCTTCCACAACTAGGCTATAGACCCAAAATTGTCTTGGTATGCCATTTTCATCCACGTCCATAAAACACTCTTTAGCCATTTCCAAAGCTGGCTTCCAGATTTCTCTTCTGGTTGGAATCCAAGGCACTTCTTTATTCGGAATTGCAGAATCATATGTCTCTTTCACATGACCTATATACATCTCTGTCAGGATATCTTTGGCATTCTTCCAAACCTCTAATGCCTGAGGATATTTTGCAAGATCATGCTTTCTTGCAGCAATGCGAAATACCTTTTCCAATGCCTCTTGACGAATAGATTCCGGTTTGTCAGTATCCATGTAAACATGATGTATATCCTGCCAAAATTCTCTTATTTGCCCTGGCAGATCTTCTTCTTTCAAGTCGTTTCGTCGAGGGGGGAAACGAACAGAAATGTTATCATAAATATCAGATTTTCTAGTTAACAATGTCTTCAAACTTTCGATTATCATATTAGAGTTTATATCTATTAAAAGTAAAAGGTTCCCTTTTACATTCTCTCTTACATCACCCCGTCCAAGTAATATCCCTTTTTGGTCATGCGTATCTGAACCCAATGTTACTATAAGAGGGAATTTCTTATAAACAGGGTTGGTTCTGTTTAAATTATCAACCATCTGTTCAAAACGAGTAAATTCCTTATGTTTGCTTGAGTAAACCTCAACCCCTTTTATATACTGAGCATATCTCTTGAGTATCTCTTCAGCCTTACCCTCTGGAAACATAGGAGGTTTGTTATGCTGTTTTTCTCCAGGATGAGGCATAATTACTACGCCTCCTGCCTTTGTTATTATCTTAAGCACATCCTGCACAGCCAAACCATCCCTTCCTCGCATCTGGACCATTTCAAATGGTATATATTCGCCTGCCACTGACCTGAATTCTGAAAAACCTAGTTTCGCAGGTCCATACTTATCAAATAGCGCCTTGGCAATCTGGTATCTATTAGGCATCTGGGTAAGGTAACCTACTAGATCCTCGTCAGATATTTGGAACTTTCCTCTATATTTTCTATTAAATGCGACCCTGTATGCCTTATTCTTGGTCCTGTATCTGTCAGTAAGTTCTTTTAACTTTGCTCTTAACTCTTCTAATCCTTCAGAGGCATTGAGCCAGCGCACGAATTCTTCAGGACCGCCTTTGTTTGGTAAATAAGCTACCAGATGGAAATTACTCATATCCAAATCATCATCATAAAGGTCAAACTCAGTTCCTACAAATACCTCTATACCTAATATCTTGCCAGCCTTTAACGCCTCATAAAACCCATCAAATGTATTATGGTCTACAACTCCGACCGCCTTCATGCCCTCTCTCCAGGCATTGTAGACTATACCTGATGGCGTACCCCACCCGTCAGAATAGTAGGTGTGGCAATGAAGGTCTATCCTGCCTTTAAGCTCATCTGTTTTTCTGAACAGGCCTGTTTTCTCTGCATTTTTTATAACCTCTGCGGCTTTTAATCTCGCCTCAGGTTCGGCCAGCATATTCTCTATAAGAACCAGTGCAGATACTAACTTCTCTTTGGCATCGGCAGACTCTAAATCCTGGGTAAGTTTATTTAATAACTCAGGGTTATTGGGTTTTATCTTAAACTCATTCTTATATATATTTGTCTGCGTTAATATTTCTTCCTGTTTATTTAAAACGCCGTCAATTAAAACCTGTATCTGCTCGCCTGTTAAACTCATCTTATTCAATGCAGAAATAATGCTATCTTTATCAATCTCCTCAAACTCCTTGGGCTCAGATACATTAAACTCACCGCATACCTCCAATGAACCTATATTCTTCCTGAATTCACTGACAACCTCATGTTCTATATCGCGCGGTATAATATAAATCTTGTTTCCTGTAACCATAAGATTATAGGGTACGCCTTTCTGTTGTAATTTATCAATAAAACTAAAGGCAACTCGCGATAGCTGGCTAGCATCCCCTGATTCTAACATAATAACCTGGATGGGATAATCTGTTGATTTCGAAATCTTAACCCCTCCAATATTTGCTTTGGTATCGAAATTCACTTTCTCAATGGCATATCCTTCAGCCTTATGAAAGATATGTAAATGTATATGATTTGCACTTGCTCCAGCATGAGGTGAATTGTACATTATAGAGATATTTCTGCTTCTATTGCTTATAGATACAACATCTCTTATGTCGCTATAGATAATATTCTGACCTCTTTTGTTTCGCGCAAGCGATACATCTGGAATAAGAAGTAGATGTCCTCTAATATTAAAATATCTGCGTTTAGGATATACCTTCCATGCATTGTTGTTTACAACAAGCTCGAACATAGGTTTTCTGTTAAGTATACTTCTAGGAACAGTAGGCTCTGAACAGCAGAGAGGGCATTCTTCATTATGCGAAGTAGGATCAGGCTGTCTTCCAATTTTCGATTGCTTATAGCCTAGGGCTAATGGATTCAACATCTTTGTAAAATTAGTCCCGGGTATATCAATCTCTTTTATCTCCTCAATGCTTTCTTTATTTTGTGTCAAGTTATGCAGCTTGCATTTTATAGAACCATTTCTGGCTAAAACAAGAGACATCTCTATCTCGTCTCCTGTATCTGCATCTGTAAATCTACCCCCCAAAGAGCGTGACTTTATCATTTCCATCCACTTACTGCTTATGTTTATGCCATCAATGAACATCTCTGCTGTTCTATCAATCTCTGCCCTTAATCTTCTAAGTTGATCTAACCAGTCACTATCAGCGTTTATAAGATTTATGTTTTCTGGCTTCAAGGTATAAAGCACTGCATCAAGGATGTCCGGATTTTCCCTGTAATAATCTATAGTTAGCTTTTGGATATGCTTTTCCGGAGTTTCTGGGTTAAGTAGATGGAGTATTTCATGCTGGAGAATACCTTTTAAGAATAGTTCATGGGTTGTGGGTATATGCGGGTAGGAACGCTTTTCTTCATAATGCTCCGGAGGTGCCCTTAATAAGTGCCAATGTAACTCTATCCTATCTGGCTTATGTTCTGCTATCCTGTCCATACTCGAAGTTATAAGCAACGGTATTTCTATGTCCTGTATATCATTCTCTATGGCCAAGGCCGAAAATGCCTGCCTAAGTAATTCCTCTTGTCTCTTATCAAGCACACCTTTTATATTAACGACCTCCTTTGACCTTATATTAACAGTTGCCCTAACATCAGACTTGTGCTCCTTGAAAGCTTTATCTATGGTAGCCGGATAGAGATGTACTTTTATCTCAACGGTATCAATATCATCAACGTTATTTAAAATCACTTCTTTTTCCTTATGCCTGTTATAATATAATTCAACCTTCCATTCATAATCACTTAAAATCTTAACAATTAAATGCCCTTCGTGTTTTGTCTTCGTATTATCTACAGCCGTAAAATCGTATCTTCTAATATTAGAGCTTAAAGTTTTTGTCTTCCCCCATTTATATTCATAACCCTTCTCATAAAATGCACCCCCTGCATCAAAAAGTGTCGGTCTCAGTATGAATTCCTTGGTGATTATATCATCGCGCCTGTTTTTTAACATATCAGTAAGACAGCTGTCAAAGGTTCCGCCTTCATCGATTTTTACCAAAATATGTTTAAATAACTCTATAGGCACAGCTCTGAGTAATCTTGCCTTTCTGTTCCATGAACCATTCTTGTTTTCTAACTCGCACCATCTTATCCAGTTTTTCAAATACCTTTTTGCGTTCTCGCTATTATCTAATCCCACCTCTTTAACAGCTACCTCAACAATCGAATCTATCTGCCTATCGCTGATGGCTTGAAGCATACTGGCCAACTCTTTCATTAGATCTGGATCTTCTATTGCCTTTTCATATGCCGGATTTACTGCGACCTTTGCATTATGCCTAATACTGATTATAAAGTCTCTCATGTTTCCTTTAAAGTATGGATAAAAAGGTCTAAATCCGGTTGTGGGTTTAGAAAACATACTGCTTCCAAAATCTATATGCATTAGATGCAATCTCTTTATCTCGTCAATCCCGAGTTTGGTAATATTAAGAGGTATTTTCATATACATCATATTCCACGGACTTCTATCTCTGTCATCTAAAAGCATGCTCGTTAACACTGCTGCCTTTATACTCGAATCATTATAAAACCTTCTTGGCATTCTTCTAACATTGCCTGTATAATTCCCGAGATACTCGATAATGAGCTTAAATCTGCCTTCTTTATCTTTTGCTATGGACATCTTTGGGACAGGAAGGCCTGCCAATGCAAACATTTTATTTCCGATGAATTCAATCATTATACTGTAATCAGTTCCAGATTTAACCATGATATGCTGTTTTGAATTAATATCTTTATAATCTTCTATTGGGTTTGAATGGCTATCACCTATGATACCTTGATACTCATAGATTACTCCATCTCTTACCAAAATCTTTTGTTTTTCCCCATTTGGTTCAGTCCTCTCATCAAGTTCTATGTTTTCTCCCATAGATGTACTATTTAAAAGTTCCTCTATGGATGCCGTAGATATCTCGCGCTCCGACTTCAATTGATAATCCCTGCTCTTCAGCGAGAAATAATTTATAAGCTCATCGAAATAAATACCAACCGAAGACTCAATGGCGTATATTGCCCGCTTTCTATTGTAACCCCTGAAGCTTTCGAGGCTACTTATCATTTCTTTCAAGGCTGAAATCGATCCCCTGTCTTCTATTAAGGATATTATTTTCTCTTTTATGTCCCTTGCTCTTGCTGGACAATTAAGCAATCCTGCTAAATTGACATCTACATCCTGCTTTATCTCAGGCCTACATTTATTAAATTCGGATAGATCTATAAGGGTCTGCGCTGCAACTTCGCAGGCAGCTTCAGCCCTTCCCATAGCCTTTGCTGGTATTGGCGGTCCGTCTATTTTACCAGAAAGCACAAACCAAATAAGTTCGTCTCTTAATTCAGTAGGGTAGCTGTCGTATTTCAACATACCTAATATCTTAATAATATCAGATCTCCTGCCAAATAAAGCCTCAAATGCGCTTGTCTGATTTAAAGATACAGCACCTTGGGTTTGCATATCCTTATTTATTTTTAATTGCTCCATAAGATCATCTTTGATTCTTATATCTCCTGCAGTCCCAAGTGCATAGGCCAAGGCCTTTCTTAAATCATGGTGTCTTGCAATCTTAAACTCTTCTAGCAGGCTCCTGATATGCTCGGAGCGGATATCTTCTATCTTTTGTTTCTCCTGTACATCTCCTACTTCTATTGGCCTTGCCAGTATCTCTGGTATTACCTTCTTTGCCAACCACGTCCTTGCCTGTATGTCATTCGAAGGGTCTCCAATAAAAGTAACGACTATATCTACAAGTTCAGGATTATCTTCGATCTTTACAATATTTAAACTCTCGGAGACATTCTCCCAGTATTCACGTTTTTTATCATTAGACAGGAACTCTAACGCCTTATTCAAAGCTGGGTTCCAAATCCTGTTATCCCTGCTCACCATAATCTCTGTCAATATTGCTTCTCCATTCTTCCACAATACATCGCCTGAGGCGGTGTTGCCTTCTAAACACGTAAATATACAATCTAACGCTAACTCTCTTGCAGCTGAATCAATCTCATCTACTGTGGTATTGAAGTAAAGCCATCTGAGTTTCCAGTAATAATCTATTCGCTCAGAAAATCTATTAATATCTTCTCTGAGTGTTTTGTTATCTATATATAATTTTTCTTTTTCCTCATCTAAAAATTTCTGTATGCTTACCTTTGCCTTATCCTTATTCTCCTGCGTTGGATTATCCCTATATTCAGCAACTGCAAACTCCCATTCTTCATTTCTCCATTCTGGGTCAAGCACCTGATAAAGATTCAGACTATCCAAAGCGCTAAGATTATATAAACGAGTTATCTCTTCTAACGCGGCTATCTTTTCGTCTCCGGTTGTTGACAAATTCCACTCCTTAATTCTGCCAGTTAGGTGCCTATGTGCTAATGCAAAATTAAGAGCAGGACCTATAACCAAAGGAAGTTTGTCCTTTGTTATATTAGCATCTATCCGAGTGATCAATGATGAAGGATAAAACTTCAATATTCCAGTCAACGTATCCTGGTATTTCACCTGTCTTAGCCTAAAGGCATCTATGTCTACATCTGCTATCCTGGGCTCATGTCTTCCTCTTGTGCCTTTTTTAATATATGGTTCGAGTCCCTGTCTTGTTGTGACATCAAGTATTTGCAAATCGGGTGAAGGTCTTACTGTTCTATTATGTTCTTCTATGATTATTTTGCATATTTCGCTCTGTATAAATGCCTCGTATAGCCTTACGCCTGCCTGTTTGAGCAATTTATCCAGTTCTATCTTCTCTTTTTCATCCAAACCATCTCTAATATCTCTTTCAATGCGACGCTTTCTCCTCTCCTCTACAGTAGCTGGTTCTGCATCATGGACTATGACAATATCTACTGACAAACCTGTCTTCTTAAGCATCTGATCAAGGTGTGCGGCCTGGGTTTCTGTTCTTGGAAAACCATCAAAGATAAAACCCGTGACACCCTCCTTTAATAATTTACTCAACCTTTGCTCTACAATATCCACTATTATCTCGTCAGGAACATGTTCTCCTTTATCCATATAATACGTTGCCTTTTGACCTAGGTTAGTGTCGTGTCTCTGTTCTTCCCTTAAAATCTCTCCTGTTGATATATGAACAAGACCCTGTTTTAGATCATGCAACACCCTCGAGCTTGTACCCTTCCCAGATGCTGCCGGACCTACCAGTAATATACAAATAGGATGAGTTGGTTCTACATATAATGTCTCCGCGCCCTTCTTATCTTGATTATCAAACACAGCCAAACCTGCGAGGATGTTCTTGAGTTCCTTGAAGTCATGGATCAGGGAGCCCTCTCCTTTGGTGTAGTGTTTATCTTCCGGGAGCACATTATTGTCAATGAGGAAGTCATTTCTTCTCATGACTGCTACTGTCTTTAAGCCTTCTAATATGGTCATGTCTCCTGTGGGTATCTCTGGCGACCAGATGCCTTTTTCGGGTTTATCGTCCTTGATAGACATGGGGAGGATGCCGTTATTGTTATCAAGGTTTGCCTGGAGGTCTTCTATGTCAAAGTACTGGTATAGTCTGTTATATGGTATGTCTGGTAGGTCTTGCTTCTGGTATTGGGCTCTGAGTTTGGCAAGGGCATTTTTTACCTTGTCTGTCTTTATGGCAAGTCCTTCTACTAAGAAGCCGAATGGGCCTTTTACATCTTTACGTCCTGCAAGAAGGCCTCCTTTCTGGCCTGTGAAGTTATTTAAGACCTCAACAAGCACGTTTGCGCCTTGTTTTTCGTGTAATTCCTTGTATACAGCATACATCTCAATATCAAGGCTACATTCAGGCACCATTGTTATAAGGTCATTGGAACGGTGGATCAGGCATGTCTTGGCGCCTTTCTCCCTCAGGTAGTCAAAGGCCTTCTTTTGCTGCAGTTCAAATTTTTGCATATCTTTATTATAGATATAGCTCGAATTCTCTTTATTGCCATTTACTGCATTGAAGCCATGGTTATAGTTGGTCATCTTATCAGTTTTCACAAATTTACCTTTTTCCCTCTTGTATCCATAGTCAAAGTCGTTCATTATCAGGACTATATTTTCAGGGTCAAGGCCGAAGAAGTCATATTGATTTAAGTCTTTAGCTACATCTTCCAGGATCTCTGAGTTGACTCCTAAAGACACTTTGAGGTTTTTCAATACCTTTGCAGGATCAAAGTTGTATTTTTCTGCCATGGCCTTTATACCGTCTGTAAGGGCTTTTAAATGACGAGGTCCTATTGGCATATTTATTGCGTAGTCTGGGGTCTGGGGATAAAGCTGGGGTAGTGCTATTAATTGCGGTAAGGTTGCTAAAATATTTTCTAGTTCCTTACATCTCTCATTTAACTTCTCATATCTCTTATCATCCTTGCTTAATTTTTCAAGTTCTGCTTTGCTCTGTTCAAGTTCTAATCTTTTCTTTTCAGGCAAAGCTTTCAGATTGTCTATATTTTCTCTTACAATCTCAGCGATTTCCCAGATGTCTGTGTTCCACCTTCTATACTTACGCAGCATCTCTGGATTTCTGGACTGTTCTTTTGTAACCAACTCGCACCCAACAAGGGTCTTCATCATCCTTGAGGCTGCTCCTGCAGAGTAGATGTAGATATTTAGCTCTCCCTTTAAGAGGCTTTCTATAGTGGATTCTACACCTGTCTTCTCTAACTCATCTTCCATCCAGAAAAACTCTGAAGGCTTTAATAGATCCTTGTCTTCAAGCTTTTCAAGACGCCTTGCATTCAACTGGTCTGCAGTCTTTCCTTCTTCGTAGAACTCCTCAAGGACCTTGGGTATGTCGAGGGCTGCCGATGCGCTGACAGAAGTCTGTAAATCAATAAGTCGCTTTAACCATTCTTCACTAGCATTTATAAGATTGATATTTTGAGGATTGAGGGTGTACAGGACTGCATCTAGGACTTCTGGATGTTCTCTGTAATATTCTATTGTTAGCTGCTGGGCCTTTGATTCTGAGGCTTCTGGATTTAAGAAGTGTATGAATTCATGGGTTAGGATGCCTCTTAAGAAGAGTTCGTGGGTGGTGGGTGTATCTGGAGTGGTCTTCTTTTCTTCATAATGCTTAGGTGGAGCCCTTAATAGGATTCTATTTATCTCGATTCTGTCTGGTTTATGTTCTGCTATCTTATCTATATTGTAGGTAACAAGTAAAGGTATGTTTATATCTTTTATATTATTTTCAACAGCCCAGCTATAAAATGCCTGCTTGAGAAGTTCTTTTTCTTCACTAGCCAATGTCTCTTCTGCGCCACCATCATTTATCTCTATATTCCCAGCGCTATCTACACTAACAGTAATATTTACATCAGGTGTAAGTTCCTCATCCTTTACCCTATCCACTGTGCCAGGATAGGAACGGGAGAATTCATCTTTAACGTCTCTGCTAACCTCATCCATTCTCTCAAATAGCTCTTTCTGTGCCTCTGTTAATGCATTGTTATTCAAGTCCAGAAGTGCTGTCGTAAGTTCTTGAGGTAGTGTATTCCATAAGGTGCTGATGAAGTTTGTGATACGGCCTATTGAAACTATTCTTTTGGCTTCTGTTTCGATTGCTTTTTTCTGTTCTTCGGGTTTCTTATCTGACCAGCCTTTTTGTTTTGAGAGGCTGTCTTCTGCCTGCTGTCGGAAATTAGCTTTATTGGTATCGGATAAAGCCTCCCAGTCTACTTCTATCTGCTCTCTTGCATTCTGCAAGTCCTGATGGATCTGCGGCTTGGTAAATAGGTAAGTTAAAAGATAGCCATTATAAGCTTCCTGGAATTCCTTGAATAGATTGTTCTTGACATTGTCTTGGGCTTTTATTGCTCTCTTCTTCTTGCTTCCGAACATCCGGGTTAGTCTAAATATAGACCAAGCAAATGGCTTTTTATACCATTTTGTTTTCTCATAATTATACTTCTTCCTATGTTCATCTTTGAGGTTTCTTAACTCTTCTGCAAGGCGAGCATCTTTTCCTTTTGTGTCTTTTTCATCTGGATTAAGGGCTTGCCAGAGTTTATCCTTTATATCAGCAGGCCATGGAGCACCATTCTTTAGCAGATCTTCATACTTCTTAATAAAGTTCTTGGTATTCTTTGACGGTGCGAAGAACTTACCTCGGACCTTCTTTGCCTTGGCTTTATTTTCCTTATCCATTCTCTCAAATAGCTCTTTCTGTGCCTCTGTTAATGCATTGTTATTCAAGTCCAGAAGTGCTGTCGTAAGTTCTTGAGGCAGTGTATTCCATAAGGTGCTGATGAAGTTTGTGATGGCCTGTTCTTTCTGCTGGGCATTCTGTGTCTGTTCTATCTGCTCTCTTGCATTCTGCAGGTCCTGATGGATCTGCGGCTTGGTGAGTAATTCTTCAATCTTGGCTTTGTCTAAAATCCTCTTGGCATCAGCTTTATTCACTCTATCTAGCTCATAAAATAACTTTTTCTGTGCCTCTGTTAATGCATTGTTATTCAAGTCCAGAAGTGCTGTCGTAAGTTCTTGAGGCAGTGTTGTCCAGAAGGTAGCGATGAAGCTTGTAATTATCTGGTCCTTCTGTTGATTGTTCTGCGCCTGTGTTATCTGGAGTCTTGCATTCTGCAGGTCCTGATGGATCTGCAGCTTGGTGAGTAAATTCTTAGTCTGAGAAGTATAAACAAATGGTTGTTCTGTCCTACTGTGTCTAAATATTTTCTTAACCTTTCTAACAGTTGCTGCCAAAATACCTGTGACAAGCCCAGCCACTACATTAACAATGAATATATAAAGCCCGACTACAAAGTATACAGGAATCCTTGTTAAAGGAACTTCTGCTAAAAGCCTTCTGCTTTTAAACCATTGCTTTAAGCCTTCGCGTCTAGTTATCTCTCCTGTTCGCACTCTTATAACTATGCCTTGTGCCTTTTCGTCATAAAATATCTCCTTAAATACCACTCTAAAGAAACTCTTGATATCCCTTCCCATCAACCTCAACCAAGGTTTCAATCCAAACTCTGCAGGTGTTGAGCCCATTCGCGTCAAGAACGGTGTTGTTCCCCAGAAGAATATTCCTATTATATAGAATAAGGACCACAATATAGCAGGGCTTGCCCATAACCACATACCCAGCGTAGCTGCTGTTACGAATATAAAGGAAGTAAGAAGTACTCTATAAGTAGTGTGGTTAATGCTATAACCTGCTTCTTTAGTGCCGGTTATGCCTGTAAGCAGGCTTCCGAAATCACCACCTGGTTTATCGCCATCCCTTACTCCTAATTCCAGAAACCAGTCTTTGCCTGTTGATATAAACTCTGAAAAGCCTTTTAGTCCCTGCTTTGCTCCATGATAATAATACCCTATAAATGTTACAAATTGCATTAGCATAGAAGGATATATCCGGAGAAAACTTAAAAAGCCTTTTCCAATGCCTTCGTCAAGATAGAACTGGTAAAAACTCATGAGAGTAATAATCTGCGATATGACAATCCCAGCAAATCCTAATAATATAATACCTGGGAATGCCACAAAACCGCTTATACCCAAGAAAAGTATTACGCTGAGATAAACAGGTATTAGAAATGCGACTGCAGGTTTCTTGAAATAGAATCCCAGGGAGAACACGAGCATCATCTTGCTCCACCATGGAAATTTCTTGCTGCGCAATATCCTGTAAATCTGCCTTCCTACAGACATTTCAAACGCGCCGCTTATGAATTTCATAAAAGGAACGACCGCCTGTATAAAGTCAACCTGCCTTGCCTTTCCGAACTGCAGGTATTCCCTGTGGCCACCCTTGGCATCCTTGAGCCACGCCTTTATTGCAAGCATCAAATCTTCTGACACATAATCAGGTGGTATCACGCCGTATTGCTTGAGGGTCTTTGTATCAATTATTGCTGCATGGCCATAGAAGCCTATTGCGCCAAAGCGCGCCAATACTCTCTGGACAGAAGTAACCCATGTCCTGTCAGCTGCGGCATAGGCCTTTGCCTTCCAGTTGTACCTCTTAGTAAATATATACTCAGGGAAATTGACAAATTTTAAATCTGGGTCATGCCGGAATTCTGAGAGGGCCATTGGTATCTTTACAGCATCTTCAAAGCTTGTTGCAGAATTTGAGTCAAATAAAAGCGTCCTCTTGCCAGTGATATGAACCATAAATACATTCTGGCTTTCAGATTTTCCTGATTTTAATGCGCCTGCTTTATATATAGGTCCCCTAACTATATATTCATTCTCATCTTCGCGCCACTCTCTGTCCTCATAGGGCCTTACTATATAACGGTTGGAGGAATTAGATTCTGTTACAACGCATTCTAATTTTGCATATTCATCAAGGTATTCTGCTCCTTGTGACGGTTTTCTTGGCGATATCAACGCCTGATACTTCTTATCTACCAATCTCTCTATAAATCTTTCATAATTTGTCTCTCCCATATCTTGCATTCTTGCCTTAGTTTTATCTGCACCTTGCTTAAAACAGATCTTAGCATAAACTTCAAACGCCTCTCTTATATACATAAGGCCGCGTATATTCCTGTAAATAGCCCAGTATCTCATGTTTGCCCAATCTTCTATGCAATACTTGAGTGTTCTTTCCTTGCCTGTTTCTCCCTGTTTTAAAACAGAGCAGGTATTTATGGGATTGCGGCTTTTTATACTATCTAAATGTGCCGGTATTATGACTTGCTGTTCGCCTTTTAAGGTCCTGAGGCTTTCTATATAATCAAACATGTCTTGATTGATAATATTCCCAGCTGCATCCTTTGCAAATTCATCCTGCATCCTGTCGCAGAATTTCTTCCGCTCATCAGGGTGCCTGGATATAAGGAGTGTAAGCTTTGTCAAGCCAATATCTTCTTTTTTGTCTACTTTATTTAAAGCCTCTAGATTTACCTTCGCGCTTCCGCTTCCTGTAATACTTGCTGTCATACTATCCATTGCATCCCAGTCCATTGCATCAGGCATATTCATTAACATTGAATTGACAAAGTAGAAGAGCCTTTCCCTTGCTTCATCGTTGTCTAACTCAGGTATTAATAACTCCTCGCTTTCCTGGAGAGTCAATGCTGTTTTGTCCTCTCCATAAAGCTTGCTCAAGATCTTTTTCTGTTCTTTTGTCAGGTTTATCTTGTCTTCTGCATAAAGCCGTAATAAAATTCTTCCCCAGATAAGATCCCATGCCTCTTGCGGATCCATTCCGTCCTTTTGAGTCATGTGGTCAATAAAGTGAAATCTCGCTAGCTGCAAAGTACCATCCTTTTTCTTAATCTCTGTCTTAATCAAAGCATTGCGCATTTTCTTAATATTTGTCACCTGACCTAATCCGAGCCGCTTCGCATAATAATAGGAGTATATTGACTCAACCAGGTAGAAGAATGAAAATACATCCACAAAGAA
This sequence comes from Candidatus Omnitrophota bacterium, assembly GCA_018902915.1. Classification (GTDB taxonomy): domain Bacteria; phylum Omnitrophota; class Gorgyraeia; order Gorgyraeales; family Gorgyraeaceae; genus JAHIPS01. Next base: position 23,330 of record JAHIPS010000092.1, on the reverse strand, counting down.
GAACAGCACAAATACGCTCCACAGCGCACCTATAATTAACAAGCTTCCTAAAGGTACGCCTCCTACCATTAATATGCTGGCAAGGAGAATCTTTGCTGTGGGCACTGCAAGAAATGTAAACACAAAAACATTCCAGGTTAGCTTTGGTATAAACACAGCCGACCAGAACTTTATTGCGCGCTTCCTTTGTGCTTTTTGCTCCTCGCTGAGCTGCGGCTTCTCCATCTGCTTCTTCGTAGCTGCTTCGGAAGAAAATATTACCTTTTCTTCCTTTAATGAAATGGCTCTTAAAACAGGGAACCTCGGAACAAGTCTTAATAATTGTAAAACCACTGCAACTCCGGAAGAAGCAATAGCAGTCTTAATTAAAATACCTTTGGCTATAGTTGTTAATGCAGGTGCTAATGAACCTGACAAAAGCAAAGGTACTCCAACAAATCCTGCTAATCCGAGCACTACAGCTGCGCCTACAAATATACTGGTTACAAACCATATATGAGACCTTACAAATGATTTCCATCCGCGGTAAGTGCGAAGTCCTGGTATCTCTACGCGTTTCTTGTTTAAGAAAGTCTTTGCCAAACTGCCAAGGGCAAATACCATAGCTACAATGCCTCCTATTAAAAGTGGCGTAATGCCCAGTATAGGACCTGCTATTATTAATCCAGCTGAACCTGTAATATGTATGACGCTGAATAGCTTTCTTGTCCATGCTGGTAAAGTCACTGGGCCAACTTCATCTGTATAGGTCTTATAACCACTTTTATCCTTTGCTTTTCTCTTATTCAGCTCTTTGGCAAGAATCTCTCTTATCTCTCCCTTCCTGTTGTCATAGTTGCTTATAAAATCATCTCTATCAAACCAATCATCTAGGTCTTCATATGTAAACCTTAAATATTTAGTAAAATCCTTGTCCTTCTTGTATTCCCCGCCTAACAGTGGCGCCCAGGATTTTGCTTCATTTTCGAGCATTCCTGCTATCTCAGTCTCTTTGCGAGAAGCTAAAAGTTCTAAACTTCTATAAAATAGAAAATGTATCATATTCGGCGTGGTGTTGGAGAAATTATTAGGATAGATATGCACAAAACCTTTATAAAGAACATACGCTCTAATATTTCCATCAAGCAGAACAGGAGGCGTAACTTTAACTCGCTCGCACCATTTCAAAAATTCTTCAAACTCTCTTTTGACAATCTTTCCTTCTGTATACCCCTGCCTTATTAATCCTTCTGCCTCGTCTGTGATATCAAGCCAGGCTTTTGTAGTCGCTTCGGAAGAAAATCCAAATGGATGCTTATTATTTTCCTCCAATGCATTCCTGACCTCCCTGTGAAAAACATTAATAATCGGCCTGACCCTATCAGGAGGAGGCGCTGTACGTTTTGTCTCTGTATAAGGGCTTCTTTCCTTGCGGACAAATCTCTTTGCTAAAATCGGGAATATGAAAAGAAGAATTAGCACAACCGTACTTGCTATTGCAAGACTATATAAGAATGTTCTAGCATCAGCTACTTTTTTCCTGCTTTCCAGTTCGCCATTTATATATGTATATTTATAGAGCCGTGGCTTAAGGTTAGGAGCTAAAGGATGTCTCTCTTTTGTAATATGCGTCTCTTTTAAAGCACCATCTTTTGTTATCTCGCACTTAATCTCCACCCATTCCTTTAAAATATCCTTATTATAATCTATGGATTCTGTAAGTATGCCTTCGTTAAAACCTTTGTAGTCGTCTGCCTCTACGTCTATTGACTTTACAGGCCTTTCATAAGGCGCAGTTGTATCAAAATAGACTCGTTCTATTCCTAAAGTTATTGGAGCTATCTTGCCGAAAAATGTGTTAATTAATCTTATAAAGCTACTCTTGTAATCCCTGTAAACAACCTTGCCTGTTTCTTTATCAATACCTACAGCCATTAATTCCTTACCATTATAAATCTTATATTTCTCAACTTGCCTATTTCCGATACCCTGAGATTCTTCATGCATCATAAATTTGCAGTCTTTACCATAATGTTCGGTAAGGGCCCTTATATCAGCATCTTCTTCAATCCTATACAATTCATCCTTTAAAATCTTCTGCTTTCTTGCCTCTTTCGTGTCCTCATTAGTAAATTCATTTTTATCTATTTTCTCTAAATATTGCCTTACTGCCTCAAATCCTTTATCCAGAGAAAAGGTATAGACATGCTGAGGTACATTTGTTTCAGTATCATCTTCTGGATAGACAAACTTCATTAGACTATAAGGTCTAAATTCGTCTGCTATAATAACGCCATTGAGTTTGAGAATCTGCCTTTCGTTCTTGTCTCTCTTTTCCTGCCAAGAAATGCCTGTGTCTATATCCTGGATTGTTGTCATGCCTTTAATATCTATCCATGCCCTGGCACGATATCTACCTATTTCTTTATTTTCTTCGTCATAACGAAAGGTATGCTTTGTTGCGAATGAGTCAATAATACTGAAGCCGTATCTGTCAATACGAATGAGTTCCGTATCTTTATAATATACACTGGTCCAAACTTTTCTTTCCTTTATCTTTCCTCTGCCGTTGTTGGATATAGTGAATATCTTGTGGGCGATGAGGTTTTGTTTTTCGGTCAATTGTTTTGCCTGCGCTTCAAGCTCTTCAGGTGTCTTGAAAGGCCCATCTTCGCCTACACAATAAACCTTTGCGGAATCAGAGCTTAAAATATCTATAGTTTCTTTTAGGCGCGGGTCTTCATAGGACACTACCTTATTGCCTTTCTCGTCTTCTGTATGTTCTATCAGGTTTACTGTCAGTCCAAAATTACTTGCCTGGAGCCTACCGAGAGGAAGCTTTTTGCCTTTATCAAAATAAGTAAACTCTGTGTATTGCTGAGGATCCAGCATGTGATTTATGTCAAATTCCAAGGTAGCTGCTATCTTTGCTTTATTAAACCTCTTTTTGAATAGCTTAAATCTCTCATCGTTTCCAAATATATCTCCTGCCTTGGCCTGGAGATTCTTAAAAAATCCCTGCTCGTCAAAGTTTGTTAAAGCAGTTTTATCTATATCGCGCATAATATACAAACTCTTCCCTGCTATATAAGCGATGGTTCTATTCTCCGGCGTATAGAAAACTATACGCATATCTCCTGTAGCGTCTTTTTCTTCAAAAGTTTCAAATCCTGAATTTTTAAATACATTTACAACATACTCGTAATAAGTACCATTCCTAAAAACTTTATCCTTTCCTATAAATTCATCCTTATTGGATTCTAACGATTTTACTAAATCATCTCCGATATATATATCTACAGGCATTGTAGAACCAGCATAATCTCCAATAGTTCCATCAAAAATATACTTTTCCCTGTAAATCTCTTTTTTCTGGTTCTCGTCAAACTGGACTATACTGAAATACATCTTTCCTGCTTCCTCTTCAAAAGTAGCCAATTCCATATCATTTCTCGTAAAACTAATCCACTGGCGGGTAGCTTTTCCTCCTCGAGAAATCGTATTTTCCGTTACTTCACAACCTGCGAGATATTCTGCAATTCCTTTCTTACCCAATCCTCTTACAAAATCAGGAACTTTAGAACTAACTATGTCTCTTATATTTATCCTTACAGGCTTCTTGTCTATGTAAGGTTTCTCTGCAATTTTCTCTGCTGATTTTTTCTGAGGTAAACTACTGACTTTACTTTTTATCTCTATCCTGAGTGGGTCAATTCCCAAATCCAAAAATGCCCTTGTAGTAGTAGCTGATATGGATATAGAATTTTCACAATTCTTGGGGGTATTGTCGCCTTTTACATCAGACTTCTGCATGTCTGAAGACGTAGCATAAGGAAGGCCTATCTGGCCATTTCGCTCTATTGTAAGCTTATCTATCTCATCCTGATAGAGCTGCGCTTTTTTCCTACAATCTTCAGCAGCTTGCTTATTGCCTTCTCCATCCAGCATATCTGCTATATCGCGATACGCGGTAATCATATAGTTGGTCCATTCAACTGAAATCATGGGTTTTCTTGTAACGGTTTCTATCTCTTCCGGAGTAGGCTCTCTTTTAAGCTCCCTTCTCAGCTCCGCGATATTCTTTATGGTTATAGCCATTCTTGAGGCCTCATCCGTAAAATCAAAACCTCTGACTCTCTTGCTATTAAAATCTATCTTTACTCCGCAGTTTTTCTCTACGAAGTCCACCAATGCGCGAGCATCTATTCCTTTGAAATCATCTTTGTATATCGTTACTATAGAAGCGCCCCATGCCTGGACGTCTGTGGCTACATTGTAATCAACCGCATTATCGCTTGTGTCTCCATTAAGAAAGGCATATACGTCTTTTATACCTCTTATGAACCTGCCTTGGTTTTGTATATAGGCTCCGCCTTGTTCAACAGGGGTCCTCAAGAAAGCGCTGATCCTTCTGGCAGCATCTCTATATATCTGGCCATCTTTACCTTCTATCTTATTTCCCAAATATTTGAACAACACATAATGGTCTTCATTGTGTTCAATGCTGACATGCCCCTGGCCAGGGCCTAAAAGAATAAATCCTGCTTCTTCGCCCATGCCAGTTGTATATGTTTTCTCTAAGGCAAGCAATGCATCTGCAATGTCTCTTACCAAAGAGAGTTTCTCATTATTTTCATCTCCGAAGTTTTCTATATAATGGGCTAGTTTTATGCCTATCCAGGCATTAGGACCGCCCGGGTTGGTATATTCCTGTATGTTGCCGTGTGTAACCTCATAAGCAGTATAGAAAAGACCTGATTTTCTAAAGGCCTTTTTCATGAGAAAGTCTATTGTCCTGTCCGCATTTTCCTTGTTGCCTGTATATATATTAAGGATATTGTCCAAGGCGAGATCAAAGGTAAACATCCATTTTCTTATCTTACCGATAACGCCATCATAACTTATGGGCAGACCTGTATTATCGCTTCTTACAAACTCGGATTGTGCGTGCTTAACTGCATTTTCAGGCGTAACCTTTATGGATTTAGCGACCTCTTTAACCTCTTTAATTTCTTTTTGACCAAAAATATTCTTTACGAGGCTAGTAAGAGATTTGAGGCTAAAACCAGCCTTAATTACTTGCAGTTCCTGCTTTTCTTGCTGTTTGGTCTCTGCTGCTTTTAGGTCTAATTTTTCTTCCTTTACGATCTTTACGATGCGAGGCTCTGGTTCTGTAGCAGCTGAGCGAGGTATCTCTGATATTGATGTCAGAGTAGAAGGAATGTCTACTCCGGGCTTCTGTAGTCTGTGTCCCTGCAGTTTCTCTTCTTTTTGTTCCTTGATTTCCTCCGGTTTCTGTTTCTCTATCTCTACCGGCTTCTGGTCTATTTCCTCTACCTTCTTAAATAAATCAACCTTATTCCTCACTTCTATCCTCAATGGGTCAAAGAATCTTCCGTCTCTTGTCTTTATGTCAAGTATTGTCCTTGTGATAGTAGCTGAAGAAGAAATTGCCCTATTAGAATTCTTGGGTGTCTTGTCATTTGGATCATCGGCTTTCTGTATATCTGAAAGGTTCGCATACACAAGTCCAAATTCTCCATTTACTTCTATGATAAGTTTGTCTACTTCATTTTTATAAAACTCTGCCTGGGCCCTGTAATACCCGGCAGTCTCTTTATCTCCCTCTTCTTCTGCCCTATCTGCTGCATGGAGATATGCAGTAACCATATAGTTGATCCACTCAACCGCAATCATTGCTTTCTTTCTCCATGTTTTCTCTATTGCCTTTATTTTATTTTTTGTATCACTTAATTCTTTTCTTAATCTGTCGGGATTCTTAGCAAAAGGCATATAAAGATCGTACTCCAATGCATCTTCTCCTTCCTTTAATTTCCTTAATTCCTCTTTTATCACTTTTATATTAAAGAAATCAAAGCCCCTTACCTTCTTGCCGTTGAATTCTACTTCTACTTCGCAGTTCTTCTCTACGTAATTCACGAACGTGCGCGGGTCTAATCCTTTGAAATCATCCTCGTATATCGCTACTATTGAAGCGCCCCATGCCTGGACGTCTGTAGCTACTGTATAATCAACCACATCATCTCCACGCTCACCTCTAAGAAATCTCTCTACGTTTCTTATGCCTCTTATAAACCTGCCTTCTTCTATCAAATACGCTCCGCCTCCCTGCACAGGAGCCCTTAAGAAATTGGCTATCTTTATAGCAGCATCCCTGTATTTCCTGCCAAGCTCGCCTTCTATCTTATCTCCCAGGTACCTGAATAATACGTAACAATCAAAGTTATGCTCTATGGCCATTTCATTCATATTCTCAGGCCCAAGTGAAATAAACAAGCCGTCTGTAAGTGTCCCGTCTATTTGAGTTACCTTGCCCTCCCTGTTTAGCTTAAGCAACTCATCTGCTATGCTTACTATAAAGTCCAGTTTCTTATCGTCCTTATCTCCTAATTCTTCTATGCTATGAGCTGTTCTTATTCCTATCCACGCATTAGGGCCAACAGGGTTCTTAAACTCGGTGCCTTTACCGGTCTTTACATCATACGCGGTATAAAAAAATCCGCTTGGATGTCTTCTGGAAGGATCGCTAAAGAAATCCATAAGCTCATATATTTTATCCGCATCTTCGCTAGTATATGTCTTAAATATCCCGCCTAAGCCCATATCAAAGGTAAAACGCCAATCCTTTATAACCCTGTCAGTGGTATTTATGTAACTTGGCCTATTATCTTCAGCTTGTTTTAAAGCTTCCTGAGGCGCAATGTGCCTTTCTGCGGGAGTTATTCTCTTTCTTGGTTTTGCTGCTGCTTTGACTCTTAACGACTCTTTAAGAGTTTTGTCCAATTCCTGCATACTTAATCTAAAGGGCTCTCCTTCATCCAGCACAAACTTCTCCTCGCTAAGCTCCCAGACCATAGCAGGCTCTAAATCTCCTGCTTTGAGCATTTCTCCTACATGGTTTTCGCGCGGCTCTCTTAGTTTGGCATCAGAGCCATCAGCTTCCATGCGCTTTATCAGTCTTAGATATCTCTGCATTAAGAATTCTTCATTTTTGGGCACCTCTTCCAGTCCTTTTCCAAGAAATTCTTCTAATTTTCTTACAAGGATTTTCCTCTCGTTCGGATCAAACTTTTCTGCGTCAATTTTTCTGGGCTGGAGTGTATACTTCTGCTCTATTATCATCAGACCGTCTTTATCCAGGGCCTGAGCGTTACCTGCTGTCTTTAAAATGCCGGACTCTATTACTTCGCGAGAATCTTTATCTTTACCTATGTTATTCTTGCCCCATACCACTACTTTTTGATAAGATTTCTCGATATTGGTTCCTTCGATATAATAATGATAGGTTATCAGTTTGTAATCAGCTCTTCCCACAAACGAAGGCATAAAACCTTTTTGCAAGAACTGAACAATGCCTGTTTTGTCAAGATACAATACCGGCATGTCCTTGACATCTTCTTCTTCTATTAATTTTCTCAACCTCTGCGATTCCTTGTCCTCTCCATAGTATTCCCGCCTCGAGCCTGTCTTAGGCTTAAGCGTATTGTCCTCAAGCTCTTCCACAGTCAACATGCTATAATCAACATCATACGCAAGAGCCAGAATCTCCTTCCCCTCTATATATACAGATTTTTCTCCGATTAAATTACTTCTTTCCAGGAATATCCTTTCGCCTTCATATTTAAGCCGCACAAATCCCTTAACGCTATATATTACTGTAAATTCTTTATTCTGCAGGAAATCATAATACTTCCAGTTAAAATCTTCAGGAGGAGTCATAAGCATCCTGGACCTGAATACATTCAGGCTCTCCCGTGTTACATGACCCAGGCGATCCTTTTCATTATCCAGGGCTTTTTTGGCGCTTAAGACCCCTTCATTTATGCCTTTTTCTTCCATGGAGCCATTTATGAATATCTTATACAATCCGAAGATCGCATTGTAATCATACTTCTCTTCCCTGGTAATCTCTGAAAGTAAGGCCTTATAATAAGCTGCGGCAAATATATTAGCGAATTCCGTGGTTAAACTGTCTTCTTTTCCCTCCTGGCCCGTAAAGTGGGCAATCAGGGCATCTATATTTTCCAAATCTTTTCCTGTTATAGTCTTACCGTTATCCAGCCTCAAGAGCAATTTTTTGGTTTTTTCCAAATCATCTTTTACGCGTTCCCCGATAAGTTCTCTTATTTGCTCAGGAGTCTTCTTAGGATAGATCGTTGCAAATAAACTCTCTACCTCTTTCTGCAGATTCAAATACTTTGCTGGTTTTTCAGGCTGGGTTATTTCTGTTCTCTTTTCTATTGCAGGAGCTGGTTTTTCAATCTGCTCTATCTGTGCAGACTGTTGTTCAGCGTCATCTCTGGCTATTTCTGCACTCAAAGCATCCATATATTCAAAGTATTTTCTATTAACTAACGCTACATCGGAACCTGTTGCTGCGTCTAAACCTTCAAGTTCGCGACAGAAAGCTTGATAGATGGCAGTTTTTTTCTCAGCACTAATCTTTCTATCGGATTCCAATTTGCTAAGAAAGGTATTAAATTTCTCTTCTGTATGCTTTCTGAGTTTCTCTTTAGCCTTTTCTTCGGCAGTTTTGACCTTTATAGGGGTACCTATCTCTATCCCTATTGTCGGCATGAGTTTTGCTGGTTTAGTCATTGCCTTTGAACCAAGAGGGGTCAGTTTATGGTATGGTTCTGTAGGCTGCGCAATAAATATACCAACGCTGCCTTTATATGCCTTCGCTATTATATAGTCAGTATTATTGTATATGCCGCCTGAAGGCGTTCTGAAAAAAGTATCTCCTGAAACTTGGTTGTATTGCAATAATATGCCGCTTTTATTTTCTTTATTGGTAAGGGCCAGAGTATATTGGATGTCTCCTTTATTAGTCCCTGTAATATTGGCAACAAAGTTATTGTTTCCAGCAACCTTGAATAAGGCCTCTACGCTTCCGGCAATAAGAGGTGAATGCTCTTTAGTAAATACAGGAGAAACTCCTCCTGTTATCCTGGCGTTCAAGCCGGGCAAATTGGCGCTATAACTTACAGGGATAGCTATTCCCAGATTAGCGCCCTTATCGTCTTTCAGCACAAATGGATTTAATCCTATTTTCAGATTGTCTAGATCTATGGGTTTTGCAAATTTTATGCCGTATTCTGTTGTTTCTTTCCCTTCGCCTATACTGAACCAGTTAAACGACTTATATCTGTCGCCGTAACTCTTCAATACATAGGCCTCGTTTTCTCCGAATACAAAAGCGAGCCTTGCCTCTTTTCTTTGTTTTTCTCCAAAATCAGGCCCTGCCTGCTGTAGTCCCTGGCCAAATATGTAAATCCTGCAATTCTGGCCCACGGGCAAGGTAGCCTTTACCTTCTCGCCAATGATATAACTCTTTACTGGTCCTGACGGTAAAGCGTTTAGCAATCTCTCTACATGCTCTATCTCTTTATTGATATCTTTTTCTCCAACATTTACAGCGTCACGGCTTCTAATCGCCTTCAGATGGATCAGATATTTTTGATAAGTCTCTCTTTCGCTCTTTATGTCAGCAAAAGGATTGGTAAAATTAGCCAATCCGCTTATGCCGCTTTCTATCAAGGCCTTGCCTACCTCTACGTTTACAGGCAAGTTAAACGTAAGAGTGGGCGTAAGATCCATGTCTTCTGCATTAAATTTTATGCCAGGTATGAATATAAGATCCTCGGGCAGGATATTGATAGCTCCGATACCACGCAATAATCTAGTATCACGCGGCCGCAAGGCCTCTGGAATTTTACTTTCAGAAATAACCCTTGTCTTTACTGTCTCTTCTTCTTCCTCTATCCTGATCTTCGAAGGTATGAAATTTCTAACAAGGAATCCTCCACCTAATTGAACTTTTGTAAGATTTTTTACGTTTTTAAGATTACGCTCTTCTCTTTTTGCCCGCTTGGCTAAGCCTTCTTTTACGCCGTCTTCTATAGTAACAAGATAATCTGTGCCTTTATAATTCCATATGAAGGAATTTGTTATCGAATCATAGGTATCTATATCTATCCTCTCTTTATACCTATCTACATATAAATTGCCTGTAAAAACCGCTGTCTGACCTGTCCTGAGATTGGTTCTTATAACCTTTCCTTCCAGAATACCAAGTGCTCCTTTTTCCATATTGACTCTCTTCTGCAGCTGAAGTTTCAAGTTGTGTTTTGCAGCCAATTCCCCATAAACAATTAGATTGCCTTTTTTGTAACCTGTCAATTTCCCGGACCTATCCCTTATCTCAGCGCCTTTTCTATACCACGCCTCATTTTCTGTCTGGAATATCTCTTCTGGAGAAGGCAGGTCTTTAACATTAAAGTATCTTTTAACAATGCGTCCATTACTAATTTCTCCGCCCCAGCCGGCTATCATTGTCTCATAAGCCTTGCGCGTCTTTTCTTTTCCTCCTATATCAACATTCGCCGTCTCTCCTAACTGCCTCAAATAAGAACCGTCCTGTAATTCCTCTAAATCTTCCTTGGCCTTCTCTATATCCTCAGCGTCATAACTCATAAGGAGCTCATAGCCTGTCCCTTTGTCAATCATCGTGCTCGGGGTGAAATTGTACAACTTGAGCTCTTTCTCTGTCAGGATCTTGTAATTAATCCCGGTTTCTTTATTTCCAGAAGATACTATATATAAGGCATCCTTTTTTATATCCTTCCTTATATCATCAGGTGAACCTGCCACCTCTTCAGGAACCCATCTGCCATCCTCGTATGACCACATTGAAACCCTGTCTGATTTCTCCTCCCAGACTTTTTTGACGTTATTGTCCCTGTCCTTTATAAGCGCTACGACATGACCGTCGAACTCATGGCCGTTCAGAGTCAATACATACTCATCGCCCAGCGCCATCCTTGCGCCTTGCAGTAGATTTTCCTCGATATACCTTATATCTTTATCCATCCTTTCTTTATCAGCATAAAAACGTAACGGCACACCGTCTTCGGATACTAAAATAGCATACATAATCTTTTGATCTATATTCAACTTCTTTTCCGATATCTTTACAGCTTCTAATATCCGCTGGACTTTTAATTCCTGAGCATTAATACCTGACATTATCTCTTTTCCACCCTGGCCTAATATATCTTCAACAGTATTAATCTTTTCTCTGTCAATCCGGGTATCGCCGGGTATGATAAAGGTCCTCATGTTCTTACGCTCATCCAGCTCATACTCTTCGACTTTATCCTTTGGTATCAATATGCGCATATCTTCATCATAATTGAACACGCGGTCTCTTAATTCATACTGCAATATGGAATGAATTTCTTCGCCTGTCCTGACATCAAAAATCTGGAATTTGCCTTCTCTAAACCAGTCCTTAAGGTCGATCCGATTAAGGTCGTGATTATCATAGCTATACCTGACTCTTTCATCTGAACCCTCAGGTAGGAATTTAATCTCGCCTTTCTCGTAAGCATCCAAAAGCCCCTTAAGATCATATCTAAGGGATTGATATGGATGAGGTTTAAGGTTCTTATTACCCTCACAAACAATCTGTAAAATACCTGACTCTTCGTCAGACAGCATAATTATGTTGTAAAATCTCTGCAGGGCAACTATTTTCGAACCTTTTTGGGCCTCTTCTTTATATTCTTCGACAATCCTCTGGATAGAACTATCCATAAAAGACTGCTCTGTAGTTGCAGCGCCTTGCGCTGCCTGTTGGGCAACATCTGTAGTTGCAGCGCCTTGCGCTGGCAATACGTCATGCGTAGCTGCAGAGCTTGCTCTGCTGCCTAAATCGCCTTCTGGCAAAGCAAGCTTTGCATCTACATCATCTTCTTTCCCTAACTCTTCTTTTTCTTCAGCCCTTTGCTCAGCTAAACCATATATTCGTTCATCTACTTTCCTTATATAATCTTGTGTCTTCTTGTATGATTCTTGTACGGCTTTTATCTTCCAGAACGGAACTGAAACATACACAGGAGGCGCTGTTATACCAGGCCCTGAGATCTTACCTGTTTCAGCTTGTAAAGGCACGGTTACTATTATCATGCTGAGCACGCTGAGGAAAACCAGGAATAACATTAGAGCTCTTGCAGGAGAAAGGATAAAGCGAGTTGTTAATTTAGCGCTTCTAACAAGTCTTGTTCTCAACGACTCCTTTGCGCGAATTACTGCCGGCCTCTTACGATTAATCTCTTCCATGGCCAGATCCTCAAGATCATTGAGATAGCCCTTGATATCTACTTCAGGGCCTAAGTTTTCAGGGCCTAAGCTGTCAAAAAGTATCTGTCCTATAACATCGCGGCTTGATATAAATTCTTCAGGATTGGCCCGCACTACATCCTCTATCTCATTCATCAAAGGAGCAACCTTACGTAATTCTTTTTTAACCTTACGTAATTCTTTTTCGCTGACTGCAGCTCCTTCGCTGACTCTGACTGCAGCAGGTATTACCAAAACCCTGCGCAATCTCTCTACCAACCCTTCAAATGCAGGATTAAGGGCGCCCGGGGTTTCATCGGCTGTTTGCGGGAGCAAGGCCGATTTTATCTCCTTGACTGGCAAAGTCTGGGCGCCTCTAATTCTGAAATATTCTACCTCTCGCGGATCTATATATTTGACAGTATTGAATATAACATCAGGGCTTGCGCCAAATACTTCATCCGCTGATACATCTTCTCCTTCTCCATCATAAGTAGCAGGGACTATTGCGTAAATCGTTTCACCTTTTCTTTTTCTGATTAACTCATCTATTGATACACCTATCTCTTTTCTGATTAACTCATCTATTGGTACACCTATCTCCAGTGTGCCGTTAGCTGTAAGTGTAATGATATAGTCTCCGGATTTACCTATGCCCACCAGGAAATGCTCATCAGGATGCACAATACCTATTATGATTGGGACTTTTATTTTCCCAAGGGCTTCCCTATCGAGTTTTACAACCCTCATAGGCTGGCCATAAGACTTCCGGGCCACTTCTGTTAATGCAGACGCAATAATCTTGTCCTGGCCAGCCTTCTCAATAATCTTACTGGCTAGGTCTTTATTGTCCCTGATCTTCTTTATAATAACCTCTGTAAGTTCCCTTGCGAGATTTCTTGAAGATACATCATTACCTGTCATCTCTTTTAACCACGCCTTAAGAGAAACAACGCCGCAGTTAATGGCTGAAACAAAACTGACCTCTTCCAGCACGCCTTCCATGCCTTGCTTAAGGCCTTCTTTTCTGGAGACAATCTTAACCCTTGCGGAAATAAGCTGGTCTTCAAATTCTCTGTAGCCCTCTCTATAACCCTTATAAACATCTCGAGCGGATTCGAATATAATTTCTATGTCTTTTTCTGAAAGGCGCATTAATGATTCGGCGGGCAAATTCTTTATTGAATTGAATGCAATGACTATATCCGGACGGGTATCTTCAGGAATCTTAAAAGGCGCTCCTCTTATACGGCCATTCTTTATATCAGCTATATAATTCCTTATATCTCTCTCGACAACTACGACATTCTTTATTGCCTTAAAATCAATATCTATCTGCTTAAGGACTGCTTCTTTTTCTACAGGCTTCACAGCGGAATCCCGCACCTTTAAGTTCGGCACGTCAAAGATTATGTCATAACCGGAAGGATGTGACCCATCAAAAAATACGTATTTGCCCTTATGTTCTCTTGCGGCTAAAGCCTCGACTAATTTCTTAGCCTCCCCAATAAAACCTTCGGCATCTTTTATATTGTCTTCTCTTACTTTTATATTGTCTTCTCTTAATAATCTCTCTATTTTCTCTTCTAAAGTCTCAGGTATAGCTGTTTCACCTCGATACAAAACCCCGATACAAGGTATGCTCTTCCCGCCTGTAAAGCCCTCTATTATGCTGTACTCAGGCACAAACCCTTTTCCCAATTCCCTGTATTTGCCATTAGAGGAAAAGTTTTTATACATCTCTGCGATGAGTTCTTTTCCATGTCTATCCTCTGGTATCACCATCTTTGTTTTACCATCAAGGCCCACTATAACCTTGGCATGGATTCCTATCTCATATTCAATCTCTGCCTCGCGCAATATACTATCAACAGTCTCTTCCATGGACTTCTCGTCTGCTTCCTCATCCTCAAAAGCCTTTCCTGTAATAATACCCCGCAAAAAAGGCCTATCCTTCTCGGCGAACCCAAGCAAGAACACCTCAAGCTCAAACCTGTCCTTTGCTTCCTGCTCTGTAAGCTCCTCGCCAGGTTCATAAATATCCACATAGTCTTCTAACTTTACGCCTTGTTCTTTTTCTAATCTCTCTACCCACTTTCCCCAGGTGGTCTGCTCAACTGAAACAGCTTTGGGCTTCTTCTCTGCAGCAGCTTTTCTTTTCGACTCTTCTTTTATATATGATTTATATAATGCATCTATCCCTTCAATTTCATCTTTTGTATAAGCTCCCATAAGGACATAAGCGACTTCTTTAAGATCCTTTGATTCCTTATACCTTAAATCTTTTCCTGTCACCTTCTTTACAACATCAAGCATATGATCCCAGGCAAACCCTTTAAATTGAGGCTTGTCTACAAGATTAATTATCATCTTCAATGAATTTGAATCCAGAAATTCATAAATCTTAGGATTGTTTTTACGCTCTCTTTGGGCAACTGACTTTAAAATCTTAAACCTCTCACCCGCATTCCCTGCCTCTACAATGCCTTTAATTTCGGTTATGCTGATATCCTTTAAATTGCTGAATATTTTAAACAGCTTCTCTGCCTTGTTTACAGATTCTGACCTAACAGTAAGGTCGAATAAAGGTAAGAGTTGGGCAAGGTTTGAAGGAGTGGTTTCTTTTTCAAGAGAAGTAACTATGGATTCTAAATCCTTAAGCTTTGCTTCAGCTTTTAATAATCTTGTATAGGCCATATTAACTTTGAATCTCGCTATCTTGCTGCTATCATATTGTTCTCTGCTTTCTCTAACAACTTTTTTATATTTTACTTCTGCTTCTCTCCAAGAATTAACTTTATTTAAGAAAGTCTTAAAAAATTTCCTTTGTTGCTTAGAACCCTCGGATAAATTCTGTAATATTAAATTGATTAAAACAAACTTATCTGAGGATAGTATAGCCTGTTGCAGCTTTTCAGAATCTATCTTAACTCCAAAATAACTTACTAATTTACCCAGATTAATTAATGCCTCTGGTGATTTCCTATATAAGCCGCTATCTACAATTATCCTGGACATCTGCAGGGTATTGTCAATAGAGATCTCTTTACCTTTTAATTCAAAATCAATTGCTTTTGCAATATCTCGCTTTTCTTCTTTGTTCAATTCTAAAATTTCTTCTAGCTCTCTTGCAGTCAATCGACCTTTTTCAGTGAGTCTACCTGTAGATCTCCCTTTTTCATCAAAAACTACAAGTCCATTTCTTTGGTTCTCGAAATAAGTGCTGACGGTTTTCTGGATTTTTCTATTTTCGAATTTTCCAGACAATTCTTTTATATCACTGGGCTTATAATTTTCTCCCATAATCTGTCTGGAAAGTTCTTTAATAACTTCCGGCGTAACTTCAGTTTCAACAACGTGCGAAATCTGTCCTAACGAACGAACGCCGATACCCACATCAATTTCCATGGCTATTTCAAATACCCTCTTTGCTCTTTCAAGAGGTTTCATGGCTTTAAATTCATCTTTCTCATCAAAAAGAAATCTATTCTCATCCTTTAAATTTATATTAAGATAAAACTCTACTTTTCCTTCCGGTGCTCCAGCTCTATACGCTCCAACCCTTCCTTTTATCTGAGTCATATCTGTAAGTCCTTCTAAAGTTAATAAGTGTAATGACGCATTGATGCCTAATTTCGCTGCTTCAACTGCAGAAGCAACAGGATTTAATCCTTCACGAATAGGAGCAAATACAATCAGGTTTTCTCCATTCTTTACTACTCTATCCTTACAAACATTCAACTTCCTTGCTAAGTCCATAGGACTATAGCCATCAATTTGAACTACATTGCCTTTGTATTTAGAATCTATTATTCCTTTGTCTATAGCTTTCTCTACTGCTTCCTTCCCAGAGTTTCCAATGTTGGAATCAGCAGTAACAGCTATTACTAATGAAGTTGGGTTTTTGCTAATATCTTTGATCAAGGTATTAATAGACTGCCTACGGGTATCTCTTATAGATACCTTCATTCTTTCTGCTCCAAAACTTAATAAATCGGATTTAGAAATTAATATTATATCTGTTCCCATCTTTTCAAGCATAAACCTATCTCTCTGTAAGGTCGCGGTAGTAAAATCAAATTTATCCATACCTATTTGGCTTATGGCTTCTACAAAATCAACACGTTCCAATGTTTTATTAAATAAACAATCTACAAGTTCATTCGTTTCGCTCGACGTCAACTTACCAGTTCTCATACCCCCTCTAGCTCTACCTATTCTCATAGCCATCATCATTGACTCAAGTCTATTTCCTATTATTGTATTTTCCTCCCTGTGACCACTATTTCCTACTGAATATATTCTTTCTCCTTCCTTTCTAACTCCTTCTTCTCTGGATGCAAAAACATCTCTACCTATAGCTTTATGCTGTGCAGCTGCCCACGCATTACATCCAGCCAAAAACTTCTGCATAGATATCTTTCTACCTTTGGTTGGTAATTTTCCAGATTCTTCAAGATTCTTATATATCATCTTTAACTTATTAATATGCCTCTCTCTTATAACCGCTGTCCATCTATTTTTGTTACTGGTGATAGGCTGGATAGGATTATCCAATAGATCAGGATAAGAAGTATGAAGTCCTTTTAATGTCTCGTAAACTTCTAACCAGAAGCCTACCTCTTCATGTCCAGCTCCAAGTACCTTTGATGGCAACTTACTTGATGCATTAAAAACACCTCTGATCATTTGTGGCGAAGCCAAGAAACTCTGATGTTCATCAACCCCAACATGTATTATATTTGAATACACTTCTGGGCCAACTCGTCTTGCCTTATAATCAAGTGCCCTCTGCTTCATAGCTTTTGGCCCTACAATTCTGAGCACCGGTTTTACATCTTCTTTAACTTCTCTTATCGCAACAGATATTACGCCATCGCCGAATGGATTTGATTTTAACTCCATGACTTTAGCATATTGCGACGCAAGATCTAATAATGGATTCTTTTCAACCTGGGTAACTAAATATTCCTGACTTAACCACTTTTCCAATACCCCATTAAAATTTGGATCTTTTACTGCTTTATAAGCTAAAAACGCTACTTCTCCTGCCAATTCTGCCGTCTCTTTGCCAGCAGCAAACATTTCTGCAATTGCCTTAGATGCAACCATCTTTCCTTCTGACCTCTCGTTAATTCCTTCTGTCACTAATATACTATGTATTATCTGTCCAAGACGAAATTCAAAATTTTCTCCATACTGTTTCGCTCTATTGTAACAAAAACCATATGTATGGGTAACTGCATCTACTATAGAAAACTTCTCCCTTTCATTTTTATTCTTCCTAATATTCTGGATGTCCTGAGCGCTTATAACCTGGCCCTCTTTTACAGCATGTATAACATCTTTTGCTTTAATTAATGCATCCTTGAGGAGCTGGTTTGAAGAAGAATTAATATAATTTTCGACTTTAATATTTTCTTGATGATATAAAGATAATGGAAGTGGAATAGAGCTTTCAGACGAGACAGATTCTGCAGTAATAGGTAAACCAGTAGTTGGTGATAATATTTGAGGTGGGGAATGTGCTTTTGGCTGTAAAAGTTCATGAGAAACCGGAACAGTAGTTTCTGCCTCACGAATAAGCTTCATACCTTCAAGCTGAACCTTTGAAGGAGCAACTAAACGAATAATGTCTTTTTGTGACGTAGTAACAGCCTTCTGACCAGATGCATCTAAAATGGTTGCTTCTTTTAACACAACATGGTCGCTAACTTCTGTTGGTACCTTATCGGAAACACCAGATACTGCGATCTGGCTCACCAGACTCCCATCAGGACCGTATATCGTAACTACTTCAGATGGAACCACTGAAGTATAAACCTCAGGCTGTAATTGTATTTCATCAAGATAATACACTGCATTGGAGGCTAAAGAATAATACGAGGTTATACCTTTTTGCGCTAGTATGCCCAAGCCTTCTGCAGTAATCATGCCGCGATAGACTAAGGTACCCAGATCGCAATCAGCCATACCCTTTACTACTTCAGTATTAATAACATTCTTTGAAATATCATTAACAATCCTTGTCTCAGCAGATCTTTGGGCTGTTTTAGACCCGCTTTTAAAATCCAGCCTAAGTTCTTTAGAATACTGTTCTTGTCTTGCTATTGTATTTTTAGAAATTTCTGTATGTATCTCTTTATGCGTTGCCTTAAATAATTCTGCTGTAGCTTTTGCCTGGCCAGCTCTCTTAAGCCCAACATATGTTACTGTCACAGGCTTTTTTAAACCTCGATTCATACTAAAAGAAAGCAAGCGATAGCCTAACCAAGAACGAAGCCTGCTATTAAGTATATTACCTAAAAATCCCGCTACAGCATTAGATAAACTACTTACTCCATCAGAGAAAGCTATTTTTATCTTATATTCGGTTATATTATTCCGCAGCAAGCCCGCTCTTGTAAAAATAAATCGCTCCACAGCAACACGCGTTAGCAGTGGAGATCTATGCCTAAAAGAAACAGGCTTACCTGTCTTTTGTTGTTCTGCTATTTCCATTCTTCTGATATGATTACGTGCGCTATTGACAATATAATTCCACAAGGCCTGGGTTTTTGCCTTATATTGTGCCCGCGCTAATTCTTCCTGAATATTTTTCTGCGCAAGTTTATGCATTCCTATCCGTCCGCCTAAAAATACTACACTAGTAATCTTTCTTCCTAAATCTACATTTCCGATTGCTCCGCCAAAAACATCTCCTAAATCCAGCGCCAACTGTGAACCAAGCGACATATAGACAATACCCTTCGCCCCCTTAATCCCCTGCCAGCCTACTTCACCTATGCCTTTACCTATGCGCCCAATAAATGTCGTTGGCTGCACCTGTTGTACTGCTGGTTTACCCTTAAACTTAACACCAAATCCCTTCAACATTGACTTTGTTGAGGATTTAAGCGCCCTAAGGCCAAAAATAAGAGCCGTTGCCTCTGATACTCCTCTTACAGGGTCATAATACAAGCTATTTTTATCAAATCTAAGTAAGAGTCCGGGGAGCAATTGTGAAAAGCCCTCTACTGTATCTACTGGATGAACCACCATATGTGCTGCTAAAAGATAAACATTAGCATACGGTAAAAAGCCTGTGATGAAATTTGTAAATGAAGCTACTGAATAAACTGGAATATAGAAATATCTCCATCCACTCCAAGTTGAAGGTCCAATATCCTTAGTAGCCCATTGGAAAAATTCTTCTCTGTATTCCCCTGTCTGTTGTTTTACAATATCTGCTTCTAGGCCATATTCCCATTCTTTTGCTTCTGTCCAGAAAGCCTTTCCGATTCCATAAGCTGCGTCTATTACCAGAGGAGCAAAGGCGCTTCCTATATATTCTGGAACCTCGGCCATCATTTCCAGGACTCCTGCTTGTCTGGTGCCTTTTCCAACGCTACCATCAGGATATTCTTTCATATCATAAGTTACAGTAACCACACAAGGCAGAGGTATTGTTGAAAATTTGGTAATTTTACGCTTTCTCTGCTTTTCAATTATTATCTTATTCTTATAGTCATATCGCCTTTCAATGGTTTTCCCCTTGTTAGGATAAGTAATTATTTTTTTCCAGTTCAAGTCATACTCGGATTTTTGCAGTTCCTTGCTTGTCTTAAGAGTTGGATTTTTTGAGAACTCTCTTTCTCTAATTATTCCTTTATTTTCATCCACTTCATATTTAATTACAGTATAGCTGGTTGGATCCTTTGTTGGGTCATTTGTGGCAGAGCTAAACACGAGCATATCTTTTCCGTAAACAGTTGCATACTTTTCATAAACAAGTTCTTTAAAAGTATCGACAAATTTATCGTAATTTACGAGTTTTGTGCCTAAAAGCATCTTTTTCTCTTCAGGCCCTATCTTTGTATGAACTTCGCAATATTCATCATTTGTTGAAAAATAACTGGTCTGTTCAAGATGGGCTTTTTTACCAGGCGCAAGCTCCAACGCTAAAACAGCAATGGACATGTCTTTTTCTCCGATGCGCCGGTTGTATGTCTTAGAGGTTACCGTAAAAGAATTTATATCAGGCTCTTTTATGTGATGTGAAATATCTCCTTTAGTAACACCATCGGTTGCGAGTTGTAATTTTCTATTTTCATCAAAGGCATAAATATATACATTTTTTTTCTGGTCCGTAGTTTTAGATAACTCTTCAATATCTGTCACCATGCTCAAAAATCCTTCAAACTTGTCAGTCTTAAAGTGACTGCCTTCGCATTCTAATACCTTGCGTTCCGTGCCATCTTTTATGCTAAGATTCATTTCACCCTTACCATGTAAATGTCGCGGACCTGTCTCTGTAAAGTAAACGGCAAAATCAAAGGCCTTTCCTTTATTGGTATATGTATTGTCTCCTATCTCTATTGTTCCCGTATCAAGCCAATTTACGGCACCATTCGTATTTACTAAAGGAAGGACGCCGTTGTCTCCATAAACCAACAGCTCTAACTGCAAAGGATTACCTACCGAATCATTGCCTCTGGCATCGATTAAGCTAAAATCAGTATTTCCTATCTGACCTCTCTTGACATTAGTCTGTGTCCCAGGTAAGATTATAGGATTGTCGCCTATTTTGCTCTGGTGTACAATTTGACCATCCCTTGCTACCAAGAATATATATCCTTTATCATCAACTCGAGGATTCTTGTCAAAAACCATAGCAGGATATGATGTTCCAAGATAATGACTCTCGAGTTTACCTGAAACCATAATATCAGAGACTTTTGTTCCTTCAGCTGTCTTCCAGTATTCGCCATCAAAAACAAGCCCTTTATCCCTGCATTTTAAGGTAGCATCGGCTATAGTCTTGATATCCTTTCCTGCTTCAACTATAAGCTGATATATACGAATTCCATTAGCGTATGTGTCTTTCTTAAATTCCCTGCCCTTATCTGTTATCTTAAATCCTCCATTTTTATAAGTAATCGCGTTTGTATCTGTATATCCATATGAATCACACCTTAGATCTGACCCTATGCCTATGCTTGGCATGCTAGATTTAATCACTATCCAATCCCCTGCCTGCTTCATTACCAGTAACTTTAATTTTGCGAAATCTTTATTCGGGTGATCTCTCATAGTCGCTACTGTATTAACTTGTTCTGAAGAAGGCAGGCCACCTTTTTCTTCTATAAAAGCTAATATCTTCTCTTGATTTGTTTTAGCCTCCGGTTGATCTTCGTATTTGGCTAATCCTTCTATGTCAGCCTTGCCATCGGATACTACAAACTTAGCTCCTTGAGCTAACACAGCTGAAAACGGCTGTCCGGCAATTTCCCATTTAATCGTGCAGCCGCTTATATCCACCTCCTGATCTGACCATATCCATTTGTCCTGTTTAGAGTCAAACCTTAATTTTAATGTTACAGAACTCTTATCATTAGGAACCGCGATGCTAACCTTCATGCCTTCCGATCCAAATAATTCCTTTTCTTCGCCAGGAAGGATCTTTATTTCTTCAGGTTCAAAACTCAAAGTGCCATCTTTTGTCTCGCGGATACGGATAGCTGTGCCTTCTGTAGTAAAGTCTTCCTTTTCCTTGATGAATTCATAGCGTATTGCTCTATCAGTGCTCCCGACGCGCTCAACTTTGTCTGTCGGGTTTCCTTCCTTATCATACGACCAGAACTTTGTCGTTATTCCACCTACAGTTTCATATAAAATTCTTCCTTCTTTATAGACCGCACGAGTTTCCGTCTTCAAATCCCTTACTTCCGTAAAACCGTTAATGCGATCTGTGTATGTGATTGATGTTGCCTGTTCTCCTGCGTGCTCTCCTGTGGCAAACTGCGCGGTAGACAGGTCAGGTATGCCGTCTGCGCCAATCTTCACCCTCAGTTCCTCATCAGTCGCTGAGGTATTGCCCAATAATATCCTTCCACTTACCCAGATGTCTCCTGTCTCATCATCATATTCGTATTTGTTAATAACTGTATCTATAATAGCTCCGCTCTCTCCTTTTAATATATAAGTGATCTTTTCCAGTCTTCCCATGCCATCATAACTCTTGCCCAAGGTTTCATACTCCCTTGGCAATGCCTGCTCAAGCAAGCTTATTACTTCTAAAATCTCCTGCTTCTCCTGCGGGGTTTTTGTCGATTCCTTACTCGATAATTCCTTTTTCCATCCTGAAATTATACTTACCAGTGCATCCTTGACTTCAGTAAAGCCTCCTAATGACGCGCTAAAGCCGTATGTGATAAACACTGCTTTTGCAAGTTCGCCGCTCGCGATAAGAGACGCTATGTGTTTCCATTCCTTTGCATAAACTGACTCGGATTTACCGGAAAATGCATCTGTCGCGAATTCCATGAAATTACTGACTCCGAGGATATCAACCACGAATTTCTTTGCTTTTACAAGGCTCACTGTCTCTTCAACGAACCTTGTCGCCTCAGGGCTCAAAACCTCGTTTAACGCCTCTCTTTCTTCTTTAAACTCTGCATGTCCGAGATACTCATTAAGAACGGTAAGGGCAAACCCTATCCCCTGATTTTTAGGTCTTATGTATATCATGTTTGTTGCTATATCTGTATATGCGAGTTTGTCCGGATGTCTGTCATCTGTTATCGGCGCAAACTTGACATTGGCTTTTATCTCGTTAAATATCTTCTCGAGTTTGGCATATGCTTCAGGCGTAAGCTTATCTTTTAATACTTTTAGTGTTCCATCTAAAGACCGCTCAATCTGGCCCAGCACCTCTTCCTGAGTAGTCTCTTTTTTAAACTTCGGCAGGACTTCGCCTTTTTCCAATTCATTAAATAGTTTCTGATCACGGATGACGGCATCAGGGGCTTGCTGTATTGTCTGTGGCTCAACAACCTGCCCAACCTGGATCTGGCCATCAGGGGCTTGGAGCATTCCAGTTTGTTTTGGTTGTTTGGATATCTGTTGATTATACGCTTTCAGAAATAACACCCCTAAGTTTCTGTGAGGGCTGATATAATTACGAAAATCACCATTTCCTCCTAGTCGTGCTTCTGCTTCAGTCCAAAAACTTGGCCAATGGATATCTTTACCAGTTAGTATCTGCCCATTTAACATCTTAAGTAGGGGATCATTGACCCACATTGTACCTTTTCCTTTAGTACCAATGAAATGGCTGTTGGGAGATTTTCGAAGTATGGCATCAACATTGTTGTAGCCACCACAGGAACCCAAGGAGACAATCTTGGCAGTAGATGGTATCTTTTCAACAGTTTTGTCAACATGAT
>JAHIPS010000011.1 GCA_018902915.1 Candidatus Omnitrophota bacterium | reverse complement strand
CACTGAAATGGTCATGCCAGGCGACAACGTGGAAATGGAAGTCGAACTCATAACACCTATTGCAATGGAAAAAGAACTCCGCTTTGCAATACGCGAAGGCGGCCACACAGTCGGAGCCGGAGTCGTAGCAGACATAATAGCGTAGAAATGTTCTCGACAAGCTCGAACAATATTCTTCGAGCAAAGTCGAGAAGAACGGGTAGTCATGACGCAAGAAGCTCAGAAAATCAGAATAAGGTTACAGGGCTACGATTACAAGCTCCTGGATCAGTCTGCAGCGGAAATAGTTGACACTGCAAAGCGCACAGGCGCAATGGTTTCAGGGCCAGTGCCATTGCCCACAAAGAAGGAGATATTTACAGTGCTTCGTTCTCCCCATGTGGACAAGAAATCCAGGGAGCAGTTTCAGATGAAGACACACAAGAGGATCATTGATATTATAAGTCCTACTGCAAAGACAATAGACGCGTTGCGCAAATTAGATCTACCAGCAGGTGTGTTCGTTGAAATTAAGTAATTGCCCCCCAAGTAGACAAAACTGACATTGTCAAAATTGTCAACTTGGTGAGATAGGATGAGATGAAGGCAGGGATACTAGGTAAAAAATTAGGGATGACGCAGATTTTCACAGAAGAGGGCGAGTTTGTGCCTGTGACTGTGATAGAGGCAGGACCCTGCACTATATTAAAGGTACTGAAGAACAAGGTCATGCTCGGGTTTGGCGTAAAAAAAGAGAAGAACACGCCAAAGCCAGAACTGGGTTTTTATAAAAAGCTCGATGTAAAGCCGAGCGCGTTTGTCAAAGAGCTGGCGTTCGATGTCAATGACAAGATCAGCGCTGGCCAGCAGCTGACACTGGATATATTTAAGGAAAAGGATTTCGTGGACGTGACAGGCACCTCGATAGGCAAAGGTTTTCAGGGCGGCATGAAGAGATGGGGTTGGTCTGGAGGTCCGGATGGTCATGGCTCAATGCATCATCGCAGGGTAGGCTCGATCGGCGGCTCAAGCTATCCTTCCAGGGTTTGGAAAGGGCTGCATCTTCCAGGACGCATGGGCAACAAGAAAAAGACGACGCAAAATCTGGAGATAGTCAAGATAGTCAAGGATAAAAACATGCTGCTGGTAAAGGGCCCTGTGCCAGGCGCGGATAACGGGTATCTGGAAATAAGGCTGGCAAAGAAAAAGCCGGTCGTGAGGGGTAAAGAAGAAGCTAATGGTAAAGGCAAAAAGTAAAACAAAAGAGACGAAAAAGACAGATATCCCGGTCGTGGACGTGTATAGTCTCTCTGGGAAAAAAGTCGACAAGCTAAAGCTGGACCCGGATGTCTTTAATGCAAAGGTGCGCAAGTCGCTCCTGCACCAGGTCATTGTCATGTACAGGGCGAACCAGAGACAGGGCAATGCCTCTACCAAGACAAGGGCTGATGTAAGAGGCGGCGGCAAAAAACCCTGGAGGCAAAAAGGCACTGGCAGGGCAAGGGTCGGCTCTATAAGGTCTCCTTTATGGAGGGGCGGCGGGATAGTGTTTGGCCCTCATCCGAGAGAGTTCAGATTCAGCGTGCCGAAAAAAATGAGGCGCCTGGCGCTCGCAGCAAGCCTGAGCGCAAAGACAAAGGACAGCGAAATACTGGTCATTGAAAAAGACCCTGAATTCAAGCAGCCAAAGACAAAAGAAATGGCGAAGATCCTGACAGCGCTAAAAACATACAACAAGAGAAATTTATTCATATGTACGAACAGGGATGAAAACCTGATGCGTTCTTGCAGGAACATCAAGAACCTGACTGTAAAGGCGTGCAGCGACTTTAACACGTACGACGTGCTCTCAAACGCTAGGGTGGTTTTTTCCCGCGAGACACACGACGACATTGTCAAGAGATTGAAAAAATGAAGACATCATACGATATATTAAAAAACATATTGCGGACAGAAAAGGGCGCCAGCATGCTGCCCGAGAATAAATATTTATTTCACGTGGCAGTGGACGCCAACAAGGTGCAGATAAAGCAGGCAGTGGAAGACGCCTATCATGTAAAGGTATTAAAGGTCAACACCGTGAAGATGCGCGGCAAGTGGAAGCGCCTGAGATACCAGGTGGGCAAGACGTCTGATTGGAAAAAGGCCATTGTTACTCTCAAGCAGGGCGACAAGATCGAAATGGCCACTACTTAAGTGAGGACATAACTTACGTCAATTATAGATTGACGTAAGTTATAAGTCCGAACTTACCCCGTTCCAAATTCTAATCGATTATCGATTAATTATTTGGAACTAAATGCGGACAATTTTAGTAAATTGTTCGATGATATTCAAGAATTTGGAACGGGGTCAAATTCGCGCAGCAATTTATGTTCACTTTGTTCCATAAATTGCGCGCTCATTAGAGATGGGAATAAAACAGTACAAGCCAACGACACCATCGCTTAGATGGACAGCTCTTCCTGATTTCAAAGAGATCACGAAGTCCAGGCCGGAGAAATCTCTGACAGAACCGTTGAAGAGGACTGGCGGCCGGAATTCTCAGGGTAGGATTACGTCCAGGTTCAGGGGCGGCGGCCACAAGCGAAAATACAGGATCATAGATTTTAAAAGAGACAAGGTGGACATGAGCGCCAAGGTCATATCCATCGAGTATGACCCTAACCGTTCGTCGCGAATCGCGCTTTTGGAATACGAGGATAAGGAGCGAAGATATATACTTTGGCCAGCAGGATTGACAGTCGGTGATACCCTGATCTCCAGCAGAAACGAGATTGAAATAAAGCCAGGCAATGCAATGCCGCTCAGGAATATGCCGCCAGGCACGCCTATCCATAATCTGGAATTAGTACAGGGTAGGGGCGCTAAGATGGTGAGAAGCGCTGGTGGTTACGCGCAGATACTGGCAAAGGAAGAGCCTTACGCGCACATCAAGCTTCCGTCAGGCGAGGTAAGGTTGATACACCTGGATTGCATGGCGACGATCGGGCAGATCGGCAATATAGAGCACGACACTGTGTCGATCGGCAAGGCCGGACGGTCAAGATGGCTCGGCCGCATGCCGCGCGTGAGAGGCGTGGCGATGAACCCGGTTGATCATCCAATGGGCGGCGGCGAGGGCAAATCATCCGGCGGCAGGCACCCGACATCGCCTTGGGGCCAGAAGTCCAAGGGTTTGAAGACGAGAAAGACAAAGCTGTCAGACAAATATATAATCAAACGAAGAAAGGCTAAGACTGTAGGAGTTTAAAATCTATGGGAAGATCATTAAGCAAAGGGCCGTATATAGAAGAAAAGCTGTTGAAACGGGTTCAGGCAATAAAGAATTCAAGGGACAGGAAGCCGATAAAGACATGGTCCCGCAGGTCCACGATACTCCCTGAATTTGTAGGCCTTACAGTGTCGATCTATAACGGCAGGAAGTTTATACCTGTTTTTATAACAGAAAACATGGTAGGCCACAAGCTTGGCGAGTTTGCGCCGACAAGGACCTTTAGGAAGCATGGCGCTCACACAGAGCAGTCCCTGACAAAGACATAAATATCACCAAGTTGACAAATCTGACATTGTCAAAATTGTCAACTTGAGGGAAGGATGAAATGGTAACGAGAGTAATCGCGCGATACATAAGGATATCACCGAGGAAGACGCGGAGGGTGGCGAATCTTATAAAGGGCATGCCTGCTGTAAAGGCAGAGGCGCTTTTGGATACGATTGAGCAGAGACCCAGGATTTATATCAAGCGGCTCTTGCGTTCAGCGCTTGACAGCGCTGACAAAAAGGCGCACCTTTCACCGGCAGACCTTTATATATCGTCAATAAAATCAGATCAGGGCCCTTCTTTAAAAAGGTTCAGGGCTGCTACCATGGGCCGCGCGTCAATGATAAAGCACAGGACAACGCATATCACGCTGGAGCTGGACAGGATCGTGAGGCCAGTGAAGAAAGAGGTCGCAAGTGAGAAGGTGAAGGGTGAAGGGTTAAAGGTGAAGGCAAAAGCAAAAGAGGTAAAGACAGAGGCCAAAAAACGCAAGGCAGTAACCAAGAAGCCTAAATAAGGAGATATAAATTGGGACAAAAAGTACATCCGTACAGTTTTAGATTAGGATACATAAGGGATTGGGGCTCGAGATGGTTTGCTAAAAAGAAGGATTTTGGCCCGCTATTGATAGAGGATGCCAAGATACGAGTTCATATAAAAAAGAATCTCATGCAGGCAGCTATTGCAAAAATAGAAATAGAAAGGGCCTCGAACCGCATTCGCCTGATAATACACAGCGGCAGGCCAGGCGTTATTATAGGAAGAAAAGGCGCTGAGATCGACCGGTTAAGGGATGATTTAAGGGGGATCGTGAACAAGGAACTGCAGATCGATATAAAAGAGATAAAACGGGTCGCGCTCTCTGCGCAACTCGTGGCAGAGAACATAGCGTTCCAACTGGAGAAGAGGATCTCTTTCAGGAGAGCAATGAAGCGAGCTGTGCAGCAGGCGATTACAGCAGGCGCTGGCGGCATAAAGATACGCTGCCGCGGCAGGCTGGACGGCGCTGAGATAGCGAGGAAGGAATCTTACAAGGTCGGCAAGGTGCCTTTGCAGACAATAAAGGCTGATGTGGATTACGGCTTTGCAGAAGCGCACACGCAGGCGGGTTTAATAGGAATAAAGACATGGATCTACACCGGCGATATTATCGTCGGCAAAAAACCAGTCCGGCAAAAACAAGAAGGATAGGTCTCATGGTATTGATGCCAAAGAGGGTCAAATACAGGAAATACCAGAGGGGCAGGCGACGAGGCGTTGCCACAAGAGGCGCCACGCTTGCGTTTGGCGAGTGCGGCCTGCAGGCGCTGGAGAACGCGTGGCTCACGAATGTGCAGATAGAGGCGTGCAGGATCACTGTGATGAGGTCGCTAAAAGGCAGCGGCAAATTCTGGATAAGGGCGTTTCCTGATAAATCTGTCAGCAAGAAGCCGGCAGAAACGAGAATGGGCAAGGGCAAAGGTGCGCCTATCCTGTGGGTTTCTATTGTGAAAAGAGGCAAGGTTGTTTTTGAACTGGGCGGCGTCAGCGAGGATCTTGCAAAACAGGCGATGAGATACGCGGCCTCCAAGCTTTCTTTCAGAACGCGGCTCATAACCCGAAAAGAACGTTAATAGAGATGCTAAAACCAGCGGAACTTAGAAATTTATCAAAGCAGGAATTAGTCGAGAAGCTAGTGGCGTTGAAAAAATCGCTTTTTGAGATACTTTCGCAAAGGGCAACAGGCCGCGTGGAAAAACCCAGCAAGATCAAACAGGCGCGGCGCGACGTTGCCAGGATCATGACTGTGTTGCAAGAAAAGGAGAAGTAACGATGCAACCAAGGGCAAAACGAAAACAGAGAACAGGTGTTGTGATAAGCGACAAGATGAACAAGACCATCGTGGTCAGGCTGGACCGCACCGCGAAACACCCTGTTTATAGACGCATTGTCAAGCAGGTCTCGAAATTTATGGTTCATGATGAAGGAGAGAAGGCCAAGATAGGCGACAAGGTAAAGATCCAGGAAACAAGGCCCATGTCTAAAAACAAGAGATGGCGTCTTGTGGAAGTCTTGAAATAAGGATCAAATCATGATTAGAATGCGCACAATTTTAGATGTGGCTGACAATACAGGGGCTAAGAAGGCCTCGTGTATAGGTGTTATCGGCAGGCACGGCAAGATGACCGCCGAGATAGGCGATATCATAACCGCTAATATAAAGGAAGCCAACCCTGACGGCGTGGTAAAACAGGGCGAGGTGGTAAAGGCGGTTATAGTAAGGAGCCTGAACCCGATCAGAAGGCGGGATGGTTCTTATTTGAGATTTGACAGGAACGCGATAGTCATCATAGACCCGCAGCTGAATCCAAGGGGCACGAGGATCTTTGGGCCGGTCGCAAGGGAGTTAAGGGAAAAGAATTTCATGAAGATAGTTTCGCTCGCGCCCGAGGTAGTTTAATGGCAAAGATAAAGAAAAACGACAATGTAAGGATACTGACAGGCAAGGATAGAGGAAAGACAGGCAAGGTGCTTACTGTTTTCCCTGAAAAAGAAAGGGCGCTTGTCCAGGGTCTGAATCTTGTAAAGAAGCACGCGAGAAAGACAAAAGAAGACCAGCAGGGCGGGATCATACAAAAGGAAAGCACCATAAGCATTTCTAATTTAATGGTGGTGTGCCAGAAGTGCTCAAAGCCGACGCGCATTGGTTTTAGCACGCTTTCTGACGGCACAAAGGTCAGGACCTGCAAAAGATGCAAGGAGCTGATTTAATGGTACCGAGACTGCTACAAAAATACAAAGAAGAGATCGTGCCGGAGCTGAGCAAAAAATTCAGCTACAAAAATGTATTGCAGGCGCCGCGCATAGTAAAGGTGGTCGTGAACATGGGCGTGGGCGCTGCCAGCCAGGACATAAAGATCCTGGAGCAGGCCATGCAGGACCTGACAGTTATAACAGGACAAAAGCCTGCTATGACAAGGTCGAGAAAGGCGATTGCGAATTTTAAGATACGCAAGGGCCTGCCTATAGGATGCAAGGTGACGTTGCGTGGCGCAAGGATGTACGAATTTTTAGACAGGCTCGTGAACGTGGCGCTCCCGAGGATCAGGGATTTTCGCGGGATCAGCGACAGAGCGTTTGATGAAAAGGGCAGCTACTCGCTGGGCCTGAAAGAACAGGCGATATTCCCGGAGATAAACATTGACAAGATGACCAGGACACAGGGCATGGATGTTATTATAAACATAAGGTCAAATTCAAAAGAGGAGTCATTTGAACTGCTAAAATTACTCGGCATGCCTTTTACCAAAAAGGGCGCTGAGTAGAAAGATCTGATATGGCAAAAGAATGTTTGATAGCGAAACAGAAAAAGACGCCCAAGTTTAAGGTAAGAGGGTACAACAGGTGCCAGTTGTGCGGCAGGCGGCGAGGCTACATGAGGAAGTTCTATGTCTGTCGTATCTGCTTCAGGGAAATGGCTTCCAGGGGCGATATCCCGGGCGTAACCAAGGCCAGCTGGTAACATACGGAGAAAACAGATGAGCATGACAGATCCAATTGCC
The DNA here is from genome assembly GCA_018902915.1 of Candidatus Omnitrophota bacterium. Classification (GTDB taxonomy): domain Bacteria; phylum Omnitrophota; class Gorgyraeia; order Gorgyraeales; family Gorgyraeaceae; genus JAHIPS01. The sequence continues at coordinate 22,716 of JAHIPS010000011.1, read as the reverse complement.
AATATGCTGACAATAGTCAGGAACGGAACCAGGGCCAAGAAGATAAAGGTGGATGTTCCGTTTTCAAAGATCTCACAGGAGATACTCGGTATTCTAAAGAGGGAGAAGTTTATAAAGGATTTCAAGTTTATCGACGATAAAAAGCAGGGTGTTTTGAGGGCGTACCTTAAATACAGGAAGTCAGGGGATTCTGCCATAATAGGTTTGAAGAGGATCTCCAGGCCAGGACTGAGAAGGCATGTCAAGAAAGACAGGGTGCCTGCGGTGCTGGGCGGACTGGGTATCGCGATTTTATCCACATCCAGGGGTATAGTGACAAACGTACAGGCAAGGGAGATGCAGACCGGCGGCGAAGTATTATGCCACGTCTGGTAAGCGAGGACAGATGTCAAGGGTAGGAAAAAGATCGATACAGATTCCTGACAAGGTTAAGGTTAAAATAGAGTCGGGCAAGGTTTTTGTTGAGGGGCCAAAGGGAAAATTGGAATGGCTCCTGCCCCAAGGCGTAGAGGTACATATAGACAAAAAAGAGGTCTCTGTGAAAAGATTGGGCGAGACCAAGATTCATTATTCAATGCACGGCCTTGTAAGGGCACAGATCAACAATATGATAAGGGGCGTGAACGAGGGCTATGTAAAAAATCTCGAGCTGCACGGAGTGGGCTATCGCGCACAGGCGCAGCCAAAGGTGCTTAATCTGCAATTGGGTTTTTCGCACCCTGTCGTGTATCCGGTGCCAGAGGGGATCAGCGTGAAGACCCCGAAGCAGAACCAGATAGTGGTGGAAGGTATTGACAAGGCAAAGGTCGGAAAGGCGGCGGCTGAGATACGGGATTTTCTAAAGCCAGAGCCTTATAAAGGTAAAGGTATAAGATACGTAGGCGAATACGTGAGAAAGAAAGCAGGCAAGGCGGTCGCATAATGAGAAAAAAGACAAGAAATAATGCAGAGCAAGGCAGGATAACACGGCATTATAGAATAAGAAAGGGTCTGTCAGGCACAAAGGATAAGCCGAGACTGGTTGTGCACAGGAGCCACAAGAATCTGTACGTGCAATTGGTGAACGACATGGACAATAGGACCTTGCTTTCGATTTCCACGGACGATAAAGACTTTAAGAAGGACTGCAAATGGGGCGGCAACCTGGACGCGGCAAAGAAATTGGGCGCGTATGTGTCGCAAGAGGTGAAAAAGAAAGGCATAGAAGAGGTTGTGTTTGACAGGGGAGGCTATTTGTATCATGGCCGTGTAAAGGCGCTGGCTGATGCAGCGCGCGCAGCAGGCCTGAAATTTTAAAAGGCGGAGGGAAGATTGATTGATAATAAACAGGTGAAAAACAAGGTCATAGAAAAAATCGAGGCAGCCCAGGAAGAGCAATTTATAGAAAAGGTCATTGCTGTCAACAGGGTATCAAAGGTTGTAAAGGGCGGAAAGAGATTTTCGTTTACCGCGCTTGTGGCAGTGGGCAATGGCAAGGGCAGGGTTGGCTGCGGGTATGGCAAGGCCAATGAAGTCGCGAATGCTATACGCAAGGCGCTTTCAAACGCAAAGAGGGACCTTTTCGTGGTGTCGCTCAAAGGCAGCACGATTCCGCATGAAATAATGGGTCATTTTGGCGCGGGAAAAGTGCTTCTAAAGCCAGCGTCAGAAGGCACTGGCGTTATTGCTGGCGGCACTGTGCGCGCACTTTGCGACGCGGCCGGCATAAGGGACATACTTACAAAGTCTCTGGGCACGCAGAACCCGATTAATGTAGCAAAGGCGACATTGGAAGGTTTTAAAAAACTTAGGCTTGAACGCGACATGTCAGAGGAAGATTGATAATGAGAATAGAAGATTTAAGGCCGGCAAAAGGCGCAAAAAAGAGAAGAAAGATAGTGGGCAGGGGTCCTGGCTCAGGCCATGGCAAGACATCTACAAGAGGTCACAAAGGCCAGATGTCCCGCACAGGCAAAGGCACAACGCCTGGTTTTGAGGGGGGCCAGATGCCGCTCATAAGGAAGATGCCGAAAAGAGGATTCAGCAAGAGAATAAACAAAGGACACACTATAGTCAATTTAGACAATCTCGCGGCATTGAAAAAAGAGACCTCTATCACGCCCGAACTATTAAAAGAAAAGGGATTGATAAAAAATTCCGCAGACTTTGTGAAGGTTCTGGGGGACGGCGAGATCAAGATCCCTATCAATATAAAGGCCCACGCGTTTTCAAAAACAGCGCTCGAGAAGATCAAGAACGTGGGCGGTAAATGCGAGATAATCACTTAACGGTTTGACCTTGCTTGTTCAAGGCTAAGCCTTGAACATTTAAATGTTCAAGGCTTAGCCTTGAACAAGGTGGCGTATGCTAAAAGCATTAGCGAATTCATTTAAGATACCGGATCTGAGGAAAAAGCTTTTCGTGACATTCGCGCTCCTCAGCGTGTACAGGATAGGCGCGTACATACCCACGCCTGGCGTGAACGGAGCTGCGCTGGTACAGTTTTTCGACAACGTGACCCGCTCGCAGGGCGGGGCGCTCTTTGGCATCATGAATATGTTTTCCGGCGGCGCGCTGACGCGACTCACAATATTCGCGTTAGGCATCATGCCGTACATATCCGCCTCGATCATACTGCAGCTTTTGATCACAGTCGTGCCTCACCTTGAGAAATTGTCAAAGGAAGGCGAGGCCGGCCGGAGAAGGATCATACAATATACGCGATACGGCACAGTCGTACTCGCGATCATCCAGTCGTTCTTTATAAGTCTGTGGCTTGAAAACCCGGCAAGGTTCCAGGGCCTGACAATAGTTGAGGACCCTGGCTGGGGATTCAGGATCCTGACAGTCATCACGCTTACAACAGGCACTGCATTCATAATGTGGCTCGGCGAGCAGATACAGGAACGAGGCATTGGAAACGGCATTTCCCTGATAATAACAGCCGGCATTATCTCGAGACTGCCAACCGCGCTCTACCAGCTCGTTGTTTTGGCCGCGCCTTTTTCACCGGAAAAAAGACAGATAAACCCGTTCACTATTGTTCTGATGTCTGCGATCGGCGTGTGTGTGGTCGTGGCTGTTATTTTAATCACTCAGGGCCAGCGTAAGATCCCAGTGCAATACGCGAAGCGCATTATAGGCAGAAAGGTCTATGGCGGCCAGAGTACGTACATACCTCTAAGGGTCAACCAGGCAGGCGTTATACCTATAATATTCGCGCAGTCAATAATCCTTTTTCCTGCCACAATAGCAGGATTTATCCCGAACGCAGGTCTGCAGAGTTTCGCGCAGTCGCTCATAAGAGGGCAGGTTTTATATACGATCGTGTATAGCCTGCTCATTATATTCTTCGCGTATTTTTACACTGCAATAACATTTAACCCTGCTGACGTGGCTGACAACATGAAAAAATATGGCGGGTTTGTGCCAGGCGTGAGGCCTGGAAGAAAGACAGCGGAATATTTTGATTTTATTATAACAAGGATCACGCTGCCAGGCGCGATATTCCTGGCATTTATCGCGGTTTTCCCGGATATGCTGGGCGCGTGGCTAAAGGTGCCGTATCTGATAGCGAGCTTCTTCGGCGGCACAGCGCTTTTAATCGTGGTCGGTGTCATGCTGGATACAATGCGGCAGATCGAGTCGCAGCTTTTGATGAGGCACTACGACGGGTTCATGAAAAAGGGCAGAATCAAGGGGCGCAGGTAATGCGAATGGTACTATTGGGTCCGCCTGGCGCAGGCAAAGGCACGCAGGCGGTCATGCTTGCGGAAAGATTGAATTATCTGCATCTTTCAACAGGCGATATTCTCAGGGAGAACGTAAAACAGGGCACTGAGATAGGGAAAAAAGCAAAGTCATACATGGATAAAGGCGAGCTCGTCCCGGACGACATCGTAATCGAGATGATGCTCGATGAGATAAAGACTGACGCGAAGGACAGGGATTTTATACTGGACGGGTTTCCGAGGACAATATACCAGGCCGGGAAAATAGACGCGGCGCTTGAAAAATTAAAATTAGACATAGATCTCGTAATATATTTTAAGACCAGTTTAAAGATCGTTCTTTTCAGGCTCACAGGGAGAAGGCTCTGCAGGGAATGCGGGGAGAATTACCACATCGTGAACATGCCGCCAAAAAAAGAGGGCGTTTGCGACAAGTGCAAGAGTGAGCTTTATCGAAGAAAAGACGATGTCGAAGAGACTATAAAAAAGAGATTAGAGGTCTTTGAGGGCCAGACAAAAGAGCTCATTGATTATTATAAAGGCAAGGGCGTGTTAAAGGAGATCTCAGGCGATCTGGACGCCGAAGAGGTTTACGAAAAACTTTCCGTAATTATTTGATGATAGAGATAAAATCCGAGCGCGAGATTGCTCTTATAGAAGAGTCCGGCAGGGTCGTAAGGCTGGTTCTCGAGGAAATAAAAAAGGCGGCCAGGCCGGGCGCAACAACGGAAAGTCTTAACAAAAGGGTAGAGGAGTTAATAAAAGATTTTAAGGCCAGGCCTGCGTTTAAAGGCTACAGGGGTTTTCCAAAAAGCATATGCACCTCTATAAACGAACAGGTGGTGCATGGCATACCCGGGAAAAGGACACTGGAGCCAGGCGATATATTGAGCATAGATGTCGGCGTTGTGAAAAATGGTTATTTTGCTGACGCGGCCATCACGATCGAGATCGGGGATTCGGTTTCAGGAAAAGCAAAGGCCCTGATCAAGGCTACCAGGGAATCGCTAGAGGCTGGAATCAAGGAAGCAGTCGAGGGCAACAGGCTTTTTGATATTTCTCATGCGGTCCAGAAATACGTGGAGACCAGAGGATATTCAATAGTGCGGGATTTTGTAGGGCATGGCATTGGCAAAAAGATGCATGAGGATCCTGAGATCCCGAATTTTGGGAAACCGGGCACAGGGGCGAGATTAAAAAAAGGCATGGTGCTCGCGATCGAACCCATGGTCAACGAGGGCGGCTACGAGATAGAGATCCTCGAAGACAAATGGACAGCTGTGACAAGGGATAGGTCGCTGTCAGCGCACTTCGAACACACGATCTGCGTAACATCCGGCGCTCCAAAGATCCTAACCTAGGGAAAAGGAAGTTGAGTATGGCAAAGGAAGACGCGATAGAAGTCGAAGGCACGGTACTTGAAACATTGCCCAATGCAATGTTTAAGGTGGAGCTGGAAAACGGGCACAAGGTGCTCGCGCATGTTTCCGGCAAGATGCGGATGAATTTTATAAAAATATTGCAAGGCGATAAGGTGAAGATGGAACTTTCGCCTTATGACCTGACAAGGGGAAGGATAATTTACAGGGCTAAATAAGATGAAGGTGAGACCGTCGGTAAAACCAATGTGTGAGAGGTGTAAGATTATTAAACGTAAACGCGTGATAAGGGTGATTTGCGTAAACCCGAAGCATAAACAGAGGCAGGGATAAGATGGCGAGGATTTCAGGCATTGATCTACCAAAAGAAAAGCGTATAGAGATCGCGCTTACCTATATTTACGGTATAGGTCGTTCGTCTTCGAACAAGATCTTGAAGGCCGCGGGCGTGAACCCGGACACCAGATCGAAAGATCTCAAGGAAGAGGAAATTTCCAGGATCGCCGCGATCATACAAAAAGAACACAAGGTCGAGGGAGACCTGAGGAGAGACACTACTCAAAACATCAAACGTCTTATTGATATCGGATCGTACAGAGGTTTCAGGCACAGGAGGTCGTTGCCTGTGAGAGGGCAAAGGACAAAGTCGAACGCGAGGACCAGAAAAGGGCCGAGAAAAACAGTTGGTGTGACCAGGAAAGCCAAGACCCAGACACCAGCAGCAGGAGAATAAAAATGGTGGAGAAAAAGAAGACCAAAAAAAAGGTATTGAAAAACATTTCGAGTGGAGTCGCTCATGTTTTAGCGACGTTTAATAATACGATTATCACTATATCGGACAGACATGGTAATGCGATTGTATGGTCCAGCTGCGGGTCTGTGGGGTTTAAGGGCTCTAAGAAATCAACGCCTTTTGCCGCGCAGGTGGCTGCTTCGAATGCCGCGAAAAAGGCATTGGAGCATGGCCTGAAGGATGTCGAGGTCTATGTAAAAGGACCTGGCTCTGGCAGGGAATCAGCTATAAGGGCTATACAGGCAGCGGGATTGCGCGTAAGCGCGATAAGAGATGTCACGCCTATTCCGCATAATGGATGCAGGCCTCCGAAGAGAAGGAGGGTGTAGCAAATGGCAAGATACACGGGTTCATCATGCAGGGTTTGCAGGCGCGAAGGAGAGAAGCTTTTCTTAAAAGGCACTCGCTGCTATACGGACAAGTGCGCATTTGGGAGGCGTGGTTATGCGCCAGGCCAGCATGGAAAAGGCAGGCGCTTCAAGATGTCAAACTATGGCACGCAGCTGAGGCAAAAACAAAAGGTCAAGAAGATCTACGGCATATTGGAGAAACAGTTCAGGAGGTATTTTACTATTGCAGCGCGCGTCAAGGGGGTAACAGGCGAGAAGCTGCTGGAGCTTTTAGAGAGAAGGCTGGATAATGTCATTTTTAGATCCTGCTTTGCTGTTTCCAGGGCGCAGGCCAGACAGATGGTGAGGCACGGCAATGTCCTGGTTAATAACAGAAAGGTGAATATTCCTTCATACAGCGTCAAGCCAGGAGACAGGGTGCAGCTTAAACCAAAGGATAATCTTGTAAAGAGTGCAAAAGAGACGATAGAGAAGATCAAGGATAGAGGCGTTCCAGAGTGGTTGAAAAGCGACTTTGAGGCGCTCAAGGCAGATATTACGCGTCTTCCTAAAAGGGAAGATGTGGGCATGGATATAAAGGAACAATTAATAGTAGAGTTGTACTCGAAATAAGGGGGTAAAATGGGTATTAGCTGGAAAACATTCGAGATGCCTAGGAAGTTAGCTTGCGATGAAAAGAGTTATTCGCCGCATTATGGGAAATTCACAGCAGAGCCGTTCGAGAGAGGTTTTGGCACTACAATAGGGAATTCATTGAGGCGTATTCTTATATCTTCTATTGAAGGCGCGGCTGTCACGTCAATAAAGATAGACGGCGTGCTGCACGAGTTTTCTACAATACCAGGAGTCCTCGAGGACGTGCCGCAGATCATATTGAACATAAAACAGCTGGTTTTAAGGTCGCACTCCAGGACGCCGAAGATATTGCGTTTAAAGGCGTCGAAAAAAGGCGAGGTCACTGCGAAGGATATTGTCACCGACGACACGGTCGAGATAATAAGTCCAGAGCTCCACATAGCTACTCTTACGAAAAACACCAATTTCAATATGGAATTAGAGATAGGCAAGGGCCGCGGCTATGTCCCTGCTGAGAGAAACAAGAAAGAGGAGCAGGCCATAGGCGTGATACCCGTGGATTCTGTTTTCGCGCCGGTCCGTCGCGTCAATTTCCACGTCGAAGATTCAAGGGTCGGACAGATCACGGATTACGACAAATTGATAATGGAGATCTGGACAAACGGGAGCGTTGATCCAAAAGAGGCAGTTTTGTACGCGTCGCATATTTTGCAGCGGCATCTCGATGTGTTTGGGAAGCTCGGCCAGGTCGAGGTGGAAGAGGACGAGGAAGAGGATAGCCACGAGGATAAAGAGTTTTTTAAGAAGCTCAAGATGCCTGTTTCCGAGCTGGAGCTTTCTGTCAGGAGCAGCAATTGTCTGAGAGAGGCGCACATAAAGGTCATCGGTGACATGGTCAAGAGGACAGAGCAGGAGATGCTGCAGTACAGGAATTTCGGCAAAAAATCCCTGACAGAGATAAAGGAAATCCTAAAGGGCATGGGCCTTTCTTTTGGCATTGAAATCCCAAAAGAGGCAAAGAAGAAAAAGTAAACAAGAGGAAGAGCGATGAGACATCAAAGACACAACGTAAGATTCGGCAGGCAGCGCAGTCACTACAAGGCTACGATGCGTCATCTGGTGTCAGGACTTATTATAAATAAAAGCATAACCACGACCAAGGTCAAGGCAAAAGAGACATCCAGGCTTGCGGACAGGCTTGTCACGATTGCAAAAGGCAATACTGTCGTAAATAAGCGCAGGGCATATGCACTTTTACAGGACAGGGATCTGGTTTCGACCTTGTTTAATGAGATCGCGCCTTTATTTAAGGAAAGGAACGGCGGCTATACAAGGGTTATGCTGACTGGTAAGAGGCGCGGGGATAACGCGCAGATGGCTATATTGGAATTTGTTGAAAAGCCAAAGGTGGAGAAAAAGGAAGAGCCCAAAAAGATTAAACCGCAAAAGGAAAAAATAGAAAAGAAAAAAGAACAAGCGAAGCGAAGTCCCGAGCCTATCGAGGGAGAACCCAAGAAGGTTATCCAGCCTCCAAAAGAGCCTGAAAAGCCTGAAGCGCCAAAACCAAAGCCTGGATTCTTTAAGAGACTGTTTGGCCACAAGAAAGAAAGTAAATAATCGCTTAGGGGGAAGCAAAGGTTGTATGGCCCTTTCATCTCGCGTAAAAAATATAAGCGCTTCATTGACGCTCGCCATAACAGCTAAAGCCAAAAAGATGAAGGAGCAGGGCATTGACGTGATTGGCTTTGGTTCTGGGGAGCCTGACTTTGATACCCCCGCGCACATAAAAGAGGCTGGCATTAAAGCAATTCAACAAGGCCTCACGAAATATACACCTGCCTCAGGAACAGATACCTTAAAAGAGATTATCTGCGAAAAATTTTCCAAGGATAATGGACTGTCTTATGATCCTTCCCAGATAGTAGTATCCTGCGGGGCAAAGCATTCACTCTATAATATCTTCCAGGCAATATGCGAGAAGGGGGACGAGGTCGCGATCCCGTCACCTTACTGGCTGAGTTATCCTGAAATGGTAAAGCTGGCTGAGGCCGAGCCTCGTTTTGTGGATGCAGACGATACCGACAATTTTAAGATCTCCCCTGTCAAACTAAAAAAAGCCATTACCAAAAAGACAAAGGCATTGATAATAAACAGCCCGTCAAATCCTACAGGTTCTGTTTACGACAAAGATGAGCTGGCCGAAATCGGAAAAATGGCGGCAGATAAGAATATTTTTATAATCAGCGACGAGATTTACGAAAAGATCATCTTTGACGGAAAGCCGCATGTCTCGATCGCTTCCATAAGCGATGATATTTTTAAAAACACGATAGTGGTGAACGGCGTTTCGAAGAGCTTTTCCATGACAGGCTGGAGGATAGGCTATATAGCTTCGGTTAACAAAGAGATCGTTTCTGCTATAAAGAATCTCCAGAGTCATTCTACTTCTAATCCGACTTCCATAAGCCAGGCAGCAGCTCTAGAGGCTATTAAAGTCAAAGACAATAGCGTGGAAACCATGGTAAAGGAATTCGAGAGGCGCAGGAATTATATTGTCGAGCGCGTAAACAGCATCGAAGGCCTATCGTGCGTGAAGCCCGGAGGCGCGTTTTATATTTTTTGCAGGATAGACAACAAGGGCTTATCAAGCATAAGCTTGAGCGATGCGCTTTTAGAAGACGCGAAGGTGGCTGTTGTGCCAGGCAAGCCTTTTGGTTCAGATCAGCATATACGTCTCAGTTTTGCCACGAGCATGGAGAATATCCAGAAGGGCATGGATAGGATAGAGGAGTGGTTTAAGGAGCATGGCCGGTAAGACAGTTACAGAAAAGATATTTAGCGCGCATTGCGGCAGGGATGTAAGACCAGGCGATGTCGCACTTTGTAATGTTGATTTTTGCTTTGGCCAGGACGGCACAAGCTCGCTCATTATTGATTCGTTCAAAAAATTGGGCGCCAAAAAGGTTTTTAACAAGCATAGGTTTTCAATGGTCATTGACCACAGCGCCCCCAGCCCGAACATAGGCGTTTCAGAAGTGCACAAGAAGATGCGCGCCTTTGCAAAAGAGCACAATGTCAGGATGTTTGACATAGGGTGCGGCGTGTGCCACCAGGTTATACCTGAATCCGGTTACGTTGCGCCTGGCGACCTCGTGATAGGCGCAGACTCGCACACGTGCACGTACGGCGCCCTGGGCGTTTTCTCAACAGGTATGGGCTCGACTGACCTGGCAGTGGCATTGGCCTCTGGCAAGAATTGGTTTAAGATACCAGAGACAATAAAGATCGTATTAAAAGGAAAACCAAAAAAAGGGGTTTATTCAAAAGACATTATCCTTTATATTATAGGTGAGCTGGGCGCGGATTATTGCACATACAAGGCGATCGAGTTCGCAGGTGATTATATTAAAGGTATCAGCATGGACGCCAGGTTTACCATCAGCAATATGGCGGTCGAGATGGGCGCAAAGGCAGGCCTGATGGAGCCGGATAAGACAACGTATAAATACCTTGCTGGTGTACGGTGTACGGTTACAGGTGTACGGTTAAAAAGCGACAGGGACGCCAGGTATTCAGAGGTCCTTGAGTACGATGTGACTAGGATCAAACCGCAGGTTGCAAAACCGCACACAGTGGATAATGTCAGTTCTATAGATAAGGTAAAAGGCGCAAAGATAGACGAGGCGTTTTTGGGCACGTGCACAAACGGCAGGCTGGAGGATTTAAAAATAGCAGCAGGGATATTAAAAAATAAAAAGGTGCACAAGGATGTAAAGATGATAATCGCGCCAGCCTCCAGGTCTATTTTTCAGGATGCGATGAAAAAAGGTTTTATAGAAGGGTTTGTTAAATCAGGCGCGTGCGTGGTTGCGCCTGGTTGCGGGCCGTGCGTGGGCACGCATAATGGCGTGCCTTCAAATGGCGAGGTCGCGATTTCAACAGCAAACAGAAATTTCAAGGGCAGGATGGGGAATCCTGATGCCTTTATATATCTTGCCTCGCCTGCAACAGTTGTCGCTTCGGCCATAGAAGGCAAGATCGCTGATCCTAGAAAATATATAAAATAAGGAGAAACTTATGGATCTCAAGGATTTCCTGAAAGTTGCGGTTGAAAAAAATGCATCAGACCTGCATATTACTACAGAATCGTCTCCGATCATCAGGATAGACGGCAGGCTCATACCTTTGTCTGATTTTCCAAAATTGAACAGAGAGGACTGCAAACGCCTGGTTTACAGCGTGTTAAATGATAAACAGAAGGCGGTTTTTGAAAGAGAGCTGGAACTGGATTTTTCGCTTGAAGTGCCTGGGCTTAACAGATTCAGGGTGAACGTGCACATGCAGAGGGGAAGCGTGGAGGCTGCGTTCAGGCTTGTTTCAATACGCATAAAGAGCTTGGAAGAGCTGGGACTGCCTCCAGTGGTCACAGAGCTCAGCCGTAGAAACCAAGGTCTGGTGCTTATTACAGGGCCTACAGGCGTTGGGAAGACCACCACGCTTTCCGCCATGGTGAATCTGATAAATAACGAGCGCCAGGCGCTGATAATCTCAGTAGAAGACCCGATAGAATATGTGCACGTCAATAAATGCAGCATCATAAAACAGAGAGAGGTCTATTCAGACACAAAGTCTTTTTCCAATGCCCTGACGCACGCGTTAAGGCAGGATCCCAATGTGATAGTCGTGGGCGAGATGCGCAATCTGGATACGATTTCCACCGCGCTGACAGCGGCAGAGACAGGGCATCTGGTGCTCGCGACCCTGCACACGCCTGACGCGCCTCAGACAATAGACCGAATCATAGACGTTTTTCCCCCATACCAGCAGCAGCAGGTCAAGATACAATTGGCAGGGAGTTTGCAGGCAGTTGTGTCGCAGCAGCTTTTGCCAAGAAAAGATCGCGGCGGCAGAGTAATAGCGACAGAGATAATGATCGCCACATCCGCGATAAAAAATCTTATACGGGAGCACCAGACAGAGCAGCTCCCGACACACATGCAGACAGGGTCTAAATACGGCATGCATACAATGGACAAGTCCTTGAAGACCTTGTATCAAAAAGGCATCATAAGCGAGGACACGTACAAGACGCACATCTGCCACCCTGAAGACGCCCGCAATCTCTAAGATGAAAGGTATAGCGTATAAATTCGGGAACGACATAAATACAGACCTGATCATCTCCGGCAGGTACAAATTTTGCATTACAGACCCGAACGAACTCGCGAGGCACGTGTTTGAGGACGCGGATCCTGATTTTTACAAGAGGCTGCAGGGCCGGCCGTTTTTTGTCGTGGCTGGAAAAAATTTTGGATGCGGCTCGTCGCGCGAACAGGCGCCGCAGGCAATAAAATACGCGGGCTGCCAGGCAGTGCTTGCAAAGAGCTTTGCCAGGATATTTTACAGGAACGCGTTTAATCTGGGGCTTCCGCTTATCGAATGCAATACTAGCAGAATAAAGGATCAAGACATATTAGAGCTGGATATAAAAAAAGGCGTTGTCACTGATTCGACGAGCGGCGCGTCACTGGAAATAAAACCTTTTAATAAATTTCAAAGCGCGCTTATTGAAGCAGGCGGCATAGTAAATCTTTACAAAAAACACGGAGGGCTTAACATTGTCACATAAGGTAACATTGATACCAGGGGATGGCATCGGGAGAGAGGTAAGTTACGCCGCGAAGCGCTGTATCGACGCCACGGGTGTTAAGATAGAGTGGGAAGAAAAGATCGCCGGGCAGGAGTCGCTGGATAAATTTGGCGCTGTCTTGCCGCAGGATGTTTTGGATTCAATAAGAAGAAATAAGGTCGCGATAAAAGGCCCTATCACGACTCCTGTGGGCAAGGGCTTTAGATCCGTGAACGTGCAGATGAGGATAGCCCTGGATCTATACGCGTGCTTGAGGCCGTGCAAGCTATATAAAGGCGTAAAGACGCATTATTCTAACGTGGACCTCGTGGTGGTCAGGGAAAATACAGAAGACCTGTACGCGGGTATAGAGTTTTCACAAGGCATGGACAGGACAAAAAAGATAATAAAGCACATAGAAGAGCTAAGCGGCTCAGTCCTCAGGAGCGATTCCGCTATAGGCATAAAGCCAATATCCATCAAGGCCTCAAAAAGGATTGTAAAGTTTGCCTTTGAATACGCCATTAAAAATAAAAGGCGCAAGGTAACAGCGGTTCACAAGGCAAATATCATGAAAGAGACAGACGGGTTGTTTTTAGAGTGCGCGCGCGAGGTCGCAAAGGCATACGAGGGCAGGATCGAGTTTGAGGACAGGATCGTCGACAATATGTGCATGCAGCTCGTGCAAAAGCCAGAGCTTTACGATGTTTTGGTTTTGCCTAATCTTTATGGAGATATAGTGTCTGATTTATGCTCAGGCCTGGTCGGTGGATTAGGTATAGCGCCCGGGGCTAACATAGGTGATAGCATGGCGCTTTTCGAGCCGATCCATGGCAGTGCGCCAAAATATGCGGGGCAGAATAAGGTGAATCCAGCCGCAATGATTTTCTCGGGCGTATTAATGCTCAGGCATTTAAATGAAGTCAAGGCTGCGGACATGCTCGAGCAGGTAACAGCGAGCGTCATAAGAGAAGGCAAGGATGTCACGTATGATCTGAAACCAGACAGGAATGATCCGAGCGCAGTCGGCACCAAAGAAATGGCAGACGCGATAATAAAGAGGTTGAAATGAAGGTTGCAATAATAGGTGCGGGCAATGTAGGCGCAATGACAGCGTCGAGGATCGTCGACGACGATCTCGCGGATGTCGTGCTCATGGACATCGTGCCCGGGCTTGCCAAAGGAAAGGCCCTGGATATATCTGATGCAAGACCTGTAACAGGCTCGAGCGCCGGCATAATTGGCACAGAGAGTTCTAGAGACTTGAAGGGCTCGGATATTGTTGTGATCACAGCAGGCCTTGCGAGAAAACCAGGTATGTCGCGCGATGATCTTTTGCAGAAAAACGCCGCTATTCTAAAAGACATATCATCGCAGATAAAAAAATATTGCGGATCCGCAATTGTAATCGTTGTCACCAATCCTCTGGATGCAATGACTTACATTGTGATGAAAGAGACCGGAATTGATCCTAAAAAAGTCATTGGCATGGCAGGCGTGCTGGATTCAGCCAGGTTTCTAAATATTGCTTCAGAAAAGGCGAAAAATGTAGAGCAGGACAAGATCTTTATGATGGGCTCTCACGGCGACTCAATGGTGGCCATTAACAGGTCCAAGAAGCTTTCCGACGACATTTTCTCAGAATCTTCAGAGCGCGCCAGAAAACGCGGCGCTGAAATAGTAGAGCACCTAAAAACAGGCAGCGCGTATTTTTCTCCATCAGCGTCAGTCTTTGCCATGGTCAGGGCTGTTTTAAAGGACGAGCAAAAAACCCTGTGCGCCAGCGCATATCTGGAGGGTCAGTATGGAGAAAATGATATCTATATAGGCGTTCCTGTTAAATTAGGCGCATCAGGCGTAAAAGAAATCATAGAAATAAAACTCTCAGGCAGCGAAAAGGCCGCCTTCAGAAACTCCGCCCAATCCATCCGCGAATCCATAAAAAAATTGACATAGCTGCTATATCTGGTATATTATAGCTAATAATTCCCTCCAGTCTACTTAGAGACATCTACCGGTCTAATCCGGAAGCGAGCATAGATCTATTCGGGATGCGAGCTTTAGATATTAGAAAAGTTTAAATATATCTTTTTCCTTGTTTCCATAGCCTGCCTGCACTATAATAAAATAATCGTGAATAATAAGAATGTTTACATAATAGCAGGGCCTAATGGCGCAGGCAAAACTACATTTGCAAGAAAGTTTTTACCAGAACATGTCAAGTGCCCAAATTTTATAAACTCTGATTTTATTGCGCAGGGGCTTTCTCCTTTTTCTCCGCGCAGCGCTGCAATAAAAGCAGGAAGGCTTGTGCTTGGACAGATTCATGAATTTTCGGAAAAAGGACTTGATTTCGGATTTGAAACAACGCTCGCAGGTAAATCCTATGCCCACCTTCTTAAAGTTTTAAAACTAAAAGGATACAAATTGCATCTTTTCTTTTTGTGGATTCCAGGCATAGAACTCGCGATGGCCCGTATTAAAGATAGGGTTGTGGAAGGCGGCCATGATATTCCTGTTCAAGACGTCAGGCGGCGTTTCAAGCGCTCTGTATATAATTTTTTCAAGCTGTATCAGCCTTTATCGAATTCGTGGATGTTATTTAATAATGCTGGTTCTATTCCAGCTTTGATAGTAAAAGGCAGGAACGGCCGTGTCTCTATTGTTGATAAAGAATTATTTGAAGAAATCAAAAGATCGGCGGAGTGAAATATGAAAAAAAAGAAGTCTTTGCAGGATAAAGCAGTAATTGCTTTAAAACAAGCCGTAAAAGAAGTGGTAGAACGTCACAGGAAGACAGGTCGCCCGCTTGCTGTTTGGGAAAACGGAAAAGTTGTCCGCAAGAGATTAATAAAATAACTATGAATAAATATGATCTTGCTGTAATTGGGTCTGGGCCTTGTGGGTATGTGGCTGCGATAAGGGCAGCGCAGCTCGGCATGAAGGCGTGCGTGCTTGAGAAGGACAAGGTGGGCGGCGTGTGCCTTAATCGGGGATGCATACCGACAAAGGCGCTTTCTGCTTCAGCTACAGCGCTGTACGATATCCGGCGCGCCGGCGAATTCGGGATTGACGTAAAGGATCACGAATTAAATTTTAAAAAGGTATTAGAGAGAAAGGATAATATCGTAAAAAAGCTTTCTTCAGGTATAGAAATGCTGATGAAGGCAAATAAGATAGATGTGATCAAAGCGGAATCGCGGATAAAAGACAAGACGCGTATAGCCGCAGGTAATGAGGAGATCGAGGCAAAAAATATTTTAATAGCCACAGGCTCGAGCCCGATCCAGCTAGAAGGCATGGAATTTGACGGCGGCCAGATACTTTCGAGCTCAGATATGCTCAGCCTCGAGAAGGTGCCAAAAAGCATAACGATTGTCGGCGGCGGCGTGATCGGCTGCGAATTCGCGTCGATATTCAGGACTTTTGGCTCAGAGGTGACTATAGTAGAGATGATGGACCAGCTCTTGCCGAACGAGGATGAAGAGATAGCCAAAAAATTAGAGCAGATCTTTAAAAAAAGAGGGATAAAGGTATTTACCAAGACAAGGGCTGAGGAAATAAAGGAAAACAGCGTTAAGACGCTGGTCTCGGTAGGCCGGTCAGCGAATTCTAAAGGTATAGGCATTGAAAATATAGGCATTGAATCAGATAAAGGCTGGATAAGAGTCGATAGAGAGTTCAGGACAAACGTTAAAAATATCTATGCGGCAGGCGATGTTATCGGCGGTATTTTATTAGCCCATGTGGCCTCACGGGAAGGCATATGCGCCATAGAGGCAATGAGCGGCAAAGAAGCTAGAATTGATTACAATGCAGTGCCGAATTGTATTTTTACGCATCCTGAGATCGCGAGCGTGGGGTTGACTGTCAATAAGGCAAAGGAAAAAGGAATGGATGCGCGGGCAAGGAAATTCCTGTTTTCTGCGATCGGTAAGGCGCACGTGTTAGGCGAGACAGAAGGCTTTATTAAATTCGTTGTAGATAACAAGACAGACAAGATCTTGGGGGCGCAATTAATCGGTCCCCATGCCACAGAACTCATAGCTGAGCTTTCGCTGTGCGTCCAATTTGGCATAACATCTGAGAAATTGGCAAGCGTGATCCACGCCCACCCTACATTATCAGAAGCGATCCAGGAGACTTCCAAAGCTGTACATAACAGGGCAATACACTCACTATAGCTTTTCAGTGTTCAAGGCTTAGCCTTGAACAAACAGGCATGTTCAAGGCTAAGCCTTGAACACTTTGGTTGAAATGAGGATAGGGATACTAGGCGGGACGTTTGATCCAGTGCATAACGGGCATCTGCACCTGGCTCGAGAGGTCTCGCGAAAACTCAAACTCAGCAAAATAATATTTATCCCAACGTATTTGCCGCCTCACAAACAAGGCGCTGGCATTGCCACAGCCATGCACAGGTGCAACATGCTCAGGCTCGCTACTCGAAACAGGAAGGGATTCCAGGTCTCAGGCATTGAAATAAAAAGAAAAGGCCGCTCGTATTCGGTAGAGACGCTCAGGCAATTGAAAAAAAGATACGGCGCGAGGCAGGAGCTGTATTTTATAACAGGGTCAGACTCTTCAAGGTACAGGTGGAAGAACCTGAGCGAGATCCTGCGTCTATGCAGATTTATAGTAGTCAAAAGACCTGGTTTTAGCATAAAGACTGCGTCGCCACGTCTTATTACAATGGACATAAAGGCCAGGGATATATCCTCGACTGATATACGCAGGAGAGTAAAGAGGGGCCTGGCAATAACTAATCTCGTTCCAAAGGCAGTCGCGCTATACATAGACAAGCACGGTTTATATCTAGCTAGAGCTTGACAATCATGGAATATTGTGTTAAAGTTTATAAAAATATAACTTAAGGGAGGTGTTTGATGGCAAAAGGTTATTGTGTGAAATGCAAATCAAAGAAGGACATGAAGGACTCAAAAGAGATCACCATGAAGAATGGTAGGAAGGCCAATAAGGGCATTTGCGTTTCTTGCGGCACGAACATGTTCTGCATTCTTGGCAATAAATAAATCGACCCGGAATCATACGTGAGATCTAGACAAAAGGCGCTTTTTGTAGCTGATCTTGCAATGGCTAAAAAGGCAGAATCTATAGTGATATTGGATATGCGCAAGCTATCCAATATCACTGACTTTTTTGTCATTGCTACAGCCTCATCAACCACACGAGCGCAGGCAATAGCTAACAATATAGAGCAGGGCCTGCAGGACAAGGGAGAATCGCTTTCTAATATCGAGGGCTATCAGGAAGCAAGATGGGTGCTGGTCGATGCCTATGATGTTACGGCGCATGTGTTTATTGGAGAGGTAAGGGATTTTTACAACCTCGAAGGCCTGTGGGGTGATGCGCCGAGAATCAGATTATGCCAAAGAAAGCAAAAGAGAAAAAAACGCTCGAAGAAAGTCTCAAAAAGAAAATAAAAGAACTTTCCGCGCTTTATGAGGTTGGAAAATCCATAACCTCGACCCTCCATTTAGACGAAGTACTTAAACTAATCACAAAAAAATCAGCAAAGATAATGGACGCGTCCTCCTCGTCACTGCGACTTTTGGGTAAATCAAAAGAGGAGCTGGTGTTGAAGTGCGCTTATGGCTTTGATAATAGCTCTTTCAAGATAAAGAAAAACCTGAAGGTCGGCGAGAGCATAGCGGGCCGTGTCGTGAAAGAGGGAAAGGCCTATATTATCAATGACCTGCAAAAGGAAAGGCACTATAAATATCCGCACCTTGTAAAACAAAAGGGCCTGAGGTCCCTGGTCACAGTGCCGCTGTCGCAGGGACACCGTATCGTAGGCGTGTTGAGCGTGTATAACAAGAGGCTGTTTAAATATGGCGAAGAGGATGTAAGGCTCCTGTCAATGTTCGCGAGCCAGGCAACAATAGCGATCGAGAACGCGCGGCTGTACGAGCAGGCGGAAAAAAGTTATTTGAATACGATCAAGACGCTTTCGAATATCATTGACGCGAAGGACAGCCACACCTACGGGCATTCAGAGCGCGTGATGAAGCATTGCATAGATGTGGCAGACGCGCTTAAGCTGCCGCAGCACGAGAAGGATATTTTAAAGTACTCTAGCCTGCTGCACGACATAGGCAAGATCGGCATAGATGTGGGCATCCTGAGGAAGCCGTCGCGCCTGAATGACGAGGAATGGAACATCATGGTGATGCATCCTGTGCTGGGCTCTGGCATCGTGGAGCAGATTAGTTTCCTGAATGATTTGGCGCCGATTATTCTGCGGCACCACGAGAGGTATGATGGAAAAGGATATCCGGGCAAGTTGAAGAAGGAAGAGATACCGCTGGGCGCCAGGATACTCGCTGTGGTGGATGCGTACGAGTCAATGGTCTCAGACAGGCCGTACAGGAAGTCATTGTCTGTAAAAAAGGCAAAACATGAAATCCTGAAATGCGCAGGCACGCAATTCGACCCGCATATCGCAAAGGTATTTCTAAAAACCCTGACGAAGAAAAAGAGAAAAAGATAAGATTCATTCACCAAGTTGACAAATCTGACAATGTCAAAATTGTCAACTTGGTGAGGATGGCGGGATGATGAGGATAGAGGGAGACATAATCAAGATGGTTCAAAGGGCGGTCAGGGCTGTGGCGCCTGACTGCAAGGATGAGGTCTTGTCCGGCATTTACCTGGAGGTCCCTAAAGAAAAGAGGTTCGGCGATTTTTCAACAAATGTGGCTATGCGCCTGAGGAAGGAATTGAGAAGGCCGCCGCTGGATATTGCAGGAAAGGTCGTTGAAGAGCTGAAAAAAATATGCGGCGGGTGTGCAGAGATTGACGAGATAAAGGTGGAGAGGCCGGGATTTATAAATTTTTATATTTCAAACAAGGTGGTGTGGGGCGGATTAAAAGAGATTATTAAGCAAGGAGAGAAGTTCGGACGCCTATCAACAGGAAAAGGCAAAAAGGTGCAGATAGAATTTGTGAGCGCTAATCCAACAGGTCCTCTTACAGTCGCGCACGGCAGGCAGGCTGCGGTCGGGGACAGTCTCGCGAGGATCATGGAAAACTGCGGGTATAAGGTGACGCGGGAATACTACTTGAATGACGAGGGTGTGCAGATGACCCTGCTGGGCAAGTCTGTGGAGGCAAGATATCAGGAGCTTTCGGGCGAAAAGGTTGATTTTCCAGAAGGCGGCTACAGGGGCGAATACATCTATGAAATAGCCAAGGGAATAAAAAAGCGCGGCGTGTCCCAGGATTATTTAAGGGAATGTGCGTATAAGATGATATTAGAGGGGATAAAAAAGGACTTAAAGGACTTTGGCGTAGAGTTTGACGCGTGGTATAGCCAGAAAAAACTTTCCGCATCTGGAAAAATAAAGAAGGCGCTCGGGATTTTAAAAGACAAGGGATTTTTATATGAGAAGGACGGGGCGACGTGGTTTGCGTCCACCAGGTTAGGCGATGATAAAGACAGGGTGGTGATAAAAAATGACTCTAGCTACACGTATCTCGCGCCAGACATAGCGTACCACAAGGAAAAATTTGAAAAAGGCTACGAGAGGATTATAAATATATGGGGGCCTGACCATCACGGGTACGTGAATCGCGTAAAGGCAGCGTGCCAGGCTCTGGGTTTTGATAAAGCCGCGCTTTCAATACTCATATTGCAGCTCGTTACTTTATACAGGGATAAAAAACCTGTTAGGATGTCAACGAGAGAGGGCGAGTTTGTGACATTGCGGGAAGTGATCGACGAGGTCGGCAAGGACGCTGGCAGGTTCTTTTTTATTATGCGGCGCACAGACAGTCATCTGGATTTTGACCTGGAGCTCGCAAAGTCCAAGACAATGGACAACCCCGTGTATTACATACAATACGCGCACGCGAGGATAGCGAGCATCATTGAATTTTCTGGTACCAATGCCCCCTCACCCTACCCTCTCCCCAAAGGGGAGAGGGAAAGGGTGAGGGGGGTAGATCTACAACTCCTGGACAAGCCGCGGGAAATAGAGATTATAAAACGACTGATGCAATATCCGAAGACAATAGAGGCGTCTGCCCGCAATCTCGAGCCTTATACCCTGCTTGCCTATCTTCAGGAACTGGCCAGCCTTTTTCATTCCTACTATGATTCTTATAGAATAGTAACCGATGGCAAGGTTATTACAAAGACAAGAATCTCTCTAATAAAAGCTATCAAGACAGTGCTTTCCAGCGGGTTGACCTTGCTTGGTGTAACCGCTCCCGAGAAGATGTGAATTTCGAATCAATCAAGATATATAAAGATGAGGATATAAATTACAACTCTCTTACCATGGAACTGACAGAGTATGGGTATGAGAGGTGCAAGCGGATCTCTGAGCCAGGCGATTACAGCATGCGCGGCAGCGTAATAGATATATTCCCGCCGACATTCGAAGGCCCGGTCAGGATCGAGCTTTCCGACAACAAGGTAGTCTCAATAAAGAGTTTCAGCATTGCATCCAGCGAAACGCTTGAAGAGCATGCAATGGTGATCATCCTGCCGAAATTAGGGCTTTATCCAAAAAAGAAAAAGATGAAGAGGGTCGAGCTGGGCGAAAAGGCGCCGCTCGAGTCTTTTATTGACATAGAGCCGGACGATTACGTGGTGCACGTGGATCATGGTATTGGGATTTTCAAGGGTTTCAGGAAAATAGATTTTAAAGGCGAGCCAAAAGACCATGTCGTGATCGAGTATGCCGAAGGCGACAAGCTCTACGTGCCCATAGAGGAGATGCATTTAATACAGAAGTATGTGGCGTTTGAAAAAAGGCCGCCAAAACTTTACAAGCTTGGCGGCAAGGCATGGAAGAATGCAAAGGAAAAGGCAAAGAAAGGTATTTATTCGCTGGCGCTGGATCTTTTAGAGGTGAATGCGATGCGGCTCAAGCTGCGCGGGTTCGCGTTTTCAAAAGACATGGATTGGCAGGCGCGGTTTGAAGAAAAGTTTCTTTTTCAGGAAACGCCTGACCAGGCACGCTCGTCGAAAGAGGTAAAAAAAGACATGGAGTCGCAAAAGCCAATGGACAGGCTCCTGTGCGGGGATGTCGGTTATGGAAAGACAGAGGTCGCGCTGCGAGCCGCGTTCAAGGCAGTGATGGATGACAAGCAGGTCGCGATACTCGTTCCAACAACGCTTTTGGCAGAGCAGCACTTCATTACCTTTAAGGAAAGGATGCAGGATTTTCCAATACGCGTGGAGATGATTAGCAGATTCAGGACGCACGGCGAGGTGGCTGAGATCTTAAGGGATATCGAGGACGGTGGCGCGGACATTGTCATAGGCACGCACGCGATTTTGAGAAAAGGCGTGAAGTTCAAGGACCTGGGGCTCGTTATTATAGACGAGGAGCAGAGGTTTGGCGTAAAGGACAAGGAAAGACTCAAAAGGATGAAGGCGCTTGTGGATGTATTGACGCTTACTGCCACGCCGATCCCACGCACCTTATATATGTCTCTCATGGGTGTCAAGGATATGTCTATTATTGAGACGCCGCCGCAGGACAGACTGCCAGTGGACGTAAAGGTATTGGAGTATGATGATTCAGAGGTGAAGAAGGCGATATCGAGGGAGAAAAAGCGAGGCGGCCAGGTATTTTTTATACACAACAGGGTCGAGGGCATAGAAAAGATCGCAACGCGTCTTTTAAAACTGGTGCCCGGGGTGCGGATCAGCGTGGCGCATGGCAGGATGTACTCGAAGGAATTAGAGAGGGTGATGAGGCAATTTATTAAAGGAACTATTGACGTTCTCGTGTGTACGGTTATAATAGAGTCTGGTATTGATATACCGAACGCGAATACATTGATAGTGAATCGCGCGGACAGGTTCGGACTCGCGGATCTGTATCAATTAAAGGGCAGGGTAGGCAGGTTCAAGAACAAGGCCTACGCGTATTTTATGGTGCCAAAGGGCCGCGTGATAAGCAGCGAGTCAGAAAGGCGGCTTAAGGCAATAGAACGGTACAGGGAGTTGGGCTCAGGGTTTAAGATCGCGATGGAGGATATGGAAATACGCGGGGCAGGCAATCTGCTCGGGCCGCAACAGCACGGGTATATATCTGCAGTGGGTTTTGACCTGTATTGCAGGATGCTGCGCGATGTCGTGAACGACGTTAAGCCCTAACTCGATATAGTAGGAAATTCCTTTTTAAGTTGTTTAGTATCAATGCATTAAAAAAACAGGGGTGAACATCACAGGTAAGCATGATATAAGATTAGTATGACAAAAAAGAAGAATCTGATAAGCAAAGATACTCTGCGGCAGATT
>JAHIPS010000091.1 GCA_018902915.1 Candidatus Omnitrophota bacterium | reverse complement strand
TAAAGATAAAGGGCGGGGTAAGAATCTCTCCAGAAGAAGAAAAGGAGAGAAAAAAGATTCAGATAAAGACAGATTATACATTGCCAGCAGAGGATAAGAGTATAGGGCTGGAGTCCAATATAGAAAGAATAGGGGCAAAAACAGAGAAAGAAAAGTCTGATATAGAAAAGAAGGTTAGGTTATTAAAAAAATTAAAGATGGGAGGGATAAATGAAGAAGGCAAAAAAGGAAAAAGATCTAGTTCAGGTACTTAAAGGCAAACTTGAAAAAGGTAAAGGCGTAGACATAGGAACGATGTTTGTAAAATGCGCACACAAAAAAGGCGATGAGGTTATATTTAAATCGCAGCGGAATGCCTTCTTCGAGGTAGAGCATACAGATTTTACCAAGAACATACTGGATAATTCTAAGGTAAAATACATTATAAAACAAGATAAACTGTATGTGGTAGGTGATGAGTCTTTGCAGTTTGCCAATATGTTCAATAAAGAGACAAGGCGGCCCTTATCAAGAGGTGTTATAAGCCCTACAGAAAAAGAGGCCCTTCCCATGGTGGAGCTATTGGTAAAGAGTGTAGTAGGCATGCCTAATTATAAGGAAGAGATAGTCTATTTTTCCGTTCCTGGTGAGCCCCTGGATGCAAATTTTAATGTCTTATATCACATGAAGACGATAGAAGGTTTTTTAAAGGCGTTGAATTATACCCCAAAGTCTATTAATGAAGGCCATGGCATTATATTATCCGAGTTAGCTGAAGAAGATTTTACAGGCATGGGCCTTTCCTTTGGCGGAGGAATGGTCAATGTCTGTTTGAGTTACATGTCTGTTCCAGTATTTAAATTTTCTGTTGCTAAAGCAGGGGATTGGATTGACCAGCAGGTCTCTATGGCAGTGGATGAGACAGCCAGCCGTGTATCAGCAATAAAGGAATCTTCCCTTGATTTAAATAAAGAAGGAAATTTAAGCAAAGTTGAGAGCGCCTTGTCTATTTACTACAATCACTTAATTGAATATGTTATAGAAAATATAAAAGATGAGTTTGATAAGGCCAGAAGGATGCCACAGTTTACAAAACCGATATCTATTATTCTATCCGGGGGTACATCCCTTCCAAAGGGTTTTTCCAATAGATTCAAAGAGATCTTAGACCGATTAAAACTGCCTATTCCAGTTGGCGCTGTAAGGATGGCAGGTCAGCCCCTAAGAAGCGTGGCTAAAGGAGCATTGGTTGCAGCAAGTGCAGATGAATCTAAAAAATAAGTGAAGCCCAAACTTATGGAACGGAGTGAACATAAGTTTGTTGGCTGAACTTATCCTGAGGGCACGAAGTGCCCGAAGGATCTCAATTATGAGAGGTATAGGATAATGTCAGAGGGAAGATATCTCTACGGTATAATAAAAACAAACGAGATAAAATCTTTTGGTCCTTGCGGGATCAATGCCGATGAAGAGGTTTACACAGTAACTCACGAGGATATTGCATGTGTAGTTAGTAATTCACCTATCCGCGATTATTCATCCATGCTTAAAGAGACCTTAGGCCAACTCTTAGTAAGACACCAGACAATAATCGAGAAGATTATGAAGGGCCACGCTATTATACCTGTGAAATTTGGTACAAATCTTCCTGATGATGATGAAATTAGGCAGGTTCTAATAAGAGGTTACTCCCAATTTAAAGAGCTACTTTCTACTATGGATAGCAAGATAGAGTTTGATGTGGTTTGTATCTGGAATGATTTAAATAGCATTATAAAGGAGATTGGAGAGGAAGATAGCCAAATAAAAGAATTTAAAGAAGTGCTTGCTAAAAAGCCTGCCAGCGAAAATCTACAGGATAGAATAAAGATAGGGATGATGATTAAAGACGCCTTGGACAAAAGAAAAGGAAAAGAGCGTTCTTATATAATAGCTTCCTTAAAGGAAATTACAGTTGATTTCCAAAAGCATCAGGTGATGGATGATAAAATGATTCTAAATTGTGCCTTTTTACTTGAGAAGGCTAAAGAGCCTTATTTCGATGCCAGATTAAAGGAATTAGATAAAAAATACAACCAAAAGGTAAATTTTAGATGCGTAGGCCCCCTTCCTCCTTACAGTTTTGCCACTTGCCAATTAAGAAAGGTAGGATATAGCCAGATAGACGAGGCAAAGAGATTATTAGGCCTGAGAGGAGATATATCTTTAGAGGGGATAAAGGCGTCATATTACCAATTAGCTCAAAAAAATCACCCTGATAAGAACCCTGGTGATGCACCGTGTAAGCAAAGATTTGAAGAAATGACCCATGCTTATAAGTTATTGACTAATTGTTTTCAGGGAGAAGGGGTATCTATTCCGCTTTCGCCAAGGCTTCGGCGGACAGGTGAGGATAAAAAGAAAACAGATTTTATTGTGGTCGAGGTAATAAAACCATAAAGGAGTGAGGGAACATGGATGAGGGAAAATATCTATACTGTGTAATTAATGAATCTCAGGATAGAAACTTTGGCCCTCTTGGAATTGGAGATATGGGTGATGAGGTGCATACCTTGTGTTTTCGCGATCTGGCCTGCGTGATTAGTTCTACGCCTATGACTAAGTATGTAATTAGCCGGGAAAATCTGATTGCCCATGAGAAGGTAATTGAAGTTGTGATGAAGGATCATACTGTGCTTCCTGTCAGATTTTGCACTATTGCCACCAGCACTGAAGAGGTTAGGAATCTTTTGATGAAGAGGCATCAGGAACTTAAGAATCTATTGAGAAGTATGGATAATAAGGTAGAATTGGGCCTAAAGGTTTTCTGGCAGGCTATGGAAGGTATTTTTAGAGAGATTGGCTCAACCCATAAGGAAGTAAAGAGCTTGAAGGAAAGGTTGGCTAAAGACCCTACCTTATCTTCCTTAGAGGAAAAGGTGGATTTGGGCAAAAGGGTCAAAGATGCCCTTGAGAAGAAAAGAGAAGCTGAAACAGAGGAGATTTTAGATGTATTAAGGCCTAAATGCGTTGACGTTCGGAAAAATAAAATAGTAGGCGATAATATGATACTGAATTACGCCTTTTTAGTAGACGAGGCTCATGAGAGAGAATTTGATGACTACATAGAGGAACTAAGTCAGAAATATAAGGATAGGTTGAACTTTAAATACGTAGGGCCTGTAGCGCCCTTTAATTTTGCGGAATTGGTTATAAAGTGGGGACAGGAGGAAAGCGAATGAGTTCAGGGCAACAGGTTAGCAATAAGATAGAGAGATATGGTGATTTAAATAAAGAAGAGGGGAGATATATCTACTGTATAATTGGAACTAGCGAGGGAAGAAAATTTTCCTATCCAGCAATTGGAGGTTGTGGCGATGAGGTTTATAGCATCTCTTACCAAGATGCAGCAGCAGTAATCAGTGCAACTCCAGTTATGAAATACCCTATTTCAAGAGAAAATACTATGGCTCACCAGAAGGTTTTGGAAGAGTTAATGGGGGATTTTACTGTTTTACCTGTAAAGTTTGGCACTGTTGCCAGTAGTAAGGATGGAGTTTCGGCTAGTGAGAGGATAAAAGAAGATGTGCTTAAGGTCCGGTACGAAGAATTAAAAGAGTTATTGACCAAGATGGATGGAAGAATAGAGTTAGGACTTAAGGCCTTTTGGGTTGATATGAAGATTGTTTTTGGCGAGATTGTTGATGAAAATAGCCAGATCAGGAGATTAAGGCAAAGGTTGGTCTCAAGACCTATTACTCAGCC
>JAHIPS010000090.1 GCA_018902915.1 Candidatus Omnitrophota bacterium | reverse complement strand
GCGCTTACCGGCACAGCCGCGCAAGAGAGAGCCCTTAACATAGGCGCGGGCTGGGATAGTGTCCTGGTTGTCAATGGCACAGAAGTTATTAATGGTTCAGGCAGTGTTGTATCAGGCCAGATCTTACCCGCAGGCAATGATACAGAGATCCAGTTTAATGATAGTGGAAGCCTTGCAGGAGACTCAGGCCTTACCTATAATAAAACTACAGACGCCCTGACAGTTTCAGGTTCAGCTATAATAGATACAATGACAATAGATACAGCATCAATCACAGATTCAACCGGCGCAATAGACTTTGGGAATGAAATCTTGACAACAACAGGCAACGTCGGCATAGGCACTACAAGCCCAGCTCAAAAATTGCATGTCGAAGGACAATGCGTAACTGGAGATACACTTCTTGCAATACTTCCTGACTTGTCATTGCTCCATTCGGCCGCTCGCAATGACATGGTACGATATGTACCGATAAAAGACGTCCAGCCAGGCATGATGGCCTACTCCTTGAACGAGGAACTTGGCATAATCGAACCTCATCGCATAAACGGCCTCTTAGACATGGGCGTAAAGCCAGTATTCCGGCTCACGACCGAAGATGGCCGCACGATTCGCACTACTGGAAATCATCCGTATTTGACTAAGGAAGGGTGGAGGAAGGTTATTGAATTATCAGCAGGCGAGGAGATAGCAGTGCCGAATGAAATTAATGGACATGCTTCTTATGGCGTGCACGATAACGATCAAAGTACATTATTATCAACACAATCGCAAGGATTATTAAAGGCACAGACAGCATCATCATATGTTATCACCTCGTTTTCTGGGATAAATAAAGAAACTTCCAACTATAGAGATAATACAAATAAGACCCAGGGCAAACCTTGTAGCTGGCGAGAACTTTTCAAAGAAATAACTCGCCAGCCCAATAGTAAATATGGCTATCCCCACTGTATTAACGGTCTTGGCAATAAATTCTCTGCGAGCATCGTCTATAATATTCATCAATACATAATATATCACACTGCCAGAGGTTTGTCAATGTTACTGTATAGTAAAGATGTTTATGCAGATGCAGGGTTTCCTTTGCCAGAGCATCTTACGGAAACATACGAATTTTCTGACACAAAGGTGATATGGCTAAATTATTCCAAACCCGCATTGGATAAAGACGAAGACGGCCGCACGATTCGTACCACTGGAAATCATCCGTATCTGACTAAGGAAGGATGGAGGAAAGTTATTGAATTATCAGTAGGCGAGGAGATAGCAGCGCCGAAAGATGAGGTTTGTTCATCGGTAGATTTCTCTGCGGTGGCCAACCCTGGTAATCAGGATGCTATTGCCTTCCCAATCAAACATAACTCGATAATCACCGATTTGGAATCTATAAGAGGCGAGGGGGTCACCGGTCAAACGTTTGGCAAAATTCAACGGATCGGGACTCATCAGGTAGAATTCCAGCTTTTTGATAATCCTGCGTCGGATATCTTTGGGAAGTTTAAGAAATTCTCTTTCAGCAAGATTGGTAAAATCATAACCAATCACCTAAGGCCTGCCTTCTTTTTAACCGCGTTACCTGGAACCCTGCCTGATTTACGGGACGCATTGAGCGAAGCGAGAAAGTCAGGGTTAGTTGCTTCTATTTCTTCCTCAAGCTCTTCAAGGGTTTGTTTGTCTAATACCAATGCCAGTGTATTACCTTTCTTATCTACCACTCGGACAATTCCTTCTAACGGGAATAGCGATTTGAACGCCTTAGGTGATTCTAAGAAGACAATCTTTTCTTCAGCCAATCCTTTTAATAGGGACATTACCATTTTTTCACCTCCTTTTTATAATTTCTGGCAACAAGTATATCATAGCTTAGATAACCTGTCAAGCAAGGCCTACGCAACCCTAGCCCCGCCATTGCCAGCGCATCTCACCGAACAATACGAATTTTCCGATACAAAGGTGATATGGTTAAATTATTCCAAACCCGTCCGCCTCAGGCGGACGGGTTTGGAATACAAGAAGCAAT
>JAHIPS010000089.1 GCA_018902915.1 Candidatus Omnitrophota bacterium | reverse complement strand
TCCATTCTCTCATCAGGATATACGTAAATACCCCGGCCAAAAAGATATGGAGTATTACGAAATAATTAAACGCCTGCGGGAAAGGAAATAAAAGATAAACTGTACTTAGGGGATAAAAAACGCAGGTCTGAAGTTCTGCCAGGTGCGGACTGCCGCAGTGGATATAAGGGTTCCATAAAGGGATGTGTCCGGCCCTAAACTGATTTACGCTAAATTCTCTTAAGGGATAGAAAAATCTGGAAAGGTCCCGGTGAATAAAGATCTTATTCCCAAATAAGACCTCTGAAAAAAATACAGAGACAAGGATTAATAAAATAAAAATGGGGACGGTCTCTTTCAACCATCCCCATTTATCTCTAGTAATCCGTTCCAACTCTATCTAATCCGCCCCTCGACTTTGCTCGGGACTATGATCCTGCTCTTGTCGAAAAATCCGCGTAAATTACCAGGCGGAAGTATCCTCTGTGCCGTCGGAATAGGCGCCTGCCTTACCAGAGGCAGATATATACCACCATCCATTTGCTGATGTTGCTGTGCCGCTGGGCACAGCTGTCACAGCCCCTACAGATGTAGAATCATTAAACTTATTAAAAGGGATCCGCTCATCCGCAAATAGATCTGTTGTAATGGCGGGAGGAAACGCGGCTGTACCAGAAGTGGCGCTCTTTGCATACTCAATAGCAGCCACTGAGCGGATCGCGCCCAGGCCGCTCTTGGTAGCAGCGATCTTTGCCTCTCCTGTAAGATCCACAAACTTAGGAATGGCTATTGCCGAGAGTATCCCGAGTATTACGATGACCATTACGAGTTCAATAAGGGTAAAACCTTTCTTACTATGCATTATCAGTCCCTCCCTCTTTCTATAGTTCCGCTTTTATTATCGTATATAAATCTGCGGCCGTACGGGTCTATTGGATAACCGCCTCTATCCTGCGCCTGGAGCTCCAGGTATTTTTTGCCGTATAAACTATCTTCTCTCGATACCGTACATCTCTTATCGAGCTCTTTCAGGTCCTCCGGATATTGGCCTTCTACTATCATATACAATTCTAATGACAATTTCATATTTGTCAATTGATTTTCCAGGGCGACCTTTCTTGTCTCTTTCAGATGCACCAGCCATTCCCCTGCAAATATCCCGGCAATGACCAGCGCAAGCACTATAAAGAATAGGGTCTCTATCAACCCCCTTCCTTTATTATCCAAAAAGGCGCGGCGCAACAAGTTAATTCCTCGCATTAACTTATGTCTTGGATAAATAATACGCGACAAAAAGCAGCGTCAGGCCTGACAACAAAAAACAGATCCCGATGCCCTGATTGTACTTAAAGATAAAGCTATCCGCATCCCCTATAATTCTATTTATAAATACATTCATTTTGACTTCTAGTTTTTTCAATTTACCCGGCATTGCTAAAAGTAATATTCCAAAAATAAGGCCTAATATCCCAGAAAATATTAAAAACCCCATGATAACCTCCTTTAATGAGCACGCGACTTATGGAACGAGCGAAGCGAGTGAACATAAGTCACTGTGCGAATTAAACCCTTGACATTTGCCGGTTAGTTTAAAGCTAACTTGCCAAGATAGTGCTTTGGCATTCCAGCAAATGTCAAGGGTAAGTTCGGACTTATGGTTTACGAAAACTATAAGTTTTCGTAAACCATGTCCTCACTTAATGCCTAAAAAGTGAGATCAGATTCCACATCGGCATAAATATTGCCAATGCCAGGATCAGGACCATGATACCCATTATGAATATCAGGATCGGCTCTATCAAGACAGTCAGATTCTTAACAGTGTAACTCACCTGCGCGTCATAATAGTCCGAGACCCTTAAGAGCAGTTCGTCCATCTTGCCTGTCTCTTCGCCGATCTTTACCATCTGCAGCACTATGCCGGGAAAAAGGCCGCTCGCCTTCATCGGCCCTGCCATGCCCTTGCCCTCGCCAACGCCCTCAATAATATTATCGATTGAATTTGCGATGATCCTGTTCCCCACAGCGCCTTTGACGATCTCCAGCGTACTGATTATAGGTATGCCGCTCGCGGAAAGCGTGGATGTCATCCTGCCGAACCTTGACATGGAGATCTTCAAGATCAACGGCCCAAAGACAGGCACCTTTATTTTGATATTATCCCAGATAGGCCTGCCAAAAGGGCTATTGACAAAATATCTGAACGTAAAAATCAGAACGCCCAGGCCGATGATCACCAAGGGCCAATAATGCACCAATATATAATTCAGATTCAAAAGCATCCTTGTCGCAAGCGGAAGCTGGGTATTGAATCTCGCGAAAAGCGCGCTGAATTTCGGTATGATAAACATGATTGCCAGCGGGAATGCGATTGAAATGGTGATAATGACGAGGAGCGGATAGCGAGTTGCCTGCTTCACCTTCATGCTCAGGTCCTGCTCGTGTTCAAGAAGGGTAGCAAGCCTATCCAGCACATCATCCAGGATACCAGCTGCCTCGCCTGCGCGCAGCATATTAATATAGATCTCGCTGAATACATTGCCAAATTTTGAGACCGCCTCTGACAGGCCTTTTCCAGCTTCTATATCATGGCCTATCTCTTCTATCACCTTCTTAAAATATGCATTAGGGCTTTGTTCGCGGATAGAGTCCAGACTGGTTAAGATCGGCACGCCAGCGCGCTGAAGTGTCATAAGCTGCCGCGTAAAGACTATCAATTCTTCTATATTTACCCTGTGAAAAAACCTCTCGAATGGATTATATTTTTTTAAACTGGCGTGCGCCTCCTCGATCAAGGTAGGCGTGTAGCCCATTGCCCTGAAGTGACTGGCAACAGCTTCCCTGGACTCGCCCTCTATAGTACCTGTGGAGGGCCGGCCATGCTTATCGCGGATCTTATACTTAAAATTCGCCATCGCCCCCTTATTCCTCCTGCGTGGCCTTGATTACCTCGTCCACTGTTGTAACGCCCCTCACTACCTTATCCAGGCCATCGTCGCGCAATACCTTCATGCCTGATTCATTGGCCTTTTTCTTTATCACGTCACTCGGCGAACGGTCAACAATAAGCTTTCGTATATCATCATTAATAACTAATAATTCAAATATCCCGATCCTTCCTTTATAGCCTGTGTCCTTGCATTTATTGCACCCTTTGCCTTTAAATAACTCTTTACCTTCCAGCCCCAGGCCTTTTGAAACCTCTTCTGTCGGCTTATAGGATTGCTTGCATTTATCGCATATCACCCTGACCAGGCGCTGCGCCAGTATGCCGACCACAGAACTGGAGATCAAAAACGGCTCTATACCCATATCGATCAACCTGCTCAACGCGCCGCTGGCATCATTGGTATGAAGCGTTGAAAAGACCATGTGGCCTGTCAATGCTGCCTGTATAGCGATCTCAGCTGTCTCCTTGTCCCTTATTTCACCGACCATCACTATATCAGGGTCCTGCCGCAAGATCGACCTTAGCCCTGAGGCAAAGGTCAGACCTGCCTTTGGATTTATCTGCGACTGCCTGATCCTGCCCAGATGATATTCAACAGGGTCTTCCACGGTAATGATATTCTTCTCTTCCGAATCGATTGCGGAAAGCGCTGAGTAAAGCGTGGTGGTCTTTCCGCTGCCCGTAGGTCCGGACACCAACATTATCCCATGAGGCCGCTTTATCAACTTCTCAAATTCCTTCTGCATGTCCTTGGAAAAACCGAGCTTATCAAGCCCGAGTAAAATTGAACCCCTGTCCAGGATCCTTATGACAATATTCTCGCCGTATATCGTCGGAAAACTAGAGACCCTCATGTCTATGTCTCTATTTTCTATCTTTAG
Organism: Candidatus Omnitrophota bacterium; assembly: GCA_018902915.1. Classification (GTDB taxonomy): domain Bacteria; phylum Omnitrophota; class Gorgyraeia; order Gorgyraeales; family Gorgyraeaceae; genus JAHIPS01. The sequence goes on along the minus strand of JAHIPS010000089.1, from coordinate 805 downwards.
GTTAAATCTTCCGTCCTGGGGCCTTCTCTTCTCGGAGATATCCATCTTGGAAAGCACCTTTATCCTGGACATAAGAGCGGGCTCCAGGTGCTTGGGCGGAGAAAACATCTCGTGTAAAATGCCATCCACCCTGAACCTTACCTTTAATGTCGTCTCCTCTGGTTCAATGTGTATATCGCTCGCCCCGTCCTTTACTGCCTGCATGATTATAAGGTTCACGAGTTTTATCACAGGCGCCTCTTCTGCCATCTCGCTGAGTTTTGCTGAATCCAGCTCAACCGGCCCTGCATCTTTTTTCGCGCCCTTATCAATATCCTTTATCACCTCGTCAACTGAACCTGTTACGCCGTAATACTGGTCTATCGCGTTCAATATCGCGCTCTCAGCAGCCAAAACCACCTCTATCTCGCATTTGGACCTGCGCGTCAGGTCGTCTATCACCATAATATCTTTAGGGTCTGTCATTGCCACAGTAACAGTACTGCCTATTTTAAAAACAGGGATTGCCTTGTGTTTACGCGCTATATTTTCCGGAATACACTTTATAGTGGCTGCATCGACCAGATAATTTGCAAGGTCTATATAAGGCACCCCCAGGATCTCTGAGGTTGCCTGGGCATAATCATCTTCGCTCACCACGCCTGAACGCACCAGGAGCTTGCCCACAGGCATGCCTTTTTTCTTGGAGTCGTCTTTGATCTTCTTGAGCTGTTCCTCTGTAATAAGAGAACGCTCAAGCAATATCTGCTCTACTGTCTTCTTCGCCATCTATCTCTCTCCTTATATCACAACGTCTGTGTAATGT
>JAHIPS010000088.1 GCA_018902915.1 Candidatus Omnitrophota bacterium | reverse complement strand
CATCGGCACAACGGGTCCTTTAGCTAAATTAGAAGTAGATGGCACTATCCAAGCTACTGCTTTTTCTTTAGACTCAGGTTCTCTCGTAGATACTTCAGGTGGAACAGCTAATTATCTTTCAAAGTGGTCAGATGCTGAAACTCTAATAAATTCAGTCATTTATGACAACGGCAACGTCGGCATAGGCACGACGGGTCCAGTTCACAAAATTGATGTTGTTGGAACCGCGGGTTTATCAACTGGCACAGCATGGACCAATACTTCTGATATTCGCTACAAAGATATAGAAGAAGAACTTTCGGGATCTTCGCTTGAGAAGGTTCTGGCGCTTAGGCCAGTATCTTTCACTTGGAATGAATTGCATGAAAGCAGGTATGGTGAAGTTCCTGGGCTAAACTATGGTTTTATCGCCCAAGAAGTCGAGAAGGTAATTCCCGAATTTGTATCGGTGGACAGTGAGGGCTACTACTGGTACAACCCAAGCGGTTTTGAGGCCATCTTGACTGCCGCGGTTCAGGAACAGCAACAGCAAATCAGTGAGCTAAGTTCTATCCTCTCCGTAGACAAAGGCGGAAATGTCTCAATATCGACAGGAGATGGCGAGTTGACCGTGCAGAGCACGGGCAACGTTGGCATTGGTACCACCGCCCCTTCCACCATTTTAGCGGTAGTACAGGCCTCAGCCACTGATCCAATAGCAGATGCCTGGACTACGTACAGTTCCAGAAGATGGAAAGAGAACTTCCAGCCCATAGAAGGCGCTTTAGATAAGGTAAAAAGGTTAAGAGGCGTCTATTTTGACTGGAAGGCCAATGGCAAGCACGATATAGGCATGATTGCAGAGGATGTAGGAGAGATTATCCCTGAGGTGGTAGCGTATGAGAAGAACCACATAGACGCCAAGTCTCTTGACTACGCAAGGCTTGTAGCGCTGTTAGTTGAGGCAATAAAGGAGCAGCAGGCGCAAATAGAGGCGCTTCAGGCAGAAGTGTCGGGAATGCATTGATCTACATAGAAGTTATGGAGGCCGCTGTCTAATGAGGCAGGATAAATCTAAAAAAACAGGCCCCGAATATTTACAAGACCCTTTAATATGCAAAAATTCGGGACTTTTTTCGAGTAAAATTAGAGGCCTAAATCTCATAACTCTATACACACAAAGAAGTTACGAAATAATGTTCGCAACCCTCTGTCATGTAAGGAGATAACAAGATTTTAGCTTAAATTTAAGATAGCTTTAAAAATCATTGGTAGTGTCAAAAATCTTATGAAAACAGTTACCACGGAATCACGGAAGGACGGAGACACTGAAAAAAGAATTTAAAAGTACGAATTTTTTTATTCTTCAGTGTTTCAGTGTTTCAGTGGTAAGTTTTGACAGAACCGCTGTTAAATGGAGGTGGCGAATATGATTCAAGAATATCTTGAGAAAGCTTTAAGCAAGGCACACTACGAGATTATCAAAGAAGAAGAGCCTTATTATGGCGAGGTATCTGACCTAACTGGAGTATGGGCAACTGGTAAGACCTTAGAGGAATGCAGGAACAAGTTAGCTGAAGTCATTGAGGGATGGATAATTGTAAGGCTAAGGAAAGGTTTGATTATCCCGCATATAGAGGGTCATGGTATTGAATCTCCTAAGGAGATGCAAGTTAAGTGAATAGACTTACGCCTATTTCATGGAAGGAGTTAGTTAGAAGAAAGAAATAGGAGTTGATCTCCTCTCGCGGATATTAAGACAAGCCAGCGTTAACCGCAATGATTGGATTAAAGCAAAATAAAGTTTAGTCACCCCGCGCAGGCTGCAATAGGGTTATCGGCCAAAAGGCCGGGCAATCACTGCATCGGAACAGACGGCAGACAGAGGGACAAAAGCATTGACTTTTTCTACCGGTGGTAGTAAAGTCAGAATAGAAGGTTAACAGTCTTAGACCAGAGGGAGGTTTAGATGGATAAAGAGATACTTAAGCTCATTGCTACTAAGGAAGATCTGAAAGACTTAGTAACTAGAAGGGAATTTGCCGAATTCAAGGATGAAAATTTAACTCGTCTTGATAAGATGATGACTATTTTGAGAAGGTTAGATGAAGAAAGACTTTTTACTTTTGAGAAGGAAGTGCTTAAGGTTCGATAAGCTGCCATCGAGCATTGATTCTACATAGAAGTTATGGTAAACTTTAGCTATGAATAGATATTATAGACTTTTGGGACGCATTTTACGTGGCACATCCGATGCAAATATCTCTTTTGCATTCGTAACCTGATTCTAAAGTATAAACTCGGAGGACAAAATGGTTCGCTATGAAGTAATTATCTATTGGAGCGCTGAGGACAAGACATTTGTAGCAGAAGTTCCGGAACTGCCTGGTTGCATGGCAGATGGAGCAACATAT
>JAHIPS010000087.1 GCA_018902915.1 Candidatus Omnitrophota bacterium | reverse complement strand
CTTGGCAACTAGCCAGAGAGAAACGCCCGGATATTCAAAAAGAGGCTCTCATGCTGCCACCTGTTGATCTTGATGCTTTATTAAACAAAAAACTTGCTAAATTGGCTATAGGGGGTTACCATGTCTATTCCGCTCCCTAAATCATGGTAAGGACAAAGATCATATGTACACTTGGGCCTGCAAGCTCTAACGAGACAGCCATAAGAAACATGACTTTGGCAGGCATGGATGTTGTGAGGCTCAATTTTTCATATGGCGATTTAGATAGCCATGCAAGAAGGATAAATCTTGTGAGGCGCGTGAATAAAAAATACAGGCGACATGTAAGGGTCTTGCAGGATCTGGAAGGGCCGAGGATAAGGGTAGGGAGGTTTAAGGGTTCTAGGACTCGTTTACTTAAAAAGCGCCAGGTCGTACTGCTTAAAAAGAAGCATGTTTGCGAGGAAAAAGGCATTATCCCGTTTGATTATGAAGGACCTATTGATAGTATCAGAGGCGCTGGACATATCTATATTGACGACGGCACAATTGTTTTAAGGATAAAGGGGATTGAGAAGAAGGGGATCAGGGCAGAGGTTGTTGTCGGCGGAGTTCTAAAAGAACATAAAGGTATTAATATCCCCGGCGCACATCTAAGATTCCCAGTCTTGAGTGATAAGGATAAAAAGGATATTAATTCTGGCATAGACAATAAAGTTGACTATATTGCGCAATCGTTTGTCAGGAACAGGAAAGATATATTGGCAGTTAGAGACAGGGTAGGCAAGACATGTCAGGTTATTGCAAAGATAGAGAACCGCGACGGCATTCGAAATATTGACGAGATTATAGATTCATCAGACGGGATCATGATTGCAAGGGGGGACATGGGTGTTTCAGTGCCTATATATGAAGTTCCTGTAATCCAGAAGAAGATTATCAAAAAATGCAATAAAAAGAAAAAGTTTGTTATCACAGCTACTCAGATGCTGGAGAACATGACCGAACATATTCGGCCTACAAGGGCAGAGGTCACTGACGTGGCAAATGCCATAATAGACGGCACAGATTTTGTAATGTTATCTGGGGAGACTGCTGTGGGCAGATATCCAGTGGAGTCAGTAAAGATGATGAACGACATCATCAAATTCACCGAGCGTAACTTTAGCATTGCAAGAGTGTAAAGTTAGATGATATAATAACCACATACACCGCGTAGGTGCGCGGTGCGCACCTACGCGGTGTAACAGGAAGGATAAAATCATGGCTGCGTCGTACAAAGAACTGGGACTTGTTAACACAAGGGAGATGTTTAAGAAGGCAATGGCTGGAAAATATGCTGTCCCAGCTTATAACTTTAATAACATGGAGCAGCTTCAGGCAATAATCACTGCCTGCATAGAAAGCAAATCTCCTGTAATACTTCAGGTATCATCTGGAGCAAGAAAATACGCCAACCAGATTTTATTAAAGCATATGGCAATGGGTGCGCTTGAAATAGTAAAGGACGCTGGGTCAAAGATACCTGTTGCGCTTCATTTGGACCATGGCGATACGTATGAACTTTGCGTATCCTGCATAGAGTCGGGGTTTTCTTCTGTTATGATAGACGGTTCAGGTAAACCATTCGCAGAAAACGTCGCTCTGACAAAGAAGGTAGTAGAATACGCGCATAAACACGATGTAACAGTAGAAGGCGAGCTTGGCGTACTGGCAGGCATAGAGGATGATGTGAGCCATGAAAAATCTCACTATACTCACCCAGAAGAGGTGCAGGAGTTTGTTAAAAAGACAGGCGTAGACTCGCTTGCGATCTCAATAGGCACCTCTCACGGCGCGTATAAATTCAAGGTAGCGCCAGGAGAGGACCTTCCGGAATTAAGATTTGATATATTGGAAGAGGTCGAAAAACGTCTCCCTGGATTTTCAATAGTCTTGCATGGCTCAAGCTCTGTTCCAAAAGAGTATGTGGACCTTATAAACAAATACGGTGGAAAACTTGAGCAGACTGCAGGCGTACCTGAGGATCAATTAAGAAAGGCTGCTCAGTCAGCAGTGTGCAAGATAAACATAGACACTGATGGTAGACTTGTAGTGACAGCAAAGATACGAGAGGTCTTTACAAATTCTCCAAAGGAATTTGACCCGCGCAAATATCTGGGTCCTGCAAGAACAGAGCTCGTAAAGATGTACAAGCACAAGAATGAACACGTGCTCGGAAGCGCAGGCAAGGCATGATGCACGAATTTCCACGAATAAAAAATAATTCGTGGTAATTTGGTTTTTTGATTTGTGGTCATTCGTGTATTAATGAGCGAAGCGAATTAATATGATAGACAAAATCGCATTAGTAGCTTCATTAGTTATGCCATTCTGGAACATCCCGCTTATTATAAGAATAATCAAGCGCCGTTCCTCAGATGACATAAGTATATACTGGGCTGTAGGCATATGGCTATGCCTTTTAGCAATGCTCCCCTCTGCCTTAAAGAGTGATTTTATAGTCTGGAAGGCGTTTGCCATAGGAAATCTTTTCATGTTCACCATAGTGTTCTTGGTTACACTTTTATTCCACAAGAAGAAATAACCGCAATGAAAATCATTCCTGTCTTTATTCCCCACGCAGGGTGTCCGTATAAGTGTGTGTATTGTGACCAGCATAGGATATCTGGTGCTGTGAAGATGCCTACTGTTAAAGAAGTTAAGTCTATAATCAGACGTAATCTTAAAACTATCTCTAAAGACGAAGATGTAGAAGTTGCTTTTTTTGGCGGCACATTTACGTTTTTGCCCGAGAGCCTTCAAAAAGAGTATCTTGACGCTGCTTATCCTTATACCCTTCGCATGTCCACACATCCAGAGGCAGTTACTTTAAAGGCAATGAAGGTGTTTGAGAAAAAAGGCGGCAGGCTGGTTGAATTAGGCATACAGTCGCTTGATAAAACTGTTTTAAAAAAGATAAAAAGGGAAACCAGTGTTAGTGTAATTAAGGCTGCAGCTAGATGTATTAAAAAGGCAGGTCTTAAATTAGGCGTTCAGGTAATGCTGGGCTTGCCAGGAGATACGCTTGAAAAGTCTATAAAGACTGCTAAGGAACTCATTAAATTAAAGCCGGAGACTGTTAGGATCTATCCTACGCTTGTTATAAAGGGCACTGAGCTGGCCAAAATGCGATATAAACCTCTTTCGTTAAAAGAAGCAATTCACCAGGCAGCTAAAGTCTCTGATATATTTGAAGCTGTAGGTGTAAAGGTCATACGCATAGGCCTGCATCCATCCAGAGATTTAGCATCAAGGAAGACAGTGATTGCAGGGCCATATCATCCAGCCTTTGGAGAAATGGTTCGTTCAAGACAGATGAGGAATAAGATAATTGGGGGGTCGGGGTGTTTTCCGACTCCCCATCCTGAAGCCCCCTTCGACTACGCTCAGGGTAAACTCCGGGCTGAAGGATCTATAGAGATCCTTCGCTCCGCTCAGGATGGCCCCTTTATACGAAGAAAAAACTCCACGAAGGGCCAGATAATTGGTTTAGTTAAGGATAGGTATGTAGCGAATCGGTCACGGATAGAGGTTCATGTGTCTAAGAATATGTTTAGCTTTGTGTCAGGGCATAAGG
>JAHIPS010000010.1 GCA_018902915.1 Candidatus Omnitrophota bacterium | reverse complement strand
TCTTTGCTTCATCTGGTGAAATATCCAAAGCGTCTCTCTTGCCTAAAGCAATATCAATAATTTCCTGTAAGGCAGGTGCGTGCCATATATCACCACCAGGACCGACTTGAGTTAACTCTGAAATAAATCTCCTGAGTTCTTCCGCCGCCGTAACTGGTGGAGGTAACGAGCCTAAAATTCTTCCGTAATAAATATTCTTGTCATTTTTATTCACACTGGACATATCTACTCCATCAATATAACCTGAGTCATCAGGCCAATCATAGATACATTCAAAATAAAAAGAAATTAAAAGCCCTTTTTCTGGATTATCAATATATACAGCCGAAGCTGCATTCCATATATCGTTTAATGCAGGTCTTCCAAGACGTTGACGATGAGGTTCATCTCTTACAGAAAAAGCTGTTGATGCATCCCTAATACCACTTCCTCCATCTATAGAGACTATCTTAAATCCAAGAAGTGTATCCTGTTCTCTACCAAAGACTGGCACACATATAATATATCCTTGGTCATCTTCTATATTTGCATGATAGTGGAAATTATCGTGTAACTCTCCTATAACAAAACGTAAATATCTAATATCAAGTGAACTCTGATGTAGTGAGTCATAAACCCATCTTTCAAATTGGTTCGGCCGCCCGTCATATATTCCATCTAATCCAAAATATCCTTCTTTGTACGGAATCACCAGAATATCATTCCGTGCCTCTAATGCTTGGGCAACCTGCATAGCTTTCTCAAACTCATTATGCTTAAATAAGCTCCATAGTTCCCTAATAAGCGCATTAGCTTGATCCAGTGCCGATAGATCAAAATCTATTACCTTTTCTAAATCGTCTTTATCTGGAATCTCAAATTTGAATAACTCGAGCTGGGCTTGTTTTGCTCTAACTAACACTTCGGCAAGGTCAACTTCAGGCAGGGCATTGTGGATGGGGGTTTGGCCGCTAGATTTTTGGCCTCCACCGCCTACGCTGACTGGCGGGCTGGGTGGGTTGGCTTGAACATACGTATTATGCGCAAATATGCCATTCCCGATAAAGTTATGTGTGCCTTCTACCTCGATATCGTAGACGTGTTCTTCGCCTATATATTCAATTGAAACAATTTTATCCCAGAGGATGTCGGTATAATTGCCTTCGGCAATTGGGTCATTATTGCCAGTTTCACTGGCAAGGTCATTGGTCATTGATGTTTGGTCATTAGATCTATGTATAAGCTTTGAGCTACAAACCAGCGGCGAAACCGGTATTGTGTCTGCATAGGCATTCTTCTTATTAAGGATAGGGCTTGACGCATCTCTAAGCTTGTGGTATAGTATTTTTTGGAGGTGGAAATAATGGCTAATGACTTTCTGGAAAATAGAATCTCTATTGACCCTAAAATCTGCTTCGGTAAACCTTGTATCAAAGGGACCAGAATCCCTGTTTATATGATTCTGGAACTCATCGAGGCAGGTTATACTATTGAACGAATCCTCACTGATTGCTATCCCCAACTTACTCGTGAAGATATCCAAGCAGCTGTTCATTATGCTGTAGATATTATTAAAAACGAGGATGTCTTTATCCAAGAGACTGCCTAAATGAAATTCCTTGCTGATGAGTGCTTCTTCATTGCTACAATAAAAGCCATCAGAGATGTTGGCTACCAAATAGATTCTATCTTGGAGAGAAATCTCTCTGGAACCTCTGATGAAGAGATTATCAATCTTTGCATTAAAGAAAATCGTATCCTGCTCACCTTTGACAACGATTTTAGCAACATCTTCCGTTTTCCCATTGGCTCTAATCCAGGTATTATCCTCATAAAAATCAAGCCCACAACTATTGAATCCACTACTCCTGCAATCCTCTCTTTCCTTAATAGAAACAAACCTGAGGTCTTCAGTAAGGGGCTTACTATAATTGCCAAAACCAAGATACGCATCTGCAAAAAAGGACGACCCACTGTAACTATCGGAAAATAGTCTTGTCTTATCCTTCGGCGCCCCAATCTCATCACCTACCTTTAAGTCACTTACCTTAATCCATTTTGAGCTTGTTGAGTTATTGAGTTGGTAAGTTGATGTTTTTACAAGATACGGGTGATTTGCGGTTGTCTTTATGGACCTGCCAGATGCTGTAGTAAGGCGATACACTGGCTTTATACCCATATCAAGTAGGGCGTTTATCCTGTGAGGTTCTATTCTTTTGGTTTCTTCGTTAAGGGATAATACATAGTCACCGACTTGGACATCTACAATAGGTTGAACCTTGAACTTGGTAGTACGAAGTACTGGAAGAAGGGTATCGGCAGTGACGCAGAGACCTAAATCTTTTTTAGTTAGCTCGGCGGCTTTGGTTTGCGGCGCGGCGGCTTCGGCTGGCTGGGCAAGTGGAAGGGTGATAGCAAACGTAGTGCCTTCGCCGACTTGGCTTTCTACGCTGATTGTGCCGTTGTGACCATCACAAATAATCTTACGGGCAATATATAATCCCTTGCCACGGCCTATTCCTTCTTTAGTGGAAAGGTCTTTTATCATCTCACCTGTTCTAAATAATTCTCCAATCCTTTCGAGCTTCTCCTCTGGTATTCCCTCAGCAGTATCAGTTATCTTAATGATAGCTTTATCGCCAATTACCTCAGTTTTTATGGTTATTATACCTATGCCGCCTTTTTCGGATATTGCATCTCCTGCGTTGAGTAAAAGATTATAAATAGCTCTTTGACTCATCTGTAATTTATCGAGCATCATTAATGGCATGTTCTCTTCGAAACCTCTAACTATTTCTATATTTTCAAATGTCACTGGGAAGTGGCGACTCACAAGCCCAGCAGTTTCTGTTAACATTTCATTCAGGTCGATTTTGCTTCTCTCAAATGTCCATTGGCCACTTATAATTTCGCTTGATGCCCTATTAAATGTATCTATGTTACTTTTAATACCTTCAAAATACATTTTGGCCTTTTTATCCTCTAAAAGGACGTCTGATGTTACCCCTGATATAGATTTGTCTATCTCGTCTATCAATCTTTTCAGCTTTTGCAAAAAGACGATAATTTGAACCGCCATCTCACGGGAATCATAGTCTTCATCTTGTATCTCTGCTCTCAATACATCCATTTCTTTTAATGTTTCTTGCGGTTCTTTTATAATTATTATCTCACGAATTTCCTTCCAACCCACTTTGTGAATTATGCCAGCTTGTTCTCTCTCAGCTAATACATCTAAACTTTGTAGTATTTGCCAAACAGGTATAATACAGTCATGTCGTCCTACAATAACAAAATCCATTGCTAAGCTGAGAGGATTACGATGCTTAAGAATCTGAAGTGCAATTGCTCTATCTACTGCTGCTTCTAATTCTGGTTTTCCTTCAAATAACTCTGGCTGGGCTTGTTTTGCTTTAGCGAGCACTTTGGCAAGGTCAACTTCAGGCAGGGCATTGTGGATGGACTGGATCAAGGTATTTAGCGGTGGTGATGAGTCAGTGACATGGAGGATGAGCTTTTTATTATCCTCGATTTCTGCTCCTGTCTCTTGTGCCCCAAACCTTACCTCTAACTCCTCCAATCCCTCAAATGCCCCACCAGAAGCAAAGAAGGCGAGGGCAAGGGATATGGTTGGATCTGCTAATTGTGCTTGAATCTTTTCAACTGTAATTGGGCCTTGGATGCGGATGGGGTCTTGGCTGCTAGAGTCGCTGTCTCTACCACCTACTCTAGCTCCATGTTCAGTAAGAAGATGGTATAACTCTCTGTCCTCAAGTAGTAGTCTATCTATAACCCGGCGTGCTGCATCTATCTGTGCAGAGGAAGGTTGTTCTTCCTTAGTGAGGCGACGACATTTCAGCATTTTTCTCTTCCAAGATTTAGATCCTTCCCTCAACTTAGATGGTGAACACGTTCTTGTTTCTATCAGAGAGATGATAGATGATAAATCTTTACTCCACTGCTCAGACCTTGATAGGATAGTTTGTATCATGTCATTCCAATCTTGGAAGGCACCACTCATTAATATTTTACCTGAATCACTAATCTCTATAATAAAGTTTTTTCTGCCACTTTGATATAAAACATCCTTTTCTACTCTCTCCCATGCCTGTAAAACTCTCTTGATAGAATCCGATAAGGCTTTTAAACGAGCTTCTGCTTGAGGACTAAGTTCAGCCATTCTATCAAGGATGTCAAAACAGGCGTTATAAGCATCTTCGTATTGGACAAGTACTTTATCCATCTCCTCCTCAAGAACCAATGCCAAACGCTCGATTTCTTGTCTTTCCATTTCTCTCATTAAAATATCAATATGATGTTGTATCTCTATAATCTCAGTTGGTATCTCTTCTCTGGACATTTCTGTATATGGTGACCTTGCAAGACTCCTCAACTGCCCAATAAGCTCCTCTTTGGAAGGGTTAACTCCAACGCTGGATTTCTCGCCTGTGGGGCTTAGTCTTTCTGCAGTGATAACCATTAATTTAAGTTGGTGCTCCAAGATAGTACCTGCTATCATTTCTTTAATATCTTCGGGTAGTTCATTATTTGAAATAAATTCTAACTTTGTTTGCAGTCCGATTTTCTCTAATTCAGTATGAATGGTTACACTTTCCTTATTTTCTTCTTTTAGTTCCGAGAGTATAAGCAATTCTCCCCCTTCAGCAAGTAGTCGCTCAATATTTTCTACCCAATCTGGAACTTCTTTACCATAGTCTGCTGTATCCTCATACCTTGACTTAGAAAATTTTCCAATATTATATGGAAAAGTATGAATTATGCAAATCTTATCAAAAAGAACTCCTTTGGGTATATCTTGGAATCTACCTTGGATCAAGATAACGTCTGTAAATTCTGCAACTTTGGCTCTTGCATTCATAAGAATGTCTATGACTGTGAGGGAATATAAAGGATCAATTCCCACAATGAGTGCTTTTTCTTCCTTCTTCTGTCTTAAAATCGCGGCATTCCTCAACTCAGGAGAGTCAGATGGCCCAATATATAAAATCAAAGATACAGGTTCACCTTCTTCTAAAGCCATCCTTGTTTCCTCTGAAACTTCTCCACCGACAAAAACCAACTGTTGTTCCCTTAAGTGCGTATGTTCTCTCAAGTTTTTAAACCAATCCGCGACGGCTCTGTCTGGCTGGCTTGGGGTGGATTGCTGAGCAGGCAATCTGACGAGGGTAGCCTGGATGCGTTCTTTGGTTTCCTCAAAGGCCTTACCAACCTCAACAGGTAGGACACCATAAGTGCGTCCGTAGGCAGCCACTATGGCATCGAAACAGTCCATAACCTTTCTCAACATATTGAGATGATACTCGTAAAACCGTTCAAGCCCATGTTCTCTGACTGCCTCTGTAATCGCCTGATCTAATGCCTGATCATTTAATTCTAAAATTTCTCCCGGAATTTCCAGTCTGCTCAGGATTTTAATTAGGACATCCAGAGAGACGTGACTGATTCTGCGAATCTTCTTGAATTCTGAATCCAAAGACCTCTCTTGACCACGCAGCTTCATTACAGTCTGCCACTGGAGACGTTCGGTCTTAGGCTTACTGCTTTGTTGCTCCAAAGATGAAATATAATCGTCTAGAGCTATAGCAGAACTATCCTGTATTACCCACTCTGTTCCAAATCTCTGATAATATGATATTAAACTTTCTGGTGTTCCAAAGATACCCAATTCTCTCTCTAAAGATTCAGCGCGGGTCAACATTTCTGCGTAATATGTCTCCAAGGTTGGAAGTACAGCGCTATGATATCGCTGAAATAACTCATCAATTGTAAGTAAACCATCTCGTTCCAAAGCACAGATGAATCTGAACAATCCATCTTCTTGCTTTTGGATCTCTTCTATAGTCATCCCGGCTATTGCCCGAATAAGATCTGCGTGATAGGCTATCTTTAACGGTTCATAGCGTTCTTGAATTACTGCAATTTCTTGCTGAGAGACACCTGCCTTGGCAAGATCTTCTCGTATTAAATAGCTGCCGAGGGTATGGGTAACCTCTGTCCCGAATAAGGCATTTTTTATCTCTTTATCTATTAACCCTGGCGATATCAAGACCTCTATGTGCTCAATTGTTCTGGGAATCGATTGGATTACCTGCTCTATCTTCTGAAGCAGCCAGATTCTATGTGTTTCAGCTGTTATTTCACTGCCACTATAGTCGTCGCCTCTACTGCCTAAGTCGTCCACTGGTGGGCTGGGGGGAGTAGGTGGCGCGTCGGATAGGGTTGGTTCGGAAGATTCCAATAAGACATCAAACTCGTTAGGACTGAATATCCCCAGCTCATCAGCCATCTCTTCGCGAAGCTCTCGAAGCGGATCCGTCTCACGTCCCTCTCGTTGATTAAACCACCCTTCAAACATTTCCAAGTGCTCTCGGGGTAACATAAACCGCAAGTCATTTTCAGGTGGAGCCTTCTTATCTCCCTCAAACTCTGTAGCGCCCATGGCTTCCAAGGCCTTACGGGTTTCATCTAAATAAGCTAAAGCACCCCCAATCGGAACATACTGCCACGACCCATCCGGATTATCCTTCTTGTACCTCATAAGGAGATATCTGTCCCCCGCCTTGATTCTCGTTAAACCTGCTGCACTAATTCGGACCTGCTCAACATCATCGACCTGTCCTCTCCAGTCCCCATAGAAAACTCCCTCGTTCAATCGGGATGCAATCTGCTTCTGCTCAGCCTCTGGTAAATTGTCAAATCCTTCCAAAATGGCTGGAGCATTCTCTCCAGCACCGATCTCCACTACTTGACCATCTATCTCTTTTGATAATCGCCGCTGGATGATCTCCTCGCGGGTGAGTAGAATCAATCGTCCTCGGCTGGCAGCGATTGCTTGTTCGATCTTTGCTTGAGCCTCCGGGCTAAACTGCACATCAAAGATTTCGAAGAATTTGACACTGAGCTTACCCTCTTGTCCTGGTCGTATCGTCTTGCCCACATAAGTCACCACATCCTCGCGATAGACCTTCATACCTTGCCCGTTGATAACCTGCTTAGTCTTGTCATCGCCTTTGTCGCCTACGTCGACTGGCGGGATGGGTGGCTCGGCTGGCGATCCGGCTTCGGTTTGTGCTCCGGTTAAATCTAATTGAGAAAGTACTTCTTTAACTCGAGCTATTTGGCCAGGGGAGAGCCATTGACTTGCAATTGCTAATCCATAACTTTTTGCTTCTAGATTTGGATCAGGAGATAATGTGTAAAGGGCTTTTACTTTGCCTCTTGAAGCATCATATTCCACATCTGTCTGCCAAAAATCAAGCCCTACTTGCTGATCTACGATTTTCAGACCATCTCTAATATGTGTATTAAATATTACTGTGCAATTCATGGATCTAAGATAATGAAGGACTGCAACCTGAATAGCAGCTAGTTCAAAATTATCTGTCCCATGTAATTCATCAAGTATAACCAAACTATTAGGCGTTACTCGATTTATTATATCAGCGTATCTTCCAACAATATTAAGAAAATAACTCTCCCCCGCTGTAACTTCATTTCTTCCACCAAAAAAGGCATATATATTATCAAATTTGCTTATTTCTAAGTCTCCTGATACATAAAAGCCATTTAGGGCAAATAAGGCATTCATTCTGCTATTAAACATCATAACTGTTTTTCCGCTAGAATTTGGACCTGTAAGAACCATGACAGGGTTATCTGGATTAGTTTCAAAAGACTGCTCTACTGCGTTTTCTATAAAAGGACTTTGACTAGATCTCCAGAAGCTTGTGTTTGGGAAAAATGGTCTACTATTTTTTAAGTTAAAGACATTTTGTTTGTTAGAATATCTTACTGGCTTTAAACCCCATTTTATAATACCCCTGGCTATACCCGCATATTCATCTAGAAACATGAGACCTGGAGATAGCGATGGCCTAACTCCTCTAATAATTCTACCGTTAAGAAGCGTCTCCCATCTACCTTCCCATCCTGATTGTAGTGTATCAAGATTTTCTTTCTCAAGTCCGGATATATCATTTTCTACAAATCTTTCCCTTAAGTCTGGTATGTCTTTTTCAAGAACTTCTTCAAGATCTCTTATCATTTTAGCTATAGGATCTTCTTTTTTCAGAGGTTCAAGATAGGATACAAGCTCTCTTAAAGCTAGTTCCAAACCTTCAATTCTTTCCAAATTTTCAGCTTGATCAAATTCAACTCTTTCCCATCGTCTTTTTCTTTTAGTCATCTCTCTAAAAATACTGAGGATTTTTGTCATGCCAGCTAAGTATTCTTCTCCTTGAACAAGAAAAAATTCTGTATAATGCAACCGCCTATCTATTATCTCTATCCCGCTTTCCCGGCTTAAATCAGCTTTTTCCTCTCCTTTTAATGCCCGAGTAACTTTATCTAACAATAAAGACGCTACAGGATTAAGGAAAATATTAACAATGCGTTTCTGCGTATCTTTAAAAGCGAAATTTTCTTCAGGATAGATATTTTTTACAACAGCCTCTATAGAAGCGCCATCGGCAGGCACATCTTGTCCATCAGACAAAACTCTTCCTTCTTTTACATCTAAAACCATAGGTATACTTGATGGATCTTCTTTTTGTGTAATTACATCATAGTATCTTCTTGCAAGTTGAACAACTTCATCTGGAAAGCCAGCTTGGCTTAATAATTCAATAGCATGGCTATGTTTGGCTATTCCAGGAGCTAAGCCATAATCAGGAACGATTTTTCCATCTCTTTCAGTTACAGTATGCATATAAGGGGTTTGATTTGTCCTCTGGGCTATAAACTCAAAGGCCTTCTTTAAATGTCCTGTTACAATTACAGTAGCGCCTGTATTGATTAAGTCTTCAATTAAAACTGTGGCTATTGCCACGAGTTCGTTATAATCTGTTCCTATTGGAACCTCATCTAGAATAACTAAATCTCCTGGCCCTACTTTTTTAGCTAAATCAGTGATTTCTTTAACTAACATGCCAAAATATCCATAGCCAGCTTGTAATTGTTCTGGTCTAGGAAACACAGTGTAAATGTTTCTAAAAACAGCTATTTCAGGATTATCGTCGGGTATAGGAAATCCCATCTGAGTTAGAACAACTGCTAATCCTATCCCACGAGCCGTCATAGTCTTCCCACCCATATTGGGCCCACTCAAAAGAAGGGCTGAATTATCTCCTCCCAGATTAATTTCTGTAGCTGTAATTTTACTATGCTCTCTGGCAATCTCAGGTTCATCTATCAACAGTGGGTTTCTATAGGAAGCTAGGTTTATTGTTCCAGTAGGTTGTAGTATATTAGGTAACTTATATCCATCTTCAAGTATCATCAAGGCAATGCGGCAGTAGTAATCGATTTCTGCCAAGGGGCTCTGCATTTGACCGTCAGGGAATTGGCGTAGGAACGGGCGCTTGGCAATATGGTCTAGTCTGCCGTCAACCTCCTCTAATGCCCATAAATCACCAAATTGGCCGAGGAGCTGTTCAAATTCCCCTCGAGCAGCTTCGAAAAAGCCGGTTTCTTGTGTAAACTCCTTCGCAAATTGGACAGCTCCTTTTCGGGATAGTTTAAAGTCAACATATCTAAATTGTTCTGAATAATCTAGCCTTTTTATTCTTGCTGCAAGTTCTTCTGGAGGAGTTGTGGACAGATACCCCCTCTGGCCAAAGAGATAAGGATTCATCGTTTGTGCTATAATACTCATAAAATTCTCACATCCCAAAAATGCCTTAATCTCCTGGCGGTTAAGGAAGTCTTCAATTTTTCTCTTCCACCGTTGCACATACGGAGATTCACCTTCCGGCAATAAATCATCTATCTCTTGCATAATAAGGACCATTCTACCAAGTAAAATCAAACACTTAGTAACGTCAGGATATGGATCGTCATGTTCAAAAATTCCACAATCTATTCCTTGAAATATAACAGGATAATGCTTATATCCTAAAAGCTTTAATTCTCGATAATATACCCTACTTAAGTTATCAAACTCATTTATTAATAACATTGTTTTTCCTATCCTCGATATTCTTTCCTTATCTTCTATACTCTCTAAAGCCTCAAGAAGCCCGTTAATAGCCGCATGAGACTTCAATATCTCTCGATGGGTAGACTTTGGCTTTGTCATTCTTCTTTTCAGGATTTCCATAACTCTTGGGGGAGCATCTTTAAAGCGCGGTAAATAGCGTTCTGTAATCATCCCAGGTAGCCATTTTTCCATTAATCCTAAATTTATTAGGCCGTCTGCGTCGATTCCCAATACACCAGGCCAAAAATCAGACTCCCCATACTGTGGGATTGATGTTTCACCATGACCTGGGTTGCCTGGCTGCTCGGCAGAACCTTTGTCCACCTCGTAGATGGACACGGGAAGGGTGATGGTGAACGTAGTGCCTTTGCCGACTTCGCTTTCTACAGTGATTGTGCCGTTGTGGGATTCGATTATCCTCTTGCAAATATGTAGGCCTACACCTATGCCGGTTTCTTTGGTAGTAACGAGACGCTCAAATATGAGCTGGCAGGCCTCATCATGGGACATTCGTTCTGCCTCGGATGAACTGATGATGCCTCGTTCTAAGGCCACCTGTTTTACCTCTTCAGCATTTATACCTGGGCCATTATCAGCAATAGTAATTACAACAACCTGCTTGGCTTCATCTAAATCCAAGGTTACCTTTATTATATCGCCCTTTCCGGAATCATACATTGCTTCACCTGCATTTTTTAGTACGTTTGAAACAACTTCTTCTATCTCAGGCTCAATAGCCATTATATGTGGTTCAGATTTATATTCTGTTTCGATTGATATGTTACCCGCTACAAATGAGCTAAATGACTTTACAAAATCTACCTCGCTCTCAATTAAAGCTTTCAAACCGCATTCTTCCATCACTCTCAATTCAGGACTGATATAGCCCGCAAGGATATTTTTAATCGCCCTTATTCCCCTTCTAACATCAGTGATATCGGAATCTACGCCAGCTGTTCTCTGGTCCGGCCTAATTCCAGCCTCTATATCAAGAAGTAAATCCTCAACAGTTTTAACTAATTCTTTAATACGAGCCATCAAATCCGAGATTTCTCTAAAAGTAGTCTCTTCAAGCTCATACTCACCTTCCAAAATACGAACGGCCAACTCTTCTCCGATACCATCCAACTGCTTCAACATCTCCAATGCACTCTCTGTATCGTTTCTACGTGACGTTACTATCTCACCTAATAATTCAAGAGACCCGAGTGAGCCCCAGGGCTTACAGATTTCATGATATACATCAACCCAAGCCTCAACCTTGCTACGCACTAGTTGCGCCTGAATTTTTTCAACTGTGATTGGGCCTTGGATGCGGATGGGGGTTTTGCCTGTTGAGTCATCGCCTCTGCCGCCTATGTTGACTGGTGGGCTGGGCAAACCTGTTTCCTGCCAAGGGTTAAGGGGTAAACTATGTAAATATGCCCTTAATTCCTCTACGGCTTCATGTCTCTCGGGATCCCAGCCATAATCTATGCCAACACCACCAAGAAGAGCTCTTCCTTCCACAATCCTTCTAATTATCTCTTGCTTAGCCACATCTTCTTCTTCTCGTAATATCTCTTCGTATCTTTCTCTATTAGTAACCCCTTTAAAGAAAACCTTCAGGCAACCTTTAGAAACAGTGGGTATTGAAAAATAGGGCTTATTTTTATTTACCCCTCCATCACCAATAGAAACTTTAGACCAATCACAAGAGGAGATAGCCTCGATTATGGTATCTATATCTAATACCTTCATGCCAACCCTCTCAAGTAGATGAATAAGACTGGGCGTTGACTCTGAAAACTGGGCTGCTCCTACTCCAATGAGATTGGAAAGCCCAAGCTCTCTATCTATATCTCTAAGGGCCATCATGGCCAATACACCGGCTAACTTTATTCTCTTTATGCCATCTGGATATTCATGGTCTATGATAAAGTTGTTTATAGTGAATTCTGCATCATCCAAAACCAAGTAAAACTGAGCAATCGGCTCTACTCCTTCCTTCTCTATGGATTCTCTATCCTCATATAAGAAGTAGAAAAGTCCACGTGTTTGTTCATCCTTCTGGATTACCTCTACCGTCCATACCCCATATGGTGTACCATCTATATTTACTGTTCCTTTATAATGTCGAAAGACTCTCTCGTCTTCTTCTATTTCGCTTACTTCGCCCGGCCCAAATTCATACGGTGCAGTAATTCGTAACAACATCCTACGAATCTTTGCCTTTGTTTCTTCCAGCAATCCCTCATCCTGCGCAGCCTCAACCTTCTCAGAACCAAGTGCCTCATCAATTCCTTTTACTCCCAAACGCTCTACTTCAGATTCAATTCTTTGTATTGCCTGGATCAGATGCTTAAATTTCTCTATTGCCATCAGCATAAGATAGTGTATTGCTTCAAACTCTGCAAGGGGCTGAAGCTCATGCTGCCACTCATAGGTAAACCCTCCATCCTTCAAGCCCTCATATAATATCTTACCTAATTCACCTCGTCCTTTCTTATTTAGTATCTCTATAACTCGAGGATCATCCATTTCCAAAAATACGCTCACCATCAACTTATGCAAGACATCTTTATACTCCTCTTCACTAAAGAATAAATAGGATTTTGCCTTGGTAGGAAATACAGGGTTTCTGGTCTTAGGAATTGAGTGCAATTCTTTAACCATTTCTCGAGACTGATTTATTGTATAATCTAAAATACCCTGCCATCTTATATAAAGTGCCTCATCCATAGAGGCAATCTCTTGAGCTATTACTGTGCGCAATTTATCTACTTGTTCTCTATCGAATGAAAATCCAAAATTGGGGTAATGTCCTGTCTGCCAGTCTCCTAGAGCACTGATGTGCGAGAGTAACCAAATAATGCCTTCTTTTGGACCTAAAAATGAGGCTGTCCAGAAAATATTCCTTTTCTCTATAGGAGGTAATTCAGCTAGTGACTTACCAAGCATACCATATCCTTGCATCTTTACTGTCAAAAGCGCTGCCTCAGGAGACATCTGGAGAAACACTGTTTTTGCAAATTCTCTCTCACCCTGACCTCGGTTAAAAAGCTCTATGACCCACTGTCTAGTTACATCTTCAGGCAAGAATGCAAAAACCCACTGAACAAGTTTTTCTCGTTCTTTGGAATCTCCCATATAACTTGAAACCGAACTGATTAATCTTTGGATAAATAAATCAAAATGTTCTTCTGTTATGGTAAGATCTGTCGCAGGCGATCCATATATATCCATAACCTGTCTTAAACCCCAACCTAAAATCTGTGCAGCGTCATCTATCTCAAGCTTGAATAATGCCTCCATCACTTTAGTGGCAGCATCTTCATCAGGAGAGAGCATCATGGCTGCCATAACTAAATCAGCCAGAAAATCCTTAATAGCAAATTCTGCCCATTTTTCAAACCGTCCTACATCTCGTCTCTCTCTATACCAATTAATAGCGCCAGCAACACGACGACTAAAGGCGCCACGCAAAATGCCGTGGATAAAACTTGTCATAAATGCCAGAGAGCCAGCAAAAATAGGTTTGGTAAACACCTGTATAAGAGCAGAGATAATCCTAAATACAGAGGGCTCTCCCCCTCGTTGTTGCCTCTGACTCTCGTACTGCAATGTTCGAACAGCTGCTGATCCAGCTCCATCTACTGCCTTTTTACCTACTGTCATAGCTAAGGAAGGTTCATCATGGCCATGAGTTTCATAAATCCTTCGCAGTTTAGCCAGGGCCGAAGCAGAAACTTCACCTCTGGAAAGTCTGAGTAGGGCCCTGAACACCCTTCCCATGCCTTCAGTTCCCAGTCCATGCTCAATAAATTCATACATTGTTTCGACTGTATGTGGATCAACACTAACTGTCTGGCCTGGCTTATGAGAAGCAAAGGCCTCAGACATGCTTGAGAGGAAAGTAGTAATTTTAAGAAGCTGATAATACGAAAAATCTTGACCTTCTTGAGTGCGAGATATGCCATTAAACCATTCAGGAATATATATGTGCATCCATTTCCATAAAAGCTCTTGTTTAACTACAATATCAGATATAGTTGTATCCAATACCTCTATAAAGAAGTCATGATATGGAATCCCAAGGAGTATTGCTCTACCAAACAACCATCTTGATTTAGCTAGAGCTATTCTCTGCAGGCCTATTGGATCTACTTTTCTATAGTCCTCTAACATTTGCAGCCAGTCACGGTTGGAAGCCCCTGAGCTTTTGATTAGCTCTCTAAGAAGGATCTTCATTTCTCGTTTTCCTCTAAACATTTCGTATCCTGAAGCTAATACTGATTTTCTCTTTGTTTCTCTTTGTTCTGCAATCCACAGAAAAATACGGGCTATTAAAGGTGAACTTAGAAATGCAATAGTTCCCACGCCAGCTGCTGAAGCGACCAAAACCACGTTACCTGTAAATGTGGTTTCCAAAAAGGCTGCAAGAGCTGCTGATGCAACAGGGAAGACATAATGTTTGGATAGTCCAAGCCCTAACATGAGAAGCCCAACCTTCAAAGATACACTGCGAATCACTATTCCGATTGGCTGTCCATTTATCAACTGACGCTTTATGAGCTTAGCTATAATCTGATATGTAGTTACCAATCCTATGAGAAGAGTAGCTAAAGAAATAACCTCTGCTGGATAAGCTGCAATTATTCCCCAGATGCTTGAAGCTAATACATGGAGAAGATTTGTACCTGCACCAGCCAAAAACTCAGCCTTTAACCAGGGAATTAAGATAAATCCATTAGCAGATAGCAGTGCAATAATACCAAGCAGCAAAATCAGTCCGAGCTGGCCTCTTCCTTCTTGACGAGCCAATCCTGATAAAAGGATTTCTCGAGCATGCGGTGTCAGGGTTTCGTCATTACCAATAGCGCTAACTAACCACTCTGTATCCATAAGGCGCTCGACTCCTATAGCTATATCGAGTGGTTCGGCGCCGGATCCTCTGATTATATTATTAAGCGCCCTTTCGGTTACACCAACCTTAAATGCCAGGCTCAAGATATCTCCGAGCGCCTCTACCTCTAATCCTCTTACTATGGTCCCAATAGCTAATAACCTCGTTGCTGTCTCATGTGTCTTCCTCGCTGAATCAGGAGGGATATTGTCTCTTACAAATATCTGTATCTTGGCGCATTCTCTCGACAAGGCCTCTATCTCAGCATCTAACCATGTCTGAGGAAAATCTTCTACGGTTCCCTTTCCATGCAATATATTCGTAAGTTCGGCAAACCCTATTCTCCCTGACCTAACATTCCTAACCAGACGATCTATAACAAGATGATATGGTATCTTATAAAAACTCGCATCTCTCAGTATGCTATCCAATACCCGGCCAGATCTTGGAAGGGATCCTTTTTTATTCATATCTCCATTCACTAATGGAAGGACATTGTGCATTAAATCCCTATCTGACCTTAAGCCAATACCGGCTGGAGTTTCCCCTCTAAGAATTTCTCTTCTTCTTCTAACTACATGATCCCTTAATCTATCGCTGTCTCTCAATACAAGAGGCCCATTTCTTCTATCCTCATAAAGCTCTTTCCCGACCTCATGCCCAAACCGTTCTATAGAAAATCTATTCCACATCCCTACATCAGAAATAGCCCTGCTTACAACCTTTATATAATCTGGGCCCATGATTGAAATCTGCGCAATATCTTCTAAGCTATCCTCAAATTCCACAAACTCGGCCAGGATATCCGCCCTTCTATCAACTTCATTTAGCCACAGAATGTCCAGGGGTAAATCACCAGAGAGTTCTTCTTTATCGGGTATCAATAAAGACATTGCCTCACTATCAGTATAGCCTTTGGCCTTAAGATACCTTATGGCCTGCAGGAAGTTTCCTTGATCTGCCTCGTAACGAGTTTTTCTTAATAATCTTCCGCCAAAATCAGTAGTTACAGTCGTCCTTGGTAAATATACATTGCAGTGCTCTAAAATCTCTCCTTCTTCAATCTCATCTCTCATATACCCTTTGATTAACTCTTCTACATTTTCCCTCCAAATCATAAGCCTTCCCGATGAGCCGCCTTTACCAACATAGCCTATAATTGCTTTGCCTATTCCAACCCTAAGGCCTACTGCCCTTAAAATATCCTCTGAATGTTTTACCCAGAGTGAACACGCAGTATTTACAGGAAGTCCCGAACAAGCAGCGCTGCAGACAACCCGGG
The DNA here is from genome assembly GCA_018902915.1 of Candidatus Omnitrophota bacterium. Lineage (GTDB taxonomy): Bacteria > Omnitrophota > Gorgyraeia > Gorgyraeales > Gorgyraeaceae > JAHIPS01. The sequence goes on along the minus strand of JAHIPS010000010.1, from coordinate 8,778 downwards.
CAAGCTCTATGCCTGTGGACCACATCAATACCGTATCCTTATCCCTGGCAACCTGTTCAAATTCCTTATCAACATCCGTCAAATCAAGGTCAGGCTTCCTGGAACCATTGGATATTACGCTGATCCTGTCAGGCCATCTGCCTAAATATCTCTCTACATTAGCGCTATTAACATTATCAGGATCAAAAAGGTCTCTTAAGTCTCTTATGTCGTAGTTGTCATCCACAGGCCTGGCATTGGCAGACAGGGCAACATTGTAGCCTGACTTAAGCAGCTCCCTTGCAAACACAAGGGTATAAACTGCCTCTCCAGCGTTGTTGAAATTAAGGAGGACTGTTTTCTTTTCCCTCTCATGCCGAGGGATTTCAAGCAGTAAATCTATAACCTGTCCTGAGTGATCTGTGCGCAAAAATTCTTTTGCAGCGCTCACGATCTCATAATCAGAAACGGCTCTATTTTTTACCATATCCACAATAGAGTCAAATCTGCCACAAATACTATCGCTGCGAATTCTATCAAATACACTAATATTAGCCATAGTAGCCATTAGCATGCTCATCCTCAAGCGCATCTTTTCATCTTCAAGCTCATCCACTCTCTCTATTAATGGTATAGCGCCTTGCCATGCCTCCAGATCCTGCCTTCTTTTATATGATTGAAACGGAGACTTGGCAAATACCCAGAGCATATCATAAACTAAAGACTTTGCCTCACCCCAGGTAAGATTATCAACAATAGCGCTATCTAAAAGTTCATCAACTGCTTTAAGTACTCCTCTTTTCTGTTCTTTAGATATAGTCCGCTCTTTCCCTAACTCATGCATAAGAATTTGGGCAGCATTAAGACTTTCTATAGCATGTTGCATAAGCTCATGCCTGACTGATTCAATAGTCCCCGCGGCTGATACCATTGCGTCCAACACACTATGACGCACAGCATCCTCTCTCTTTACTCTTGCGGCTGCTATCCTTAACTCTACTGGGTCAAATATCAAGCCTGAGACCTTTTTACCTCTTAAGGCATCCTCATCAAAAGCATATACATTCTCATCTTCTAAGGTTGCTCCTGAAATAATAAGCCCAGGCGCTATATTGACCTTGCCCAATACTCTACAATGTCTAAGTACAACGCCTCTTCCTACAGTGATTTCACCTTTAAATAATGCCTCTGGACCAATTACACATCCCTCACCAATAGAAACACCTTCACCTATCACTACATTCGGACAGATTCTTGTGCCTCTACCCATGCGGGCTGCTGTTTTTTCATCACTCTCGCCTGCGCCCTTTTGTATAAATATATCAGTATAACCCTCCAGCGCTACGCCTCCTCTTCCAAGCGCCTGTAAAAGCGAACGGTCAGTTGATACAGCAGAAATGCCAAGGCCATTTAAACGAGCAATAGTATCATATTCACCAGCCCTTGGCTCCCTGTACCATCTGCCCTTAATAACACGCTGCCTTTTAACCGTTCCTGTTTCAATCCTGGTTTCTTCAACTACTGCTCCCTCTATGGCGCATCCTGGGCCTATGCTTGCGCCATTCTTGACTATGGCAGGGCCTTTTATTGTAACCCCCTCTTCTATAGGCACATTACCGATCTTGATCGGGCCTTGTGTTGTATCAAGCACAACCCCTTTACTTATATTTTTGCACAATTGCATGGCTATTGCTGTTTCATCTCCATGGTCAGCGAATTCGCCCATAAATATAAATACCCTATAAGGATCAACAGCAGGTATGTGCCTGAGAAACTGTGCCTGAACCTCTTCAAGCATATACAAAGGCACAGCGCCTTCAGAGGAAAGCATAAGGGCCCTCTCCCACGCCTCTATTGCTTCTGGATCTACTGGTGGATTGACCATAAGAATAAGTGAATACTCATCTAAATGTCCAAAGAGATCTACCCTGTCAGGCTGTTTCAACATCAGTTCAAACACTATAGGAATGGTACTCTCTAAGGACGTCAGGGATTCAGCGTTTGCCTGGCCCTTGGAATGAATGCATATCACCCATCTACCCTCCATCAGACTCTCTATCTTTATCCCTAATTCTGACGCTGGAGTAAACATACCTGCCCCGCTTGACACAATCTCAACGCGGCCAGGCGGATATTCACTGAAATAACCCTGCTGAGTTAAGAATTCAAAATCCCGCCTGGTATCTGCCACAGTGGTGTCATTTAGGGCCGGCGCGTCTCTACTCACAATAACCACATTAAATCCCATATTCAGCCATGCCTTTACCTTTAGAAAATCCACATCTACCTCGCCGCAATTATCAGTGAGGAGAAAAATGGTTGGCCTCTCATCATCCCTTATCTCTCTTTGTTCATACCTGTTTAATTCTAATATCCTTGCCTCTAATTCCAGTTTTGCCCTAACAATGATCTCAAAGTATTCATCCGTATCATCTATATCGAATCCCCTCTCTACCGCCTCGCCTATCTTGGATAAAACCCACTCCTCTGGCCTAAAACCTGTCTCAGTTGAAAGCGCAACAAACGAGGCATCAGAAAAATCAGTGCCATTACCAGCCGCGCCTATTAAGCTCAATGCCTCCTGCTGGACCCTTAAGAGCTGCAGCTCTTCCAAATATTCCTGTTCTGGCTTTGTTTGTAAATCCAGCCTGTCTTTATACTCATCCCATACCTCTCTAATCCGGGGGCTTAATACTGCCTGCCCTATCATACCTGCAACACGGTCCTCTATCCCCTGCAATGCCGGACCTATCTTATGGTCGTCTTTGAGCGCTGTAACCATTTCAGCTATTCCTGCTATATCCTTCTTTTCGTGAGACCAGCCAAATCTCCGCTCACACATATCATACAGCCCGGGAACAACTGACAGGTATGCCTCGGAAAACATATCCTTTTCATCCTTATAGAAATCCTGGCCCTCTTCCTGAAAGGTCCTTATCCTCAAGTCTTCAGTGGCCCAATATAATGCCAGCGTAGGCCTGTATCTATATGTTGGATCATGGATCATGGTAAAAATCCTTGCCCAGAAAGGTATTGCCTTGCCCCAGAAAGGACTTCTTTTTAAAGATTCAACCTCGACCTTGCCGGGTATCCTTCTGGCAGCCAGTTCATACATTGCTTCTTCAAACTCACTGACTATCCCGTCTCTTTCTTTTTTAGTCTTGGCCTCATGAAGCCTTGTTGCAGCTTCTCTTGCAGGTTCATATAATGCCATACCAAATACAGACCCCAATACAACAGGCCCTCTTTCTGGCAAAGATGCCTCCAATACTGCCCGTGTCCCATTCAAAAACGCATCTAATGTTGACTGCGCTGCTTTTTGCTCAAAACCAGAAGGCAAGGCCTCGTATTCAGCCCTTAGAAATCTCCTAATCACATTCGGTAAAAACGTCAGGTGACCGCCATTCAATATATCCCGTATCCCCTCAGGTGTAGCAACAATGCGTCTTCTCTGTCCCCAGATACGCGCTGCATCCCCACGGCCATCTATCGCAAAAGCGCTTCCTGAACGCAACACGCCTAAGTCACATGTCCTATAGCCTCCATTGACCTTTGCCAATACGCCTTCAATACACAACCTCTCAAGTATTGGCTCCATATCCTCTTCATAAATTAATATCCTGAGAACTCCATTCATCTCCCTGCGAATCTCTTCTACAGTCAGCGTAACCCCTTCCAGGAATGTCCTCTTAAAGAAATCCAACATTGCCTGCGCTTGTCTTTCGTTAATAACACGCTCTTCTGCTTCTCTGCTAAGCCCAACCCTTTTCAAATAGGCCAAATATCGTGTGAACCTGGATTCCAGGGACATTATTCCTGTTTGTGGAAGTTCTTCTAGAGAAAGACGTCTGGAATCGAGAAAGGTTTCAGGCGGACGCTCGCCTTTTATAAACATCCACTCGATTAATTCAGCCCTTATCATACCATTTTCATCGACCGGCCATATTGGCAGCTCCCAAAACCGAGTCTGGTGCGTATAACTATCACCAAAATATAACCTGTAAGTTTCTAAATCATGTTTGATTATCTCAATTTTTGTAAGCTGATCCTCGAGTATTCCCTCTACATACTCTAAAAAGCCTAAAATATTGTCTTCTTCAAAATTATGCAGGACAAAAGCTGTCCTGCGTTTCCATTCTTCAGGCACATCTATCCCCATCTTAGAATATTTTTTCTCAATATCTCTGATCAATGATTTTATGTCATTAATATCTCGAGCTTTTTTAAAAGTTCCCGCCCTATATATTAGGTCCAAATGCCAACTATAAGCATCTGATGCAACCCCATTATATGCACGCCAGGTATATGTCTTATGATCCCAGGCCCAATCTCTGATCTCCATACCAAATATATTGAGCGGTTTTGTATAATCAGCTGTCTCAATCTTTACATCATCTATTTCAAAATAAACCTTTGCCCCGCTTAGTCTTCGCAAGAAAATTCGAACGCCTCTGACAATTCCTCGCAAGACTTTTGAAAACGCTTCCTTAAACCACAAAATAAAAAGGCGGGACAAGGAATCCCTATGAGAATCTGGAAGCGAAGATAGCTTAAGATTAAGACGACGAATATCAAATTTGCGCCTATCAGGTTCAATGCGCCGCCTTTCTTGTCTCATCTTTATAAGATTTTTTAACCAAGCTGCCAAGAAAGTTGCAAGGCCTGTTACTGCTAACACCCCTCTCCGAACAAAAGTAAAGGCGCCCGACAGGCTTTCTATCGGGGGCAACGACGGGCCAAAGGTGAGGGAGGTAAACTCTTCTGCATCTTCTGGAGATGTCGGAAAGATAATGCCGAAAGTTGGGAGGTCTTCAAATCTTGTTATAGATCCTGCTTCTTTTTCCAAATACTTGACAAATCCTGCTTCTTTTAAAGCTATCTCTATAGAATCAACAATATAATGACCTTGGTTACCTTTGATTAAATCATGCGCTGTGATTGATGACTGTGCTTTCCCATTCTTCCAGTCCTCCATAACACCAGCAAGCTGTATAAGCGTATTGCCTACTAAATCTTCATGATTTTGTAAAGCCGCTCGACCTATCCGCTCAATATCAGCAGGTTTTATTCCCTGATCAAATAGATACTCACACAGTCTTCCATATCCCTGCATCTCATAATAAATCTGGGCTGCAGCAAGGACAGTTGCTAATTCTTTTGTTCTTGCGGAAGCAGTATCTTCACGGTGAGCTTTCTCATAGCCTGCCTTCAAATTAGCCAATTCCTTTAGTTTATAAGTTTTTTCTACCTCACTAAAATGTCCGCCTTCTTGTTCTCCTAATATTCCTACTATGACATGCTTAAAAATCCAGGCATCCTTATCTTCTGTATCATCTGCATGATCAGCCAATCCTTTAAAGAGCAGCTCATTGATATTCAATGTCTTCTCGCCCAGAATCTTTCCATCTCTTAACCTAACATTAAGCTTAACTTCACTGGCAGGATGGCCGAAACCTCCAGCTGCTAACCTTGCACTATCCATCATTGCCCGCACGCCAGCTAACTTCTCCTGCCCAGCATACATCTTCTCAAGGATCCTCATCAGCCTCTGCTTAACCTCTGACTCACCCCGCGCTTCACGCTTCTCGTCTTCACCGCCAGCAGGTATTTCGTCTGGCCTATCTTGCATAGGTCGTGTTTCTCTCCAGGCAGTTCTTACGCGATTAAGTTGACGTCTCATCTCAAGGGCATGAACCTTCTCTTTGGCTATTTCAAAATCATAACCACCATAATGAGGAAGGCTATATAAGGATTTACCTTTAGCTTCTCTCCAAATAGTCAGGCCGCTAACATCTAATAGTTTAGGATGGGATTTTTTCATCCTTTGGAAGGCATTCCATGAATTCCTGATCCCTGTTGCCTCAACGCATACCTCACCTATAGGAGCCTTGTAATCTAAGTTCCATGCCCTGACGACTACATTCCTCACCTCACCATCAGGTGTTTCCATTAACAAGGTAACAGTTGTCTCTTCTCCATAAACCTCTAATGTTTCTACTACCTCAAGTTCTGAGGTAACTACATTTTCTCGTTTTGTATAATCGTAAGTTGGGCCAAATGTAGGACTTGATGGATTATGAGTTACAGCCTGGACTATCGCCCCTTTATTAATAAACACTATAGGCGCGGCAATTTCACTATCAACAATAACGCTGTTTGAAGTAAGCCTCAATTCTCGAAAATCTTCACTGAATCGAATAACACTGCTGATAATTCCTGAAGCATTACTTAAATGAATCTCATACACTCCTTCTTTTGGCGCCTCAACTCTAAGATGTTTCAACAAGAATAAGGCTTCGGTCATATCTGGAGTAAGCGGCTTACCTTCATAATATATGGTTACATTATCAGGGATAACTACACTATCTTCATTTCTTCTTGCCTCATAATCTAATCTATTATGCGAAATCACCTCTTGTAACATCCTGGCGTTTAAGTCTAAGTTGCCAATATCACCGATATAGGCATCCTCGCCATAATGGGCGCCTATAAAAATTACACCCCCTTCATCCGCATACTCTATAGTAGCCTTGCTTGCGGGATCAGTTTTGTCTTTAACCGTATAACCCCCATATACCTTATCAAAGACACTTACTCTTCTCTGGCCTAAACGCTCACCAGTATTGGGGTCTCGCTCCTGGTTGAATTTGAGAATAAAGAGATCCCATATAGTCTGTTTATCAGCCATAACAAAAAAGATGTTCATCACCAAGGCGCCTGCCCCCAAAGTAATAGCTTTTTCTGCCAAGACCTCAAAAATGGGTTTCTCAACAAATGTAATAAGCCTTCCTTCTTCTGAAGCGATGAAGTTTCCTTTGGCTTCTAATTTTAAGTCTTCTTGATTAAAAGTTGCTTTTGCCTGTTCAATATATTTAGAGAATTTAGCATTAAATTCTCTTTGCGCCTGCAGTAATCTTGGAGCTTCTAATAAACTTCTTACTTCTTCTTCGCTTCTTGCAACAGCCTTGGCATAGGCCTTAATATGTTTTTCATCCCAATCCTCAGCCATAAGTATCCCTATTGGCAGGCCAATATCTTCTGAGAAGGCCTCAATCTGGAAGGCTATCTTTGAATCGAACAACTCTACCTTACCGCCTGAGGCAGCCATGAAGCGAGGAGGTAAGTCTTTGAATCTAAACGTGCCAAAGCCAGGATTTGCGCCAAACTGAATAATTCCATCAGAGGCAGGCCAGAGGAATACATTTCTACCATGGCCTTCCATTTGTAGCCACGTTGCGCCTACGGTCAAAATATTCATATTCAGGAATGTGGTTATCTCCACCTCATATTTTCCTTGTTTTTGTGCAACTCTGACTAAAGGCGCCAAGCTAAATTGTCCATGGTTGGCATTGGTGGGAGGCCCGCCACGTGTCTTACTTCCACCATCGGTAATCAAGGCTACATGTTCATTCTCAAAGAAATCTTTACCTAATAGATCCGCGGTTTTTCTTAAAGCAGTGTCTGCACCTGGCAGATCATGAGTTAAGGTTCCAGGCATCTCAATGGAAACGAAAAAGGTAATATTACCATTGTAGGCGCGAGAGATCTGTTCCAAGGCCTCAAGATATGCTAAATAGGTATCCGGTGCAAAGTTTTTGATGTTGATGATAAAGTAAGGATTTACCTGGCCTTGTCTCATCAACTCTTCAAATACCTCCGTGAGACGTTCAAAATCTTGTGGGCTTTTAATATCAAACGGCTGTTCTCGGGCTATTTTTATCCTTTCCTCATCAGTGAATAATCCTGAACCTATCCTCTCCCTTTCGCTTCTTACCACTACCACACCCATTGACCACATAATATCTTCAATGAGTTTGGTTTCTTTTTCATCCTTGGATAAGGAAGCTGCCTCTCTTAGTTTCTGAGTAGCTAAGAGGCGATCCTCAATTACCTGCTCATAACCTATCTGGCTGCCGACGGCAGATTCTCGGATTAATATATAGAGATGGTGCAGATAAAGTTGTTTCTCGGGTTCAGTTAATTGGCTATAACTATGTGTGGCAAGATAACTGCGCGTTTCTTTTAGCTCTTCTTCAGTGGGTAAACTGGCGCATAGTGGAGAACCAACAATGCGTGAAGGTTGGTCTTTGATGAGGTTGTAGGTGTATTTTGTCTTTTGTGGATCTGCGCGGATTTCTATTGATCTCGCTGCAATCTCAGTTGGGATTAATCCTGCCCAGTCTAACAATTCAGTATTACCCAGCCATTCTCTTTCTAATTCTATCCTGCCTCTATCAATTCTATAAGGATAGCTGCCAATTTTAACAACTTCTACCTTATCTTGTTGGACCTCTTTTCCAATTAGCCCTGCTTCAATTTCCTTAACACGAGTTATAACTAATTCTTTTTCGTTACGAGAATTAATAAGGATCAATCTGCCATTTTCTGTGCGTGCTATAACATGCTCGGCCAATCCCTCAAAACTTATCTGAATATCATCCCAGCCTAATTGCCTCAATGCTTTTTCTATCGTGTCAGAAGTACCCCGTGCCCGGAGCGCAGAAATGCCTCTTCTTACCCCATAATACACCACAACAGGCACAATGCTCAGGATCATCATTATATAGGAGATAGGCTCATTTATGAACTTGGGCAGCGCTAATCTCTGTAGGGTTCTTTCCTTTATATATATGAAGTGCTGGACTGGGTCGCAGTATTGCGCAACTGCTTCAGGAATTATGTGAATGAGGTTATCTTTTGGATTATAGTAGGCAATGTGAGACTCTGAGTCTTTTCTAACCAGGTTAGAATTGTCAAATTGAGGAATGAGGCGTGCATGTGAGGGGTCTTTCTTCAATA
>JAHIPS010000086.1 GCA_018902915.1 Candidatus Omnitrophota bacterium | reverse complement strand
TGAAAGAATCGTAACATCAAAAGGGGTTTTAAAATTTGAATTGATGAATTTAGATAAGGCATTGCAGGGGTTATTTTTATATGATGCTGGAGATTTGATAGATGGCCTTATTACTCAGCATGCAAAGGGGGAATTAAATTTAGAAAGTTTACTTAATATGGTTTATCTTTTTGGAATTGCAGTGGATTTAAATGGTGTAGGGTCAAGGACAATGACAGAGTTTTCTGCAATTGCTATTAATCCAAATATAACACTTTTACAATTAAAGGATGTTTGTACAGTTGTTCATGACGAATATAGACTTACTTTAAAGGAATTTGATACTAGATATGACCGAATTATTTTTAAATTAGAGAAGAAGAATAAGCTTAGGGAGTTACATAGTAGATTATTTAGATATATTTTAAGAAGTGAGACAGAGCTCAGGCTTTTTATGGATGCAATTGACTTATTGGAACAGAAGGTTTCCGGGATGATTAAAGATGGAGATAACTTGCTTCCTCGTGAAGTTTCAGATGAGAATTTACAGATTTTTCATTTGCATAACGCATATGGCCTAACATATGAAATGTTATTACAAATAACTGGTATATACGGAGGAAAAGCTAATTCACTAGTTTGCGCATTTCTATCAGGCCTATCTGTACCAGAAGCTTTTTTTATACCCCCTCTATGGATAAAAGAGCATGCGAGTGAAATCGAATTTTTTTATGAAGCATTAAGTCACAATGTTACTATATTAGAAGAACATATAGGGGAGTCAAAATTTGGAAACAAAGAAAACCCACTGCTAATATCTGTAAGGAGTGGTGCAGCTGTTTCTTTTCCTGTAGCTATGATTACTATCCCATTTTTAGGAATAAACGATGATATCGCGAAAGCAATTGCACGTTCGACTGGCAACGAATGGTTTGCTTATGATGCTTATCGTAGATTTTTAGAAGCATATGCCATGCATGTTTTTAATATGGATTTTGAAGTATTTGATACGATAATAGATACTAGGAAAGAAAAGCTGGGTATTCAATATAAAGATCAATTAAGCGATAAAGAGATGTGGAAACTCGCTATGAGTTATAAGCGGGCTATTATAGAAGCAGGATATCGAGATGAATTAAAAAAGGCCTTGAATGATCCTCACTATGCCTTCTTGCAAGCTGCATTGAGCGTTATTGATTCGTGGTTTTCTTCTGAGGCCATTATTCAGAGAAAAATGAAAGGAATTACTGATGATTGGGGAACAGGTGTTATTGTTCAAAGGATGGTATTTGGAAATTTCCGAAATTATGAACCTAAGAACAAAGAAAAAAATTCTGCTACAGCAGTGTTATTTTCTATTGACCAAGTAACTCGTGATAAAATGGTAAGCGGCGAATATTATCCTAATGCTTATGGTGATGATGTTGTAGCGGGGCGCGTAGGAGTTAAATCTAGTTCAGGATTAAAGAACTACTTCAGTTTAGATGTTTGTGATAAGATAACAAGAGGAGTTGAGAGACTTCATAACACTAGACGGTTTCCACAGGAAGTAGAGGTAACTGTTGAAAAAGGAAAGGTATGGTGGTTACAAAGTCGCAATATGCATCTTATTGGATTAGATAAATATAGACCATTCCTAGATGCAAAGGAACCTATTGCAAGAGGCCATGGAATGAGTGGTGACACTTTTATTGGCAAGGTGATATTTAATATTGAAGACGCAATTGATGCAAAAAAGGAAGCAGACTTGCAAGGATTAGATGGAGTTATTCTTGTTACTCGGGAGGGTGACTTGCCGAAAGATGTTACGGTAGAACAAATTGACAATATAAACGCATTTATATCAACACATGGTGGAATAACAACTCATCTTGCACAGGTAGCTATTTTAAATAATAGTTCTGCTATCCTGGGTGTGAATAATTTAGAAGTTCTTGCCAAAAAGAATTATGCTGTGATAGGAAGACATACTATTAGAAAAGGGGATATTTTAAGTATGGATGCTCATCCGCTGAGAGGCCTGATTTATTTAGGTATTAAGACACGCGCAGAAGATATTATCCAGAAGCTTTCTTCTAAGGTAATTCGTTCAGGTGCTTAATCTTTAAAAATCAGGAATTTGTGGTATACTGAGATTGCTGAAAAAGCCCCCACCATTGTCATTCCCGCAAAAGCGGGAATCCATTCTCTTTCTCCGTCGACAAAAATATCTCTCCTTGTCGATAAAATCCTTGTTTTTCTCGTATTTTGTGGCAACATATTGGTAAGCAAGAAGATAGATAAGAATGGAGGCCGATATGTTACAAAGAGAGAACAAGCAAAAAGACTTTTTTGACGACTATGTTTATAAAAAGCTCCTTCTCCAAAAGCATATCCTCTTGGATATAAAGTCCAAAATAGATTTTTCTTTTGTAGAAGAAGCTGTCAAAGGGTTATATTCCGATAATATGGGCAGGCCCAGCTTCCCGCCTGTAGTTCTATTTAAGATGTTATTCCTGGAATTTTTCTATAACCTAAGTGACTATGGGATAGTTGAGGAGAGAACGTTGTAAAATATCTCGACAGCTTAAAAGAAGAAAAGCTTTACGAAAAATCTCAAATATTAGAGCAGGAATTCGTGAATACGGGGTATGAGGTGAAGATTGAGGAATCAAGGCCGGATAAATTCACTAGTGTGGGTGCGGCAGCTGCAGAGTTTGACGGTATTGAAATGCCTAAGTATGCGCCAACTAATTTCATTGCACTGCAAAAAGAAGTCAATGACCTGATGCAGGAAGGCAGGCTTGGCGATGCATATGAGATGGTGGACGATTTTATAGACGCAGGCATTGGTGATGCTATCGCAAAAGCGGAAGTGCTGCGTACAATGATAATGGAAGATGTTATTGTTGTAGCAGCAGCTAACATAAAGGATGTAGCTAGCTTTAAGGAGTTTGTCCATAAAGCAATAACGGTGCAGAAAAAAGCAGTGGTGGCAATAGCTATGAACGAAGATGAATGCAAGCTTGTCGAAGGCATTGAAGGTATTAATATAAAGGTAAGAAGGGGGGATTGGACAAATAGATACGATCTTAAGGAAAACCAAAAGATTAAATTGACCAACAAGCAAAAACTATTGATTGAAGCCTATAATATGAAAGGCGTTAATCTGAGCGTACTTGATAGTAGATTAAACAGAAAGACAATCAGAGCTATTGTATCAGGCGTATAAGGACTTTAAAAGCAAGGGCTAAGTATTCAGAAATATCAGTGATAGATAGAGGCAGTTAAGATGGGAAAAAGTCCGATTATTTGGTACCGCATATTACACTAAAAAAACATTGCAAGTATTACTTTAATACTTTATAATCTAGCGAATATGCCGATAGATTATAAAAAAGAATTAAACCCTGCTCAACTTGAAGCCGTACGCATGATGGAAGGGTCATGCCTTGTCATTGCCGGGGCAGGAAGCGGAAAGACCCGGATACTTGTTTACCGCGTGGCGCATCTGGTGGAAAAAGGCGTGGATCCTGAAGAAATACTTCTTTTGACCTTTACCCGCAAATCCGCTCAGGAGATGCTTTCAAGGGCCTCGCTTATACTGGATGAACGCTGTAAAAAGGTTTCAGGAGGCACGTTTCACAGCTTCGCGAATATGGTCTTAAGAAAATACGCCAGGCGCGTCGGCATGCCTAATAATTTCACGATAATGGACCAGTCAGACGCCGAGAACGCGGTCAATCTGGTGCGTAAAAATCTGGGTTTTGGCGGCGGGGACAAAAAGTTCCCCAGGAAAAGGGCCATTCTTAACATAATATCCAAAAGCGTGAACACCCCGCATGATATATCTCTGGTCATAGAAAGCGAATATCCGCATTTCGCGGAACACGCGGAATCCATAAAAAAGATAAAACGCTCTTACGCTGAATACAAGAAGGGAAAAGGACTTTTTGATTATGATGACCTGCTGGTCTATTTAAAAAAACTCTTATCTTCCAAAATATCATGGCTGTTGGCGATGATTCTCAGAGCATCTATGCTTTCAGGGGAGCCAATTTTAAAAACATAATGAATTTTCCAAATATATTCAAGGGTTCAAAGATAATAACTCTTGAAGAAAATTACCGTTCCATACAGCCGATACTTGACCTGACTAACAGGGTAATAGACTTTGCCGTTGAAAAATTCAGGAAAAACCTATTCACAAGAAAAAAGGGCGCCAATACACCACATTTCATAGAAACAGAAAATGAAAACCGCCAGTCAGAACGCATTGTAGAAAAAGTGACGGAGCTGCGCTCTCGCGGGGTAAAGCTCGGGGACATAGCAGTGCTTTTCCGCTCAGGATGGCACTCTAAAACAATGAGATAAGCTGGGCGAGAGTCCTTACTCTAATGAGGGGCGTAGGTCCTAAAACGGCTGAGAAAATGTTTAAAAGGATAAGCGAGGACAAAAGCGCCTTGTCTTCAGATGATAAGCTGTTTAAAAAAGCAAAGGACGCTGAGAGGCTATCAAGAGTATTCAAGGAAGCTTACAACGAAGAGAAAACACCTTTTGATATTATAAAGATGTTCAATGTATATTATGAGCCTATTTTCAGAGAAAAATATGACGATTTTCATAAGCGCGTCAATGACCTTGGTTCCCTTGAAAAAATCGCCTCAAGATATGAAAAAATGGAAGATTTTTTGACTGATATGGCCCTGGAGCCTCCTGAAGAGAGCGCTGTTAAAAAGAATAACGACAACACAGATAAATCAAAGCTGGTGCTTTCTACGATTCATTCCGCCAAAGGGCTCGAGTGGCACACGGTATTTATCATACATGTTTCAGAGGGCTGCGTACCATCTTACCAGTCAATAGGGAATGATGATTCCATAGAGGAGGAGCGGAGGCTTCTTTATGTCGCCATGACAAGGGCAAAGGAAAATCTCTATATGCTGAAGCCCATGATGGACTTTTCCCCGAGAAATTATATGGTCAATAAAGGCGGCCCGTCGTTTACGGAGATAAGCAGGTTTTTAAAAGAAGGCGATATTCTCAAAAAGTATATAAATTACGAAACAGGGATTTTTTGACAACCATGGATATGCGCAAAAATGAGACGTTAGTGATTACGTGTGCCCAGGGAGTAGCTGGCTATTTACGCCAGGAGGTAGAACAATTGGGGTATACGGCGCGGTCTACTTCCGATACCACGATAGAGATAGCCGCGTCGTTACATGATGCGATGAGGCTTAATCTTACGCTACGCACCGGCGTTAACGTACTTTGCCTGCTCAAGCAATTTTCCTGTAAAAACTCTGATGAACTGTACCGGGAGGTCGCATCATTTCCGTGGGAAGACTATATTGCACCCTCGGAATACCTCAGCGTCGTCTCCCGCGTGAATACCCCTGCTATTAATAATTCAGTTTTTGCGAGCCAGAAGGTGAAAGACGCGATCGTTGACCGGGTATCTGAGAAACGCGGCAGCCGGCCGAATTCCGGACCAGACAGAGATAATGTGGTGATCAACTTTTATTGGAATGATGACAAATGCTGGCTATATCTCAACACTTCGGGAAAAAAGCTTTCAGACCGAGGCTATCGGAAAATTCCCCATACAGCTCCACTGCAGGAAACCCTGGCAGCCGCCCTGCTGCGTGCCGCAGGTTTTGACGGTTCACAGCCTTTGGTAAACCCCATGTGCGGAAGCGGTACGATTGCGATAGAAGCGGCGCTCATCGCCTTGAAGCGTGCGCCGGGCCTCTTGCGGAGCAATTTTGGGTTGAAACACATAATAGGGTTCGATTCAGAGACATGGGACGCTTTACATAAAGAGGTTCGCGGCCAGTCAAAGAAAAAGCTGCCTTTCCGTATCATCGCAACGGACATTGATAAAAAAGCGATTGACGCCGCAAAGAAAAATGCTCAAACTGCCGGAGTCGAAGAGCTTATCGAATTTCATGTTGGAGGAAACCTATAAAGGCATCGGGGATTTTTTTAAGAATAAATGCGCGGGGTTTACCGGGTATGTCTTTACCGGGAATATGGCCCTGGCAAAGAAGGTGGAATTGCGGACCAGCCGCCGGCTCATTTTCTTCAATGCCAGGATAGAATGCCGGCTCCTGGAATACCACATGTATGTCGGCCGCAAGTGAGAGCAAATATTTATTTATGCAAAATTCCGATAATATCCTTATAACAGGCATAACATCCATTCACGGATGGCCTGTATTCTCTGCGTTTAGAGAGAAATACGGAGAACGTGTACATGGTATCGGCCCCGGCATTAAGTCTTCTTTTTTCAAAAATGACAAAAAAGTATTTTTTTGCACCCTGGATAAGTTTTCTAAGGTGAAAGAGATATTTGATAAGGTCAAGCCTAAAGCGGTCGTGCACGCGGGAGGGGTCTGTGATCTTGACAGGTGCGAAAAAGCCCCTGATTTTACTTATCAGGTGAATGTCCTGGGCACCCGCAATATAGCGAGCCTGTCAAAAGATAACTATTTGTTATACATCAGCACGGATCTGGTCTTTTCGGGAAATGACCCTGTTGATCGCGGTTATTCTGAGTCGTCGCTGTGCGATCCTGTCAGTGTGGTCGGAAAAACCTTTGCAGAAGCGGAGAACGAGGTCATGCAACACGAGATGAATGGAATAATGCGTCTTGGTCTCCCAATAGGCCCCTCGATTTCAGGGACAAAAGGGGCTATAGATTTTATCGCGAAAAGACTCAGCAAAAATCAAAAAATGACGCTTTTCCACGATGAAATAAGATCGCTGATCACAACCAGAGATGTAGCTAAGGCGGCTATTCATTTGTTTGATAAAAAAGGAGCTGGTATATTTCATTGTGGCGGGACACAAGAATATAGTCTGTATGATATTGGGGCATATCTTGTCCAGGAGCGCGGATATCAAGAGGAGTTCCTGATTCGTTCTTCCCGTTTTGACGAGAAGAACGGCCCGCCGCGTATCGGCAGGGTAACGCTTGATTCCACGAAATTCTGTGAATTTACAGGATTTACGCCTTCAAATGCCCTGAAATAAAAAGCTGTAGGCCAGGTTTAAACATGGCCTACAGCTTTTGGTATCGAAATGCGATACCATCGAGTTGGCAGGCGCGGGGATTAGTGATATAATAATATGCAAAGCGGAGTTTCAGAACGGTACGAGAAACACGAGAAACATAAGCATGAAGATCATATTAGCATCCAGCTCTAAAAGAAGGCACCAGATACTGGCCTCGTGCGGCATAGCTCATAAAGTAGTGTCGAGTAATGCCACAGAGTATACGGGTGTCAATAAGCTCCCTGAACAGGTGGCTATGATCAACGCCCGCATAAAGGCCGGGAAAGTGGCCAAAAAAATCAAATCAGGATACGTGATAGGCGCTGACACAGTCGTGTTATTGGGAAAGAAGATAATCGGCAAGCCCGGGAACGCGAGCCACGCCAGGAAGATGTTAAAGGAGTTCTCAGGCAGGACAATCGCGGTCTATACAGGCCTCTGCGTGATAGATGTTAAAAAAGAAGATCTTGTTTCAGGCTACGAAAAATCGCTCGTGACTGTTAAAAAATTTAAAACCAGGGAGATCCCCGCGTATTTTAAACTCCTCGCGCCTTACGACAAGGCAGGCGGGTTTTCAATAGAAGGCGCCGGCTCGTTTATATTTGACGATATAAAAGGTTCTTATTTCAATGTCCTCGGTCTGCCCACAGCCAAACTGAAAGAGATGTTTGAAAGACTGGGCGTGGATATCCTAAAAGAAATCAGGGCGTGATGTTTGACGTAATAGTCATAGGCGCGGGCCCCAGCGGCATGATGGCGGCAGGCCGGTCAGCAGAACTTGACAATAAAACACTGCTTCTTGAAAAAACAGATTCCCCGGGCAAAAAACTCCTTCTTTCCGGAAGCCATAGATGCAATATCACGAATAACTGCTCTGATGAGGAAGATTTTATACAGAATTTTTCTCCCACAGGAAAATTTTTAAGAAATGCCTTCAGCGTATTTTTCAATAGAGAACTTTTGAGGTTTTTCAGGAAAAGAGGCCTTGATGTCAAGATAGAGAATAACGGCAGGGTCTTTCCCGTGACTGACAGATCAGAGGATGTGCTTCGCGTACTTGTAAAATATGTAAAGGATTCAGGGTGCGCGATTTTATACAGAAAAGAGGTCTCAGATATAATAAAACAGGGCGATGTCTTTGAGATCGCGGTAAAAGATAACTCTAGGTACAGCGCGAAAAAGGTGATAGTCGCTACAGGCGGGCTTTCTTATCCAAAGACCGGGTCTACCGGATTCGGCTTTCATATTGCGAAAAAATTAGGGCACACTGTCATAGAGCCGAAACCAGGCCTTACAGGGGTAATATTGAAGAATGATTTTCTGAAGGAATGGCAGGGCGTATCGTTTGAAGACGCGGCCGTAGGCGTTTATGCAGATGAGAGACTTATTCATAAAGGCCGCGGAGAAATGATATTTACGCATTTCGGGATATCGGGACCGGTCATACTTAACATGAGCCGCATAGTATACGACGCTATTAGCTCAGGGAAAAGGGTTTTCCTTTCAGTGGATTTTAAACCTGGCCTGAATCACCGCGAGCTGGATCTTTTACTTCACGAGAAACTCAGAGACAACGCTGTTAAAAAAATAAATAACGCCCTTAAGGAGATCATTCCCGCGAGGCTTGTAAGAAAAATCCTTGAAACTGCCCGCGTGGATAAGGATAAAAGACCGGCTCAGGTCTCTAAAAAAGAAATAAGATCTATTCTGGAAACATTAAAAGGGTTCAGGCTGGCAGTAGAATCTGTCCGGCCCATACAGGAGGCAATGATCACCTGCGGCGGCGTGTCAGTAAAAGAGATAGATCCTAAGACCATGGAATCCAGGATCACAAAAGGCCTTTATTTCGCCGGCGAACTGATCGATGTAGACGGAAGTACAGGCGGCTCTAACCTGCAGGCGGCATTTTCAACAGGATGGCTCGCCGGCACCAGTTAGTATTGGAAGGTCCTCACTGATTCGTTCATGAAAACACGTTCATGAAAACAGTTTGTCTTTGTTTTCTCCTTGTGATAATATGATAGGAATGCTGAGACCAAGACATCCTTTAGTAGTATTCGATCTTGAGGCCACTGGTCTCTGGATCGAGAAAGATAAAATAGTCGAGATCGGCATGATCAAGCTAAAGCCTGATGGTTCAAGGCAGGATTATCTGAAACGCGTCAATCCCGGTATGCCGATTCCTTCCGAAGTCAGCCGTATTATTAATATAACGGATGAGGATGTTAAAGACGCGCCGCGATTTAAGGATATAGCTAAAGAGGTGCTGGAATTTATAGGCGATTCTGATCTTGGCGGATTCAATATCGTGAGGTTTGATCTGCCGGTGCTCGAGCGTGAGTTTTTTGAAGCGGGCGTTAGTTTTTATTGGCGTGAGCGTAATATATATGACGCTCAAAAAGTTTACCATATACACGAAAAAAGGGACCTGACAGCCGCTTACCAGTTATACTGCGATAAAGAACTAGTTAATGCGCATTCTGCCCTGGGTGACGCTGAGGCGACAGTGGAGATATTCGCCGCGCAGATCAAAAAATACGGGGTTGCGGAACAAGGCATAGAGTCATTGAAGGATTTTGACTACGAGCGCTCCAGCGCTTACTTTGATAAAGAACGAAAGTTTTGCTGGTGGAACGGGGAGCTGTATCCCACCTTTGGTAAATATAGCAAGAGAAAACATCTAAAGGATATATTTAATAATGATCGTCGATATTTAGAGTGGGTGCTTACCAAGGATTTCAGCGAGGAAGTCAAGGCAATGATAAAAAAGGTTCTCGGAGGCGAATTTCCACAGGCCCCGTGATTTCTTTTTTAAAAAGGGAGGTAAGACATGGCAGAAGGTGAAACGAGACATGACAAGTTTAAGAGGCTGGCGGCGCAGAGGGTGACGAACGCGTTAAAGAAGATAGAGTTGATAGGGAATCTGTCTTCCCCTGGTTATGAATCTACTCCGGAAGAAGTGGATAAGATATTTTTAGCCCTTCAGCAGACCCTGGATAATACCAAGGCCAGATTTTCCAAATCCAGAAAAGAAGAAACAGGAAAGTTCGAGCTGTAAATAAACTGCGGAGTTCCGGAACGGCACGAGAAGCATATGGATGATAATAGAGATATCGCGTATGCCATTTTTGGATTTGGTTTTGGCGTGTGGTCATTTTTTCTGGGTTTCGGGAGCCTGCGCAGAAAAAGGATCATTGAAAATATACCTACTTCTACGGTTCGCAGCCTGGCCATGGGTTTGGTTGAACTAAATGGCAAGGCCAAAAAGACCAAGCCGCTCAAGAGCGCCCTTACTAAAACCGATTGCGTTTATTATCGTTATACAGTGGAGCGTTACCAGAGTAGCGGTAAATCCGGGCATTGGGTAACAGTGGCCCAGGGGGATAGCAATGATTGCGTCTTTTCGCTGGACGATGGGACAGGAAATGTAACGGTCTTGCCTTGCGGCGCTGAATTTATCATGCCCCCGGATTATGAATTCAGTACCGGACTGGGCAGGTCCTTGCCGGGCAATTTAATAAATTTTCTGGATAGCAATAGTATAAATTATAAATCCTTTATTGGAAATCATCGTATGCGTTTTAAGGAGTGGCGCATATGCCCGGATGAACTCGTGTATGTTTTGGGGACAGCTAAAAAGATCAATGATCCTGTAAACGCGCACAAAAAAAGATTGATGCGACGCATAGAAGAGCTGAAGGCCAGTCCAGGCAGGATGAAAGAGGTTGATTTAAATAAAGACGGCCGGATCAGCGCGCAGGAATGGGATACGGCCGTAGCTAATATCGAACAGGGGATTTTGGAAGAAGAATTAAAGTCGCATCAGGCTGATGAGCTTATGGATGTGGTAGTGACCAGGGGGGATACGGAGGAGATATTTATTATATCAGATCATGGACAAAAAGAGCTGGTCAATAAGTTGTCCTGGCAGGCCTTTTTAGGGGTCTTTGGCGGGGCAGCCCTGGCGCTGGTGACGCTATGGTATTTGCTTTTTCGATTTGGTATATTTTAGTTAAAAAACATGGAGGTGCGGGATGATGACGATCGTTGTCTTAGCTTTGTTGTTGTTTGCAGTGGTCGGCGTAGCGCTGTATTTTGTATCTGTGTACAATGGCCTGATCAGGCTTTCGCGCAATATTGAGAAGGCATGGGCGAATATAGATGTATTGTTAAAACAGCGCCACGATGAGCTGCCCAAGCTTATAAAGATATGCGAAGGCTATATGAAATACGAAAAGGAGACCCTGGAGAAGATTACTGCCGCAAGGACTGCGTGTATCCAGGCCAAGACTGTAGGTGAATCCTCAAAGGCGGAAGGTGAATTGACGCAGACTCTTAAAACATTGTTTGCGGTCGCGGAAAATTACCCTGATCTTAAGGCCAACCAGGGTTTTATCCAGCTGCAGCAGCGAGTCAGCCACCTGGAAGGCCAGATAGCTGACCGCAGGGAGTTCTACAACGACTCTGTGAATAATTATAATATCAGAATAAACCAGTTGCCTGATATGTTCGTGGCGCAGATGCTCCAGATGAAGGCAAAAGAGATGTTCAAGATAGCGGAAGAAGACAAGAAAGACGTGGATATTAAGTTTGATTTCCCAAAATAGAAAGATAGCGTAATTAATCTATGAAAAAATGCCCGTATTGCGCTGAAGAGATCCAGGACGACGCTGTTAAGTGCAGGTTCTGCGGAGAGTTTCTGGAGAAAAAAGAAAAGGCCAAATGGTTTTTTAAGAACCCATCGCTTATATTTTTATTCCTGTGCGTTGGGCCGCTGGTCTTACCGCTCGTATGGACAAATCCGCGCTTTAACCGCAACACCAAGCTGATCGTAACCATTATAATAGCCATTGTAACTTATTTCGCGTTGATCGCTACGGCCAGGGCATTTAAAACCATAGGCTCTTACTACCACCAGGCGTTTTATTGAAAAAAGGAGTGTCATATGATACAAAATTTTATGCTGGCGTTTATTCCGATATTCGTCGCTGTTGACGCGATAGGGGTGTTGCCCATATTCGTGTCGTTTACGCACGGTGTAAGAAAAAAAGAAAGATCCAAGATCATACGGGAGTCTATAATAACAGCTTTATGCCTTGCTATAGGATTTGTATTTTTAGGAAAGGCGGTGTTTTCGTTCCTGAAGATCACTGTGGGCGATTTTATGATAGCGGGCGGGCTCATACTTCTTTGTATCGCGATACTGGATATTTTAAACCCCGGTAAGAAACGCAGGATACCGGGCAAGGAACTCGGGAGCGTGCCGCTGGGGACGCCCTTGATAGTCGGCCCGGCTGTTTTAACGACCTCTTTAATAATAATCGCTGAATACGGCACGATCCCCACCCTGATGTCGATTTTAGTCAATGTGCTTCTGGCAGGCCTTATTTTCTCATACTCGGACATATTGATAAAATTCCTCGGGGACGCCGGGTCCAAGGCCCTTTCAAAAATAGCGCATCTTTTACTCGCGGCAATAGCGATTATGATGATGAGGAAAGGGATGTTGCAGATTTTAATGGAGTTGGGAGCAAGGTGATAAAGGATAAAAAAATGAGAGATTATAATATGTTTATGCCGACCCTTATCATGGGAGCGCTGGCAGCCGCGCTGTTTTTAATAGGTGTTTACAAAGGAGAGCATCTGAATGGGTTGAATCAGGCCATGCGGATGACTGTAGAGATACTGCCTTTGCTTGTCTTTGCTTTCATAGTGGCTGGCATGGTGCAGGTCCTTTTGCCGCATGAAGCAATATCAATATGGATAGGGGAGAAATCAGGCGTGCGAGGCATATTAATAGGGACAGTGGCAGGCGCTTTTACGCCAGGAGGGCCATATGTCAGCATGCCTATAGTGGCAGGACTTTTACGTTCTGGCGCGAGCATGGGCACTATGGTGGCGTATATTACAGGGTGGAGCTTATGGGCTATCATCAGGATACCTATGGAGATAGGCATTCTGGGATGGAGATTTGCCTTTATAAGACTTATCAGCGTCTTAATACTGCCGCCCATAGCGGGATTTTTAGCGCTGTTTTTAAGCAAGGTGATCAAGTAAATACGAACTTTAAGGTATTGGAAGTGGTTCGATGCGGAGAATAGAGCTAAAGGTCATAGCTAGGGCGAAAAAAGAAGAAGTGCTGAAGCTTTCCGAGGATAGCTACAAGATCAAGGTTTCAAGCCCGCCGGAAAAGGGCAAGGCTAATAAGAGGATAATAGAGCTCCTGTCAGAAGAGTTAGGCGTGAAGAAACAGGATGTCAGGATCGTAGCAGGGGAGACATCTAATAAAAAGATAGTGGAGATAAGATCAGAATGTTCATAGTAGTTTTTATCACAACAGCTAATAGGGGAGAGGCGGAGAGGGTAAGCAAGACATTGCTAGATGCCAGGCTTATCGCGTGCGCGAATATAATCAAGGGTGTCGATTCCCGCTTCTGGTGGAAAGGGAAAAAGGAAAAGGCCAGGGAATATCTTTTAATAGCCAAGACCAGAAAAACGCTTTTCAAAAAAATAGTAAAAGCGGTCCGGAAAGAGCATTCCTACGATATCCCCGAGATAATAGCAATCCCTATTATTGCAGGCCACAAACCCTACCTTGATTGGATAATAAATTCGACTCGACACTAAACTGTCCTATGGATGACAATCTTTATAACCAACTTCAAGACCAGAAATACCAGGAGCACGAGGCATTGTGCAAGCGCTGCGGCGCGTGCTGCGGGGCTATGGAAGAATATCCCTGCGAGCATTTGAAGAAGGGTGAGGATAGCAGGTATTTCTGCGATATATATGAGGAGCGATTCGGCCTGCGCAAGACCCTGAGCGGAGAGCCCATATTATGCGTCCCGATCCGTAACATGCTCTCGAAGACATGGTGGGGCCGCACCCAGTGCGCTTATGTAAGGCATAAAAGGAGGATCATATGAAGATCAGGGTGATTACATTTATTCTCTTTTTTCTGCTCAGCTTTGCATTAGAAGCCGGCGCAGATATTATATATCTCAAAAATGGCCGCTCGATGCAGGGTAAGATAAAAAAGCAAAATGAAGACGGCGTGTGGCTGGACATCGGGGCTGGCGCGGTTAAATTTACATGGGGACAGATAGAGAAGATAGATGCCCCAGGGTTTGATTTTAAGGCAAAGGGTAAGCAGAAAGAAACAGTCAAGCCAAAGGTCGCTGCAGAGAAGCCCAGAGATGTTTTGGCAAAAACAAAAGCTTTTAGCGTAATCTATCCTTCGGATTGGAAAAAAGAAACAAATGAAGAGAAATTACTGCTTAAGGGACCTGTCCTGGTTGGCGGCAAGGGGCCATTTATAGTTCTCAGAGAAGAGGCAGGTGAGGCTGCGGCCCGTTCCATGCAAACAACGAAAGAGAATTATCATCGCTGGAAAGACCTGCCAGACGTCAAGAATAAGATGCTAGAATTTTTGATGAGTCTTTTTAAAAAAACTTATGGCACAGACAAATTTAAATTCGTTTCCCTTGATTATGAAGAAAAAGGAGATTTCATCATACATGACATGGTAACTATTGATAAGGCGCACGATATGAAGATACGCGACACGAGCGTTATTACAAAAGCTGAACCTACCAGAGGATATAATCTGATATACATGTGTCCCAAAGAGGATTATAACGATTATTTGCCTGTATTTGAGAAGTGCTTGGATAGCTTTAGTCTTAACGAGTGATTTGTTTGTTGCGCTATGAAGATTAAAATATTTACATTTGTTTTCTTTTTTCTATTCGTCTTGATTTCAGAGACGAGCTCGGATACCATACATCTCAAGAACGGCCGCAAGATGGAAGGTTTAATAAAGAAAGAGACCGAGGATGCGGTTTGGCTGGATCTTGGAATAGGTTCGGTCAAATTCAGGCGGGAAGAGATAGAGCGCGTAGATCGTTCAAGCTCTGAAGAGGCTGATGTTATACGTCAAGAATGGCAGAAAAATGAGGACCTGGAAATAGAGGCCGGGGAAAAAGAAGACTATACGCCAAAAGAGGTTGGGTTTTCCAGGGAAAGCGGACATATATTTGTCAACGCCTTATTGAATGACAATGTTGAGGCCACACTTTTATTAGACACAGGGGCCCCTATGATCTTATTGTCAGATCATATGACAAAGAAATTGGGCATAAAAACTCATGGTGTAAAGGTGGCGACAACGAGCGTCTTGGGTGTATCTGATTTACGTATAGTATATACTGTTTTGGACAGCGTAAAGGTAGAAGGCGTTGAAGCCAGAAATGTTGACACAGAGGCTGCGCTGGATGAAACCCCGGAGTTAATGAAGGATGGACTGCTGGGTTTGGCTTTTTTAAGAAGATTTAATTTTCAAATCGATACAGTAAACAAAAAGTTGATTTTAGAAAAAAGAAAAACGCAGGACATTTTGGAACAAACAGAATATTTTAGCGTAATGGTTCCTTCGGATTGGTGGAGCTGGAGGGATGAGGAAATCTTAAAGATTAAAGGGCCGAATTTGACTGTAAAAACCGGTCCAATAAAGCCTTATATATCGATTCGAAAGTATGTAAGGAAGGAGCGGATTAGTTACATGAAGAGATGGAAAGACTATTATGACCTCCGGAGAAACTCGCCAGAGCTTAAACATGAAATGTCAGAAGGACTAGAGAGGGGTTTTTATCGGAGTTATTCGCAAGATAGCTATACATTCATCTCTTCTGATTTTGAAGAGATGAAAGATTTTATTCTTTTGCACACGATCTTTATTGACAACGAAGAGCATGCGAAAAGATACGAGATAGATCTGATCACAAAAGATGAGCCTATCAAGGCTTATCTTTTAAGGTTTTCATGCGTTGAGCAGTATTTTGATAAATACCTGCCTGTATTCGAGAAGTGCCTGAAAAGCTTTAGCATCCTACCTAATCAATAATCCAAAAAAATCTAAAATAATTTGAAAGAAATAGAGGGTGTAGTGTGTCTTATATAGCGAGGCTGGAAGCAAATGACAAAATATCCCACTTTCCCACTTGACGCTTTTCCCACTATATGATATACTTATAGTGGAGGTGGAGATATGACTATAAAGGTAGATGAGAAGTTCGTATCAGTAGGTATCAAGACAGTGGATTCAAAGAACAGGATAAACCTGGGGGAGAAGATCCTGAAGGTCATTGACTCTAAAGGCAAGGCAGACGCTTATAAGATTTTTATTGGGAAAGAAGGCGATATCCTGCTGAGGCCAGTTGTGACCATACCTGCCAACGAGGCATGGATCTACGAGCATCCGGAAGTCCTTAAAAAGATCCGCAAAGGCCTGGATGAGGCAGGCAAGGGAAAGACCAAGAAAGTCAGCGACCTGGATAAATTCTTCAAGGAACTATGAGATTTGCATTATGTTTTACGCCTGCGTCAATAGAGACGCTTCGTGAGCTAAAACACAACTCATCGCTAAAGAAAAGATATAATGCTGTTACAAAAGCGCTTAAGCTTTTAAGCAACAATCCCCGTCATCCAGGCCTGCAAACCCACCAGTACTATTCGATTTCCGGTCCTAATAGCGAAAAAGTCTTTGAAGCATACGCAGAGCAGGATACGCCAGCTGCCTACAGGATATTCTTCTATTACGGTCCAAAAAGGGGCGAAATCACGGTTTTTGCCATAACGCCACATCAGTAAAACCCCCTTGACCAACATCATTCCCGGCAGTAAAATACGTATATAATGCCCAAAATCGAAGTAAAACTAGGCGACATCACCAAAGAGCGTGTTGAGACAATAGTCAATGCCGCCAATACCTCGCTTTTAGGCGGCGGAGGCGTGGACGGAGCCATCCACAGGGCCGCAGGGCCTGAACTCTTAAAAGAATGCCGCGCCATCGGCGGCTGTAAGACAGGCCAGGCCGAGATCACCCACGGCTTTAACCTACCCGCTAAATACGTCATACACACCGTAGGCCCCATCTGGCATGGCGGCACAAGGGGAGAGGACGCGCTCCTCGCCGACTGCTATAAAAATTCCCTAAAACTCGCTAAAGAGCACGGCATAAAGACACTCGCATTCCCTGCTATAAGCACAGGTGCCTATCGCTTTCCCATTGACAGGGCCTCCAGGATAGCCCGGCTTACTACCCAGGACTTCTTATCCAAAAACCCTGAGATAGAAAAAGTGACCTTCGTGTGCTTTAGTAGGGAGGTTTATGAGGGGTATTTGTGAATGGGGAGTGTCATTGCAGTCTTTTCTCTGTCATTCCCACGAAAGTGGGAATCTATTAGGGATGCTTGGAGACGTCGGATGCTTGTGCTTGGAGACGTCTACCAGCCTGTTCAGGAAGCTGTATTGAGTTTGTGAAGGAACCCGTCTAAGATTTAAATCTCCCAAAAAAACCTAAAATAATTTGAAAGAAAATGAGCACCTCCTGTGTCTGTATAGTAAGTGGAGATGGTGGATTCCTGCTTTCGCAGGAATGACAAACAGGAGGGAGGTGCGCTATGACAGAAGCGCAGTTTTGGAGGTTTCTCGAGGGGGTTTTGTGGGAGGTGCATGGGAGGGAGCCCATGATGGCTGGTATGATCGATGATCCTGATCCAGGGGTCCAGGCTGTAGGGCATTATTTAATGAGCCATGCGATATTGCCCAGGGATTGCAACATGATACCGGTTGAGTTTATAGCGCTTATGGGCCAGCTTCTTCTTCAAAAGGACATTCAGCGCAGGACCAGAGAGGCGATCATGATGATACTAGCCCATAATGGCTCTGACGCGGCGCTGGAGGCGCTGGCGATGTATAATATGCGGCCGGACAAGGGGCTGGAGGTCTTTGCCAGGATGGCGCTGGAGGAGTGCAAGGACTGGCGTAATGGCACAGTGATGAAGGTTGATATGATAAAGAAGATATGATCTTGGAGTCGCAAAATGCGGCCTCAAAAAAACATTTGACATAGGAGGCTATCTGTGATACATTTGTATATACAGATAGAAAAAGAATGAAAGAGCTTAGATGGAGCTCTTTGAAAAACGAGAGGTTAAAGAAAGTACGGGGTGCCTCTTTTGAGGATATTACAGGAGCAAAACTCATTGACATTGGAGAGCACCATAGAAAGGAAGGACAAAGCATAATGTTTTTTGAGTATAAAAACTATATATGGGCTGTGCCTTATGTAGAAGATGAATCACATATTTTCCTAAAGACGCTTTATCCTAGCAGGAAATACACAAGAATATATAGAAAAGGAGGCCTGAAATGAGGCGGATAAAACTGACAAGGCAGGAAAAGGCCATAGAAGATGCTCTGGCAAAAGGTGAATATGTGAAAGCGTCTGATGCGGAATTCCGGCGCATCGCAGAAATCCTGGCAGCGCGGAAAAAAGACACTATTCTGCACATACGGGTGAATAGCCAGGATCTAAACAGCATAAAAGCAAAGGCGCAAAAACTAGGCATAAAGTACCAGACTTTTATCTCGGAGGTCTTGCATCGCATAGCAATGTAACTAACGGTTGCCTTGACATTGTGTACACAATATGGTACACTTATAGTGAGGTGATTAAGTATGGCAAAATACATATCGGTAAGGGAGCTAAGGAAGAACCTGGCTAATGTTATCAAAGATACAAAGACGCATTATGAGCGTTATGTTGTGTCAAAGCGCGGCAAGCCTGAGGCAGTATTGATGAGTATGGATGACTATGAAGGCTGGCTCGAGACTCTGGAAATAATGAGCGATAAAGAAGCTATGGAAGACATAAGACAGGCGGAAAAAGAGTTTAAGGAAGGCAAAGCCATCGATTTTGAGGAGGTCTACGGTAAAAAGACAAAGAAAAGGCAGAAAAAGTGAGCAAATACAGAATACGAATTGTTCCAATGGTCCAGAAGCAGATAGACAGCCTACCCGAGAGCATTAGAACAAAAATAATAAGCGTAATAATAGAAATCCTTGGAAACATGCCATATCAGGGTAAGCCACTCAAGGGGAACTATAAAGGGCGCTATTCATACAGGGTATCGGATTACAGGATAATTTATAGTATTTTCAAGAAAGAATTGCTTATCCATATAGTAAAGGTAATGCACCGCAGGGAAGCCTACCGGTAATAAGTAAGGGCAAATAAAAGAATCAAAATAATTTGAAAGAAAATAGGCACCTCCTTTGTCTGATATAGTAGGTGGTATCGCAATATGCGATACCTTAGATGAGGGTTGCTCAAAACTCAAGGTTTTGAGCAATAGAGAGTAAACGCTCTTTGAAAATAAGGTTATTTCTGCAAAAGGTGCCTTAAGATACCTCTAATGAATCTGATCTTTTTCTTTTGCTTAGCTTTTGCAGCAGCAATGG
>JAHIPS010000085.1 GCA_018902915.1 Candidatus Omnitrophota bacterium | reverse complement strand
TATCAAGGTCAGGATTTGGATAAGATACAGCATGAAAGCACTCTATGAAGTGATTAAAAAGATAAAAGAAACAAGGATAAAGGCCTATGGCTGATTATATACCTTACGTTATTCAGAAAGCTACTTTTTCAGTGCCCTCTATACTTATTATAGAATCCGTTTATTATACCTCGATGACCCGACCGACTTTTATAGGCATGAAATTTGAGGTATATTCATCTCTAAATAACTCTATAGCTCTTTCACCAGTGCAGTGGGTAGGGCCGGCTCTTTGTATACCGAGCTGTCTGAATCTGGAAATTATTTCTTTGACGGCAGGTTCATCTTTCTCCATCAAATGAAAACCGCCTAATACGAGGTAGATTCTTTCAGGCAGGTTTTCTTTTATTTTTTCTATGATTTTTATTATACCTGGGTGCGCGCAGCCTGTTAATACGACAATGCCCTTTTGGGTCTTTACTGCCAGGACCTGTTCAGGTAAGGGCCTTAAGATATATCTCCCGAGAATCTCGCCTGTTGTGTAAATATCATCTGTGATTTTAGTAAATTTATCTACCTCTATTAATTTTCCGCCGGAGGATTTGACCTTTTGTTTAAACTTTTTTCCAAAACGCGGACAACCATAGACCTTTAATCCAGGTCGTTGTTTCAATAAATCCCACACCCCGTCCTTATGATCCCAGTGGTCATGCGAAATAACAACTGCTTCTATCTTATCCAAATCCACGCCTAACTTCTTCATATTCCCTAAAAGCCACTCGCCCTTTTCTCCTGTATCAAATAAAACCTTATCATCTATTAAAAAAGACACGCCCCAGCCTGTTTTAAGCTCACTATTTAAAGCATCCTTGTCAAAAAGTACTTTTATCTTCATCTTTTCCTGTATAGTAGGATTATATCGCCTACATTACACTTCACACTCTTTGCGACCACCGGGCACTTGGCCATGAATAAAAAGAATACTGGCCTTCCTGGCATGGACAATGCCTCGAAATTGCCCTGGCCTTTACTGATTACCATATCCACATCTTTATATATTTTCAGGAATTTCTTTGAGCAAAAACGAAGTACGGTGCCTGGTGCGTCTAACCCGCTTGAGACTATCTTTGCCACCTTATTGATGCCGCATCTGACAGCATCAGCCGTCAATGCATCATTTATAATAGGTTTTTCTTTGACAGCGTAAATGATCTCTTTATTCATATCAAGCCTTTTTATCTCTTCTATCAAAACCCTGTCAAAGGCCACCTCTCCTGCGTTATCCGCAAGGTAAAGTATGGACTTTGCATCTTTAAGGGATTCCTTAAAACCATGGTAATTAAAATTTTTCTTGTCCTCTTTTTTTATAGTCCTCTCTTCCTCGTCAAGAATCCTTTTTAATTCCCCGTCTACGTTCAGGGAATTCTTTACGCCATAATCAATGATATTACCTGCGATTGCCAGCTCGAGAGCTCTCAATAATCTATCACCGGAACAGCTTATCTTATTCTTTAATCTGGGATAAATATTCATGCTGAGGGTGTTGCTTTTTCTCTTTATCTTTAAATACGGATCTTCTTTCTTTGTGATCTTTTTAACCAGGCCATAGATAGTCCGGCCCATCTCAGGCGGTGAGGAACTTAATGGGAATTTCGGAAGCGCCCTGGCCAAATCATTCAATATCTTCTTCTGCATCTTTTCATCTGCACCAGCCAGCTTCGCGGCCTCAAGCGCCTGCTTGAAAAAACAGGGTATGCACTCTAAATATGTCTTCATAATTATCTGATAATCTCCGTTCTATCTACTTCTGGCGCTGATTACGACAAAACCGCCCTTGCCAAATCCTTTCCGGGGTCTCTCTATTGAATCAATCTTCTTTGGCAATCGAAATATTGTCTGATAATAGGAAAAATAGCTAAACCCTGCTGCCCTAAGTAAATCCTCAACTTCTTTGACACTGAAAAAATTTGCCTCTTTATAAAATACACTTTTTTTCTTCTGATAGAATTTGCCTAAGAAGTTATCTTTATCTATTATGCCTATTATAATTCTACCATTTTTCTTTAAAATTCTCCTGGCTTCTTTTAAGACCTTTAGCGGATCTTTAACAAAGCACAGGGTAATAATAATCGCCGCATAGTCAAAGCTAGCATTTTTGAATGAAAGATCTTCTCCAAAATCTAACCGGGCATCTACGCCTCTTTGTCTGGCAATTGTAACCATATTTTTTGCCGGATCAATGCCAGCTGTAATTCCCAGGGCACTGGCAAATCTTCCTGTGCCTACGCCAATTTCCAACCCTTTGCCTTTCTTGGGCAAAACCCTTCTGATGGCCTCAACTTCGGATAAGTAGATAGATCTATGTTTATCATACCACATATCATATCTCTTATGATATTTATCGAAGATATTGCTCATGGATCCAGGTCTCCACCCCAACCATCATAGAATCTTTTCAGATGTTTATAAAATTCTTTATTTATTGTAGCATCTTTAACATCCTCTTCCCTAAAAGAATATCTATAACCTGCGCAATAACCCATAACCACCTCGTATGCGCAATTTATCCTTTTAATCATTTCTTCGCAATCCTTCTTCTTCTCGTCTTTACAACGGTCGGGATGATATTTAAGGGCAAGTTTGCGATATGCCTCTTTTATCTCTGGTAGGGTTACTTCTTCGTCAAGCCCTAATAATTTTCTTGCCTCATTGATTTCTTTAAAATCCGCCATCTTAAACTCCTCCCAAAATCAAATATAAGGCTTAATCTTGGAAACAATTTCTGTCTTGGGAACCACCCCTACAATTTTATCCACCACCTTGCCATTTTTAAAAATAGCCAAAGTAGGTATACCCATAATGCCGTATTCTGAAGACGCCTTGGGGGCCTCATCTACATTCAGTTTGCACACCTTTAGTTTGCCTTTATGCTCCTCAGCTATCTTTTCAACTGTGGGGGCAACCATATGGCATGGCATACACCACTCTGCCCAAAAATCCACCAAGACTGGAATATCTGATTCTAATACCTCCTGCTTAAAATTTTCATCATTTACTTTAATCTCCATTTTCAATCCCTCCTTTAATCATTTTTCCACCTGAGACTGTTCAAGTGAATGAGTGGGCTTGATAATCTTTTCCAGCTGTCCATTTTTATATCTTTCTATGGTTTCTTTTACAGTCAAATCCTCCTTAATTCTATAAATATCAACGAAATTATCCTTGAGCATATAAAAGGATAGCTCTCCAATCTTGGCCGTAAACAACATATCCAGTTTATATCTGATAACCGCTTTTATAACCTTAATCCCTATATGTTTCTTTTCACCCAGGAATTCATTATAGTAAAAATCCTCTATCTCTATATCTCCATCGGTAAGACGTAAGATTATATAATAAGGAGCTCTTCCAAAATGGCCATGGATTTTTGAATCCAGCCCATCGATATTTTTAACCGGAATAATCGCAGATACAATATTCTGTTTCGAAGGCTCGACATGTATAAAAACAGATTCGATATTTTCATAATTTTTTGTTATAAAATCTTCTGTTTTGTCTGTAAGCTCATGCGCCCGATATAAAGGAAGCGTGGGCGAGGTCTGAATCTTACATTCGACCATTTTAAACGGGCCTGATTGCCGAATCCTAACCTCGCTTTCTCCTTTTACGCCGTATATCTCATTCACCTTTGTTTCGATCTCTGATTGTAGCCTGGGATCTAAGTTGGCGTCCATTAAGACCAGTAAAGATGTCCATACGTTTTCAAGGCCTAGCTTTAATATGAGTAATGAAATTAAAACTATTATGGCTCCTTCGACATATGGGACCTGCAAAAAGGCCAATAATATCCCTATTAAAACAACTATTGAAGTAAAGATATCCAGAAATGATTCCTGTGCATTGGCGATAAGAGATTGGGAATAAATCTCCCTACCTATCGCTTTTTCTTTCCTGGCTATGAAGTAAGATAGTATAACTGATATCACGCTTACCAAAACAGGCAAAATAGGAAACTTTTGAACCTGGGTTATATGAAAAAATTTATGATACCCCTCTTGCAGTATTTCTATGCCAGCCCATACTATCAATAACCCTATCAGGAAACTAACCAAGGTCTCTGCTTTATATAATCCATAGGGAAATTTTTTACTCTTTTTCTTACTGGCCAGCCAGAGTCCGAATCCGGAAGCAAAAATAGCCAAAAGGTCTGCTCCGCTATGAAAGGCATCTGCGATCAATATCTCTGAATTAAATATGTAGCCGACAGCACCTTTTGCGACCACCAAAAAGAGTGTCACAAAGGTCGCTATAAAAGCTATCCTTTGACCTTTTTTCAATTTTTTGATTTTAATGCTATTATCATCCATATCGGTCTCAAGGCTAATCTAAAAAAACTGACGCGTCATTTTTGAACCGCAATTCGGACACCTTGTGTGAAAACACGGAAGGCCTAGCCTGTGAGGCACAATTGTTCCGCAATTAGGGCATATACAATTATCAGGCGGTCTGCCCGGACCTCGTGGCCCAAACCACCCCCATCGCCTACCGCCGCGAAATCCCCTGCCGCCGCCTCTGCCGCGTCCTCCTCTCCCTCTTCCAAAACCAAACGGCATTTAAACCTCCTTTTTTATAACTTTATCTTATTCGGATATTTAATAACTCTTTTTTTATACAAGCCTTCTCGTTTCCCATAATCAAAGAAAGGTTCCAAATAGTTCGTTTGGTATGCCTATAGCGAGATTTTCTCTTCTCATATCTGTAAGCCTGCGCGAGTCATCGCATCCAAAAGAGAGACTGATCTTCTTGCTTAAATAAGTCGCAGCTGCTATGCCTCCGCAAATCGACATCATGTTACTCAAGGAAAGTTCTACATTACTGCCGTATCTCTCATTGAATATCTTTATAAAATTCATAATATCTGCAGGTGCCATATATGACATAACAAGATCGGGTTCTCCGTCAATATTTAACCCTATATATTTGAAAGGTCTTTTAAAATATGGGGCCTGAGAAAGTGTCGATTTTAAATTAGCCTTTCTAATCTGTTGTTTACCGCTACATCTATCTAAAAGTTCTTTCTGATGACCATTCTTCCAGCCAAAGGCATATTGAGCCCCTATGCAGGATATACTCTTCTTATCTAAAATAACAGGGTGACTGATTGCCTCTTTTGTTGCCTCGCAGAATCTTACATTTTTTAACTTTTTGGCCCCGTTTAAATCCGGTTTGTCTTTATAGAATTTTACCTTAATCCATTGACTCCTGAATCTCTCAGAAAGCTTACGATGGATATTGGTCATTTTGCCTTCTCCTTCCTCAATATTTTCTCTGTAATTTCATCCAGAATTTTAGCTGTGTTTCTATCTTTATTAAAATGTATAAACGGCTTGCCGGAATCTCCTGATTTAATCATCAAGGGCTCAAGCGGTATCCTTCCAAGAAACGGCACTTTTAAATTTTCGGCTGCCTTTTCACCACCTCCCATCCCGAATAAATCAACTTCCTTTCCGCAATGAGGACACACAAATCCGCTCATATTTTCGATTATCCCTAAAACCGGCACATTTAACTGTACTGCGAATAATACGCTTTTTTTAGAATCTAAAATAGCCACATCCTGCGGAGTGGTAACGACTATGGCTCCGTTCAAGTCAGGTATAAGCTGGCATACGCTCAAAGGTTCGTCACCTGTCCCTGGAGGAGAATCAATAATCAGATAATCAAGCTCTCCCCAGTTAACATCGCTCAAAAGTTGCTTTATGGCTATCATCTTAAGAGGACCTCGCCAGATAACCGGTTGATTTACGTCATACCCGACCAATGCAAGACTTATTGCTTTTAAATTGGATAAAACCATAACAGGTTCTATCCCGGATTCTGAACTCACTAGTTTCTTATCTTCTATCCCCAGCATCTTGGCAATATTAGGACCATGGATATCTACATCCAATACCCCGGTTTTATACCCCTTAATAGCCAATCCATAGGCCAGGTTAACCGCAACAGTGGTTTTACCGACTCCGCCTTTTCCGCTTATAATAAGTAACTTGTTTTTTATCCTGGAAAGGTTACTTTTAAGACGTTCCTCCTGCTCTAATTCTTTTTGTTTCCTTTCTGTATCTTCCATATTAGACCTCCGCTTAAAATCTCCTATTTTTATCCTGTAAGTATCTCCGGTAAAACTTCTACTTTGGATTTAATGGAATTGGATATAAGGCAACTTTTTTCTGAAAGAGTTATGATCTCCTTTGCTTTTTCGATTTGAGAATCTCTAATAATTCTTATTTTCGGCATGATTTTAATCTCTGTAAATATAAATCTATTTTCAATTCTTTTCAATATCCCTTCTGCTTCACTCTCATAACTTAAAAACTCAAGACTTTGTTTCTGGGCATAATAAAGAAACGTGGTCTTGATACATGCATTAACCGATGCCACGAACAATTCTTCCGGCGTCCATATGTTTTCATGGCCTTTAAATTCCGGGGGCACAGCTATCTCAATATCCGGCTTGCCGGATGAAGACAAAATTCCTTTTTTTTCTTTAACCCAAGAAACTTTGGTCTTATAGACGAATTTCTTACTTTTAGGTTTTATATCTCCCATTTGATTGCTCCTTAAGCATCAAGCTCTTTTTTCTTTCTGTCGAGTTCGTCCTCAAAGATGAGGTTTGATCGCTTTTTCAAGTTCGGTCTTGGGAAGTGCTCCAACGATTTTACCGACTACTTTTTCTTTTCCGTTTATCTTTCTATAATTTACTCGTTACCGAAGAAAATCTTATCCGACAATAATCTTTTTAGCCTCTCCAATGAAATCTTATAAGGTTCTATGCTAATTCCCAGAGACCGCCCGTGTGATCCCAATGGTCGTGAGAAATAACTACGGCTTCTATTTTATCGATATCCGCATCTAAACTTTTTATGTTTTCTAGGAGCCAAGAGCCGTTCTTTCCCGTGTCAAATAATATCTTTTCATCTATCAAAAAAGAAACTCCCCAACCTGTATGCAGTTTTTCGTTTTCCGCATCCTTGTCAAAAATAATTTTTACCTTCATTCTTAGACCCTTTCTATTATTTTTCTATGGGATGAAAACGGTATAATAGGTAAGTCTTTCTTTTCGAAAAATTTCGCATCTTTCAGTTCGCTGTTTAACGATAGGCGGCCTTTGGAAACATTAACCTCATAACCGATAACAAGAAACGAACCATAACATCTGGTTTCCTGAACATAAATACCTATCAATCTTCTGATTTTACCTTTTAAACCTGTTTCCTCTTCTAACTCCCTCAAGCAAGCAATTTCGGGTGTCTCATCCGATTCGACAAAACCGCCGGGCAAAGCCCATTTATTTATCCCAGGCTTTAGATTCCTTTTTACTACAAGGATTTTGCCATATTTATCTTTTGCCGCGCAGACAGCCACTGGAAGAGGATTTCTATAATCTATCCAGCCACAGCTTGGACAGACCAATCTCATTCGGCCGTCTATCTTCTTTCTGCGTAAACAAACCTTACATAAAGGGCAAAATTTAAATTTGGGCATGGTTATTTCTTATTTTCTTTTTATAAAAACTTCGTAGGATCTTTCTATGTCTACTATAGTATCCGGGACGCTCAAACATCCTTCTTTCATCTTATTTGGTTATCCTGTTATTTTTATTGACGATTACAATTTTCTCTTTAAGTTTCGCTATATCGATATAATCCGCATATACGTATGAAACAATACAAACGATATCCCCTATTTCTCCCAGCCTTGCCGCAGGTCCGTATAAAGCGATAATGCCTGATTGCTTCTTCTCTTCTATAGCATAAGTCTCGAATCTTTGGCCATTATTAAAATTCAAGACCTGCACCTTTTCTCCCGGCACAATATCGCTCTTAGATAAAAGCATTTTATCTATACCGATACTTCCTTTATAATGCAGCTCTTTTTTGGTGATTCTCGCGCCGTGTATCTTTGATTTAATCATCTGGCGAAAAACTGTCATAGATTAAATTTTACCTCTCCTTTTTAGTGTATCCTCGTTACTAATCGGTTTGACTTTTTTCTTTTCGGCCTTATAAACGGAAACTACATTCAAAGCATTAAAATAACTTTCTATCGTTCCTAACTCGGTTTTGGATAAAGGTTTTACGCCGCAAGGTCTTAATGGAGTATTGATTTGCACTTCATCAGGATCAATTTCTTTTGTAAGCCCTGCTATCTTCTCTACATATTTCTTATTTTCGGTAATAAACATAATCTGCAGTGCCAGCTTTCCTTTATAAATGCCTCTGAAATCCTTTATTCCTTCCATGATAGCATCGAATTTTATTGCCTCCATCGGCTTATTGATTATATCGAAAACTTTTTGAGAATCGGCATCGAGTTTGGCCACTACAAAATCTGCCGGCAATAAATCCTCCTGAACGTCTCTTCTATTCAACAACGAAGAATTGGTCAAGATAGCTATTTTTTCCTTTCTTATCTTTTTTATTGCCTTTATCATCTGGCCTAAATTCCCTGCCAGCGTCGGCTCGCCTCTGCCAGAAAAGGTAATATAATCGAACTGTACCGTTGGTAATAGATCAAGTTCTTCGATAATTTTAGTAACAGAGATAAATATCTTTCTTTCGCCGGTAAAATTTTCTGTCTTTCCGAGTTGGCAATAAAGGCAATCGAATGTGCAAACCTTCCCTGCTTGGGAAATAGGGTCTATACCTAAAGAACTCCCCAGTCTCCAGGAAGGCACAGGGCCGTAAATATACTTAAAATCCTTGGTCTTCATTTCAAATTCTCATCGATTGAATTACCCTCTAACCATCTTTGCGCCGCATTTGGGACAATTCATGTTATAGCACGGGGCACCCACTTTATGCGGTACGGATAAGTTGCAATTAGGACATAGACAAACTCCTCCGGGACCTGCGCCCGGACGATTGCCGCCCATTCTACCACGTCCACCTCCTCTTCCCATGCCTCTTCCCGTTCCAGGTCCCTGACCCAATGGTCCTGTTCCATCTCCTCTTGGCATAATCTTCTCCTTTCTGATATTATTATACTATTTCAATAGCTACGCTACATTTTACACAGCCCAAGCCAGCGCATCTTTATATCAAGAATCGGCGTTCCGTTAACAGCGTCTAATCCTTCAACAAAAATCGTCGTTCCTTCTACTTTTAATAGCTTTACATCCTGTATTGCGATTCTGGATAATCTATATGGAGTGCGCGAAGCAAAAACCCCTACTTCTTTTCCGTCCAAACCTCGTTTAAAAACAGATTTTATTGATTCTGCCTCATGCAGGTAATATACGATTGTTATATAGTATTCTTCCTCCAATTTATACAAAAAGGGCTTCTGGGATTCGATTAATTCTATGCGGGATATATCTTCCTTACCTATAGTCCCGAATCCTTCTCCGACGCGCTTCAGGTTATTTTTAACTATGCCTATAGGATAAATCTCGAAGGGTTTTGAATTACCATATATACAATCCGTACAAATACGCTTATTGTCTATGATATAAATTTTATATTCGGAAATCTTCTTACGGCATTTAGAACATGCTTCATGAACCTTTTTAAAATCTGCCATTTTCCGCCTTTGCCCTTCCTGTCTCTTTTACGAATAAAAGGGGAAATACTATATCGCTGATACAACAGGGTATCCAAACCGCAAGGAAAAGAAATACAAAAATAACTCCATACATAAGCCAATGCAAAGCCCCTCCTATAGCCATGATAATATGAAAAAGCGATGCCCATGTACTTAAAAGCACATGCCCTGCGTGAGGGAATTTCGTAGCCGGCCTGCGGCAAGCTATAATTACGCCTAAAATTGCCAAAGGATTGACCAGCCACCATTTCTCGATAAAACCTATATGGATTTCTCTATTGGGCATCCCCAATATCACCTCGCCTAAATAGGGGATAATCGAATCACTTATGGTAGCAATGCCTATAGAACCTGTGTAACCGATGATAAGCAAGACCCAAAGATTACATTTACCTCTTATGCATCTACCGTCTATGCGTTCACACTTATGGAGTTCATACATAGACGCGGTAACAAGGGCGCTCAAAACAACGTGAATAGGATGAAGTATGTAAAATATGTTATAAGAAATACTGGCAGGCAGATTCTTAAAAAGCGCTATGATTACAATTCCGCTAATCGCTCCAAAAATCGTAAAAGGGGCATGAGTTTTTAATTCTCCGGAAATCTGTCTTAATGTCCTCACCTGCTTTTGCCTCTTATCTTTATGCCTTTATTTCTTAACTGGTCTGTTCTCTTTTTGGAGCATTCCATACAGAAGAATTTGGGTTCGGATTCTCTTCTGTCATAATTCGGAGCTAATACCAGCCTCCAGAGGCTTGTCTCTTTCCCACAATCGTCGCATATGCCCTTTTCCTTGAAATGCCACATCTCTGCTGCCTTTGAAGTGAATATAAATTTATCCACCCAGAAAAATACACTTCCGCCTATTAAATTGGCTACTATGGTCTGCCACAGGCCCGCGCCTAAATTCTTGACCACCAGCCAGAGTATAGGGGTGCTTAACTGCCACCTTATTAGATATAATATAAATCTTTTCATGCTTTAAGTATTATGGTCGGATCTTTTTCTCAGCTATCAATATCCAGTGGTATCTGTTTTTTGGCTCGGTTATATTATAACCTAATTTATTGAAATAGGAATAGATGTGTTCCTTGGTAACACCTGAATCTTCGTGCGTTCTGCCTTCGTTTTTATGCACGGAGTTTATTATCTTCATGCCTTGTTTATTGAAATCAGCTGCGATCAGTTTACCGTCAGAGCGTAAGACCCTGTCTATCTCTGATAATACTATATCGACCTCCTCTATATGATGGAATAGATTTATGACAACAACGGCCTGGAAACTCTCATCATCGAATTTTAAGGATTTTCCGTCCATAAGATAAAGCTCGACCTTTCCAAGGAGTCTCTCATAGGCCAGGTTCAGAGCTGTCTTTCTCAAGGCCTCTTTATCAGGATCTATTGAGATAACCTTATGGCCTTGTTTTGCGAGAGATATCGCTGTATAGCCATTGCCGGATCCTATCTCAAGAATATCCCTTTCCAAAGTCCCTGCCTTTTTAAGAATAGATTTCCTTATATTGGCAAAATCAATGCCTAAGTTCTTATAAAGCGTCACTCGCTCCTGGAAATACTTACGATTTTCAGCTATGTCTTTTTCTGTCAATTCCGGGATATATCTCATGACAACTCTTTTTCTATCTTGCTCCATATGGTAATAATTTCTTCCTTTGCCTTGCTGTCTTTATGTTCTATTATAGTCCTGGCATTTACCATCGCATCCACTATAGACTTATCAAAACCTATCCTGCCAAGGGCCTGGATATTATTGTCACCGCAGTATTTTTCTATTTCCATGGTCATGTCTGGATTAAGGTCGTATTTATTAATGATGAGCTTTACCGGTACACTAAAATGCCTGGCAACCCTGATCACCCTATCCGCATCATGCAGTCCTGATATAGTAGGCTCTGTTACGACTATGGCGCAGTCTATGCCTGATAAAGATGCTATTACAGGGCATCCTATGCCAGGGGCGCCGTCTATAATCACCCAGTCCGCCTTATTTTTTTCAGCAAGTTCTTTTGCCTTTTTTCTTACCGAGGCCACGAGTTTTCCTGAATTTTCCTCTGCTATGCCGAGTTTTGCGTGTACCAGCGGGCCAAATCTTGTATCTGACAAAAACCATTCGCCTGCCATATTCTCTTTCATCTTTATAGAACCATTCGGACAGATATGGCTGCAAAACGCGCAGCCTTCGCAGGAAACAGGATCCACTACAAAATCCTCGCTTATGGCATCGAATCTGCATATGGATATACATTTGCCGCATCTAACGCATAATTTTTTATCTATCACGGCAGACTTGCCGCTTTTAAACTCATGTCTTTCTTTTATATCCGGACTTAGCAAAAGATGAAGGTCCGCCGCGTCCACATCGCAGTCTGCCATTACCTTATTTTTAGCCAATGCGGCAAAGGCCCCAGTAGTTATTGTCTTTCCTGTGCCGCCTTTTCCGCTGATTACAACGATTTGTTTCATGATTTTATTTTCTCGTACATCTTGGTGAATTCTTTTTTATACTCTTTTAGTTCCTCTACTATGGGAACGCCTTTTGAGTACGCCATTGCTATCTCTTTTTTAAAAGGAATCTCCATCAGTATCCGGATTTTTTCTTTTTTACAGTAAGCGTACGTGTCTTTATTTCCAAGGTCTGAGCGATTGATTACGACTCCAAATGGGATTTTGAGCTTTCTTAACACCTCTACTGCTAGGACCAGATCATTAAGACCGAATGGCGTGGGCTCTGTAACAAGAATACAAAAGTCACTCCCTTTTATTGATTCAATTACAGGGCATGATGTACCAGGAGGCGCATCTATAATAACTGTCTTTGAAGGATTTATATATTCCTTGACTGCCCTTATAAGAGGAGGCGACATGGCCTCGCCTATATTCAATCTTCCGTGCACAAATTGCAGGTCGCCATTTGC
This sequence comes from Candidatus Omnitrophota bacterium, assembly GCA_018902915.1. Taxonomy (GTDB): domain Bacteria; phylum Omnitrophota; class Gorgyraeia; order Gorgyraeales; family Gorgyraeaceae; genus JAHIPS01. The sequence continues at coordinate 2,561 of JAHIPS010000085.1, read as the reverse complement.
GCCTATCTCTACTACGCCAATCTCTCTTTTGACCTCTTTTATTGCCTTTTGAGGACAGAGAAAACTGCAGGCCCCGCAACCATGGCAGAGCTCTGAAAAGACCAAGACATTATCCTTTAATACAGCCATCGCATTATACTCGCAAACCTCCTGGCATTTTCCGCAGAAAGTGCATCTTCCCAGATCTACCTCAGGCACGGGTATATGGCTGGGGACTTTGGTCTTTATCTCCGGTTTTATAAATATATGGGAATTGGGCTCTTCAACATCGCAATCAAGGAGTTGAACATTTTTAAGGGATAAAGCAAGGTTTGTGGCAATCGTGGTCTTGCCGGTTCCGCCTTTACCGCTCGCGACTGCAATAATCATTTTACGATCTTGCCATTCTAGTTCCGCACTGCGGACAGTTTAAATTATAACAGGGTGTTCCTCTTTGATGTTCGATTTTTTTTCCGCATGAAGGGCAGACACAAGCCCCTCCTGGCCCTGCGCCTGGCCTGTTACCGCCCATTCTGCCCCTTCCTCCGCCTGGGCCAAAACCCCTGCCTCTGCCAGTCCCCGGGCCCTGGCCAGAAGGACCTGTTCCATCTCCAAATGGCATAGCTAGTTACCTCCCATACCGAATTTTTTGTCAACGCTCGGGTTTTGCGTAGGTTTTAACTCGCCTTTTTTATATTTCTCAATGGCATCCTTAACAGCACCTGAAACTCCGACTATTACCTCAATACCTGCTGCATTCAATGTCTGGAATGCGTTAGGTCCAACGTTTCCTGTAAGGACCACTTTTGCGGCCTTAGAGAAAATAAGCTGTCCTGAGACAATGCCCGCGCCTCCTGTTGAACTTATATTCGGATTATCTATTGCCTCAAATTGCATAGTATCAGTATCTGCAATAATAAAACACTGGCACCTTCCAAACCGCGGATCAACATTCGCATCAAGGGTCTTGCCTTGCGCTGTAACGCATATCTTCATTTTAACACTCCTTATCGTTTGGATGATCACAAACAGTCTTATCTAAACCATAACCTTTGCCTGCGCCTGGCTTACATAAGCTCTCGCCACCCTTAAGTGTACCTCTTTTTATCTGCTCCACGACATCGTCTATTCTGCCGTCCACACCAACTATAGCCTGTATGCCTAATTCCTGAAAAAATCCTGTTGCGCGCATGCCCATACCACCGGCTATTATACATTGAACTCCTTTTGAGTGTAGAAACTGCGGGATGGCCCCTGGCTGGTGGCCTGGGTTAGGAACTAGTTGTTTACTCTTTAACTCATTACCATCAATATCAACAATCGTAAACTCAGGGCATCTGCCAAAGTGCTGAGACACAAAATCTCCATCAGTAGATATAGCTATTCGCATACGATCTCCTTTGTTAGATAGATTGCTTCGTCGCTCACTTTGTTCGCTCCTCGCAATGACACCTTCCTATGTCATTGCGAGCGAAGCGAAGCAATCTCATCTTTACTTCTTTTCTGCCTTCTCAAGGGTCTTTATCCTGTCCTGGATATCTTGAAGCTCTTGCCTTAAAAGTTCCGACTGCTCCTTAAGCATATCCCTTTCTTCATTAGCTGTCGGCTCATAGTAAGGCGCGGCATAAGGAACAGCATATGGTGCTGCATAGGGATTTTGCCATCCCCTGCCCCAGCCAAAGCCTCTTCCGCCTCGGCCACGACCACGGCCACCGCCTCTACCCCAACCATAACCTCCAGCTACTGGATTCATATAGCCAGGCGCAGGATAGCCAGCGCAGTAACCAGCTGCTCTTCCAGTCATAGGTCCCTGACCCATCGGACCAGTTCCATCTCCTCTTGGCATAACAACCTCCTTTCTTATTGAAAATGATTTCCATTAACAGCCAAAAATTTTTTAACTGCATTTGCTGCACAATCCGTAAAACTGGATTGAATGCCCATTAATCTTAAAATTATGCTTTTTTGAAAGACCTTTTTCTGCCTTATTCAGCAAATCCTTTTCTTCATCTATGAAATCCGTATAATCAATGACCCTGTTGCAGCTGGTGCAGACCATGTGATGATGATGCCTTTCGCCCTTTGGCCCTTCTGCCAGTTCATACCTTGCCCTGCCGTCGCCAAAGTCAAACTTGGATAAAAGCCCTATTCCCACCAAAATCTCAAGCGTCCTGTACACTGTGGTAAGGCCTATCCCAGGATGGATCTTGTGCACTTTTAGATACATATCCTCAGCGCTTAAATGTTCATTGGTCTTACTAAGGGCATCCAGTATCACCTGCCTGGGAACAGTGATCCTGTATCCACAACCCCTGAACCTGCCGTCCCACCACTGATGCCCCGATCTATGCCTGTGCCTCATAGCAACGCTCCTTATTGAAAATGATTTCCATTACCAATATAAGTATACACCGTGCAATTTATCTTGTCAAGAGGGAAAATAAATTAGCCCTCGCCTTCGGCTCGGGAACTTTTAATCAATTTTTTTAGTGTTTGATGATATACTGCTACTGTGGAAGTATTTACTGGAAAAACCACCATCAAACATATCCTCCAGCATAACAATAACTGGCAGTGTTTTT
>JAHIPS010000084.1 GCA_018902915.1 Candidatus Omnitrophota bacterium | reverse complement strand
TCTATTCCCCTCTGACTTTACAGGGACATAGACCCTGTATGTCCTGGAAAGAGACTTTGCGAGCCTGTCAAGATTTGGCCGGTTGATGAAATACGTGTCCATTATATGTATATGTTGAATTTGTGAAAAAAATCACAAACTGTGGACAAAATAAAAAGGGAAACTTAGCCTAAAATATAATACAAAGCCTGCTTTATGTCAAGAAAAATCTGCTCTTCGAGCAGATTTTCCGCAGACCTCGTCCGCTTTTTGGCGGGTCAAGAAAAATCTGCTCTTCGAGCAGATTTTCCGCAGACCTCGCCCGCCTTCAGCGAGACTTTGCCGCTTTTAGGCGGGTCAAGGAAATTCGACGCTACCCACCGCGTAGGTGCGCGGTGCGCACCTACGCGGTGTACACAGGACAGGTAAGATGCTGCAGCTACTATAATTCTAAAGTGGATGTTTTGTGGCCGGTGACGAAAAGGTGGGAATCGGGGTATTACTTTGCAGTTGCGAGGACATGGAGTAAGTTTTAGGTTTGAAAAGAATTACACTCTTCTTCGAACTTCTTCTAATCCTGGATGGAGATCAAGTTTTACAGGGATTAAAGGCAGGCAGTGTATGCCATCTATTCCTAATATTTGCATGTAATAAGAATCTATATTAGCTGGAGTTATGCCAGCTTTTATGAGACCAGCTTGTTTAAAGGTCATGACTTCATAGCTTCCCTCAAGGATGCCTAACTCGTCAAGAATTAGTTTAAGGGGCGCTTTCTCTGTATCATTTTCTACTAAAACTATAGCACGGTTGTTAGTTGGTAGTTTTCTAAAGGCTCTTTCAAATGTCTGGCGATCAGCCGTAATTTCTTTACTAAAGAAAAACACAACCTCATCTTCGAGCTTAGCAGGATCTTGGATTTCGTTATCTATCCTTTCTTTCACCTTATTCATTACATCTTCTCCCATGTCAGGAAGCTGCAATGCTGGAGTGGTACTTCCGATAGCAATAGTCCGGATAAAAGCCAACTGTTTATCCGTAAATTCTGCAAACTCGTAATAACCTCTTTCAATCCTTCTTAATATCCCCATTCCTACCAGATATCTTAGCTCTAGGCCTACCGTGGTTTGCGCCATTCCTGCTGCAGCTTTTCTAGCTTCACGTACATCGCGTGTACGAAATATACTGTCTTTAAATGCTTTGGCCTCGCCTGCATCATCAACAAACGCAGCAGTAAGTAAGGCCTCAAGGCATTCGGAAGGAGAACCGAACCAACGCTTTTTCTTCCTATTCCTTTTGTTTATCTCCTCTTCTGCTTCCGCTTCAGTAATCATCTCAGGAACCTCTCCTAATTCTAGGGGCTTATACGGAGTTTCTAGATGAAGACTTGACTCTCTTTTTCCTACAGGAGGACTCTCTGTCTCTTCTTCCTTCTGTTTCTTTCTATATTTATTAGCAGCGTCGCGCAGAGCCTTGGCCTCACTAATAGTTCTCCATGTATAGTCCCTCAACCCCCTAAAAAGCTCATCATCAACTTGAAGTTCTGCGAGCTCTCTTCCAAAAACACGACCCGTAGCAGGCTCTCCTCGTTCTATTTGTCCCTCTATAATTTTGACCTCCCGTTCAAACTGGTCTAAAAGTGCTCTCGCCTCCTCTATAGTAGTTGGCTCCTCCGTTTCAAACACTTTTCTCAATATAGACGAGTTTCCTATTAGCTCATGCACTATTCTTCCAGCAATTCTTAATCTTATATCTCTATTTTCTAAATTAGCTTCATATTCACCATTTTTTCTTACAGCAAAGACCGTGACATACTTACTGCTCGAATGGCCCCAGACTTTCACCTTCTTAGTAGTAGGGGTCTCTGCTTCCTGTCCATATCCAAATGGCACCCATTCAGGCAAATCCTCTCTTGACTCAACAAATATAACTTGAATTCGTCTTCCTGCCTCTTCTATTCTTTTAAGTACCTCAGGGCCTACAATAGCTTCGACTTCATCTTCAAGCACTGGAAGGCCTGATAAAGCTCTATCTCTATTTGCATCAACATGTTCCTCTATTTTTTTATCTATAGTCTGTTGGTGTCTCTCATATATAACGCCCATCAATCTCCAATAAGTATCGTCTCTATACTTATCTCCAATATGAAGCCTCAGGGTATCTTTTGAATCATGGCAGGCATAGGAAGGGATACTGGTAAATAGGAATGAAACACCTATTATTAGCGCTACAATCTTCACATTGAACACTTTTCTAATCTTTAACATAATCTGGCTAAAAAAATGGCACATCCGCCGTAGGCTATGTTCTATGATTTACCCAATACATGAAGGCGGATAACCCTGTTTAAGGGGTTTTATTAGCTATATAGAGAACACTGAAAAAGTCCAAAAATAGGCAGCGCTCTCAGAGGTCGCTGATGTATTTTGAGGAGTTTTTCAGCAACCTCATATATAATATACCACAAAAAAGCCTTCTCGTCAATGACTTTAGGCAATAAGCTGCTTTCAAACAAAAACCATGACTTCACTCTCACAGTTTACCTCGGGGATAGGCAATCCCTCTGCTTTTAATCCTTCAAGATGAAGATTTATTGCTTCGTACATATTCTGTTCTATCTCATCTCTGGTCTTACCTGTAGCTACGCAACCAGGCAAGCTTGGAACATACGCACTATAACCTGTCTTTGTCTCTTCAATTATAACAAGAAACTTCTTCATGTCTCAACTCTCCTTTATTTGAGCCTGTTTCATGATACTATGTAACGTTCCTTTCCCAATATCATCATTCAAACTGTGAATCGCAATTGTAACAAGTCCTTTTTTAGCAGGATGTTTATATTGACGGTGGCTGCCTTTTTGCCTCACTTCATACCATCCGTCTTTTTCTATCTTTTTTATAATCTCTCTGATCTTCAGATACCCCTCCCTTGAGCTGAAATATTTTCAATGCTTACCAAAGTGTGTTTTCCATTCTTTAATAATTTCATCTTTGCGTCTCTCCACGATTCTTTTAACACGAAATACAGTTGGACTCATAACTGTTCACCTTTTATTATAATTATAGCATAGATACCCTATTTAATAAAGTAAAATCTTCTTTTGTGCCCGAATTTGAAAAGACTCTCATTATATAGAAATGTTCCTCTGTAGCCAGAGTTTGAAAAATGGATCACCTATATAATATTTAGTTCCATCTTTATGCACTACTGTTTCTTTAACCAGGGATTTCAGAGATGCCTGAACCGAGGAAGCCGTACCTAAATTATATCGCAGAATAGTGTCTTGTGAAAAGATCTCTCCTGTCTGGGAAAGCGCATACAGCGCTGCTCTTTGATGAAGACTTGCTGAATCATAAATATTAAAAAAGAGCTCGTTCTGAGTATGCATTATTGTATCTATTGCCTTTTTGATATCTTTCTTGGTTATTCTTTTTTTTGCCAGCAGCCAAACGTTAAATGATAACAGCTGAACATTATATGGAATGTCACTCGCTATCTCTACTATCTCTTGTGCTAGTTTTTTTGTAATACGTTTTCCAGAGCTTGAGAAGCGCCTATAGACAAACTGGGCCATCTCGGCTTTATCAATCACAGAAATAGGATAAATTGCCCCGGATTTATAAAATGCCCTCTGGGGATTATTAAACATATCCATGATCATATGCATCTTTGAACCCATGAATATATAGCATACCTTATCATGATGTTGAATAAAAGAGCGGATTTTTTTCTCAAAAGACTTTCCATTCAAATTTTCTATCTCCTGAAATTCATCAAATATTACTACCACCCTCTTCTTATAAGAAAAGGCGAGCCTTTGTGGCATCTCGAAAACTTCCTCCAGAGATTTCTCAATGCTGCCTTTAGTTTTGGAAAAATCAAAAGATATCTTCCATACACCCTGCTGGTCAATTTCAAAGCTAGGGACAATCTTCCTGAAAAAGTTTGATATTTTTTCCAAACTTTGCTTCCAGTTAAGCAAGGCCTTGCTGACGGCGCTGGCATAGACTTCAATAAACTGTGCCTGTGACGTCACCTTTTGGATATCTACATATATGGGCATAACCTCTTTTTTGACCTGTAAAATTTTCATTATATTCATAATAAGCGAGGTCTTCCCTAACCGCCTATATGAATAAATGAATAAATTCTGCCCTGCCTTAATATACTCAATGATATCCCTGGTTTCTTTTTCTCTGTCAGCAAAACACTCTCCTATAACCGCTTCTCCAAATTTAAAAGGATTGGACATTTTAGCCTCCTATATTATACATAACTACATTATAGTATTTCCTATAATGTAGTTTACTATAATATATAGGGGGTGTCAAGCAAGAAAATCGCTTGCGATAACTTCAATGCGATTTTCGCAGTCCCCCCTGCTTTGTTTTGTTGAGCCCTGAGGAATTCGAAGAATTCCCAGGACTAAAGTCCCTGAAATTGCTTCGCAATTTCTAGGGGCAAAGCGAAACAAAACAAGGGGG
>JAHIPS010000009.1 GCA_018902915.1 Candidatus Omnitrophota bacterium | reverse complement strand
GATGGAAATGGAGTGGCCTTGTCGAGTGAAGGTGTCGTGACTCTGTCAGATGGGACAAATTCCAAGACAGTGAGAATCGAGCCAGCAACGGGAAAGGTGAAGATACAGTGAAGGGTTTTACCTTAATAGAGACAATTATATCAATAGTGGTGATAGGCATTGCCTTTCTGGGATTAGTCGCTGTAATAACAGGGGTCTTTACAAATGCGAGCCATGATGAGGTAATAGCGATTGCTACAATGCTTGCAAAAGGAGAGATAGAGAGGGTGTCGGGTCTAGGATGGCCTGTTGTACCTGATAGCGGTACTTTCAGTGGAAATTTCAGTGATTATTCATGGGAGGTTGACGTCACAAACACGGATAGTGAGCACAGGCAGATAGATGTAACTGTAACAAATACAATGATAGGGAGCGTAACTTTAACGACAATGGCGACGAATAATTAGAGGAGATGTTCTCGACAGGCTCGAACAATATTTTCGCCTTAGGCAGATCGAGAAGGATATATGAAAAATGGGTTTACTCTAATAGAACTAATAATAGTGATAACAATAATCGGCATTATAACCGGAGTGGTAGGGTTTGTTTTGTTTGGCGCGGTCGATGCGTGGACGTTTAAGTTTAACCGGAGCGACATTTTATCTGACGGAAGGCCTGCCATGAACAGGATGGTACGGGAGATAAGGGAGATAAGGGACAACGACAGTGTTGCAACAGCAAGTTCTTCAGAGTTTCGATTTACGAATACAGCCAATGTTGATATAACATATAACTTAAGCAGTACTGATCTTAATAGGACAGCGAATGGCATAACCAATACGCTTGCAGAGGATGTTTCAGGCCTTACGTTTACTTATTATGACTCCTGTGCTTCTGGCGCAACGCCAATCGCGCCTACCGTAGGTACGGATACTAATATAAGAAGAGTCCAGATAGACCTGACCCTTACAAAGAATGGTGAAAATCTTTATGTGCAATCGCAGAGTGTTCCGAGGAATTTTTAAGAGATTGCTTCGGTTGTTTCCTAACAGGGCCCCCCTCGCAATGACAGGGAAAAAGGGCATCTCCCTAATCGCCGTCATCATTATCATGCTGATAGTGGCAACGCTAGCGCTTGTTGTAGCATCAACGATGTCCACGGGGAATATTTCTTCTGTAACTGACATGCAGGCGCAGCAGGCATTTTATCTGGCGCAGGCTGGAATGGAGTGGTATATGGAGCAGTTGGAAGGCGATAGTGACTGGTCAAGCCCGCCATCGACCGTGACTGACCAGTCATTTGGCGCAGGCACCTATAGCGTGAGTTATGCCAATGAATCAACAGATTTAATCGACGTCCAAGCAACGGGCAAGGTCACTGGCTGGGATGGCAATGACATCCAAAGGGTCATAACGCATCGCGTAGAAAAATCAAGCGGAGGAGGTAGTACCTTTGCAGACTATGCAATATATTATGGTGGAGGAGACGGCACTATTGCAACTAATATTGCAAAAAATCAAACTATTATAGGAGATACTTTTATTCACGGAGACCTTGATGTAGGAAGAAATTGTACTATTACAGGTAATGTTTCAGCTACAGGTGAGATTACTGTGGGAAGCGGTACTAACATTTCAGGCAGCACTGTCGAGCACGCAAGCGCACCGGCTAACCAGCCCACGCTGACCGCTACGTATTATGATAATTTAATTTCAACTGCTGCGAGTCAGCCAGCAGGAAACAGGGAATTTGCGGCAGAGACAATCTCAGGGACCATTTATGTCAATGGCGATGTGGAGATAGATGATTATATTGACGGCTCAGGCACAATAGTTGCCATAGGGGGAATCGAGATAAATAGATGGACCGATATAGGAGACGATATAACTTTGATAGCATCCGGTGCTTTGTCAATGGGAAAGGATGGAAATGTCGGGACAGGTGTTACTTTTTACTCTTCTTCGAATATTGATTTGAGTCAAGGAATAGTGCTGGGCAGCGGAGCAGGCACAAACGAGGGAGTTATTATTCTATCCCCCGGAGACATTGATTTGGCCAAAAACATTACTTTAGTTGGTTTTGTTTTTGGAGATGATGTCACGGTTAGCGGAGCAAATCTGACTCTGACAGGGAATCTAAACGGTAATAGACTTGTTGAAATAGCACAAGGTGCGGTTATAACTAAAGACGACACAAAGGTAGATTACAACTCCATACAGGGATTTGATACAGGTGAGGAGACGGTAATAACAACTTCTTTGTGGCAGGAATCATTATAGTTGTGGTATAATTGGAGCGTTATGAAAGCGATAAAAGAGCAGCTTAAAAAAGAATCAAAGGCACTTCTTTTAGGCCTGGGCATTGGGGCTGGTTCGCAAAGTGTCATTGGCCTGGATCTGGGCCTGAAGGACTTTAGGGCTGTAAGGGTTAAAAAAGCAGATAAAAAGGCCTCTGTAAAAGATAGCCTGGCAAAGCCAATGGGTCAGCTGAAAGATTTAAATAAAGAGCTGCATATAGATGAAGACGAAAGTGTATCTATAAATTTCACTAGCGATAACATGGCAATAAGAAGGGCGAGCATCCCCCTTATGCCAAAGGAAGAAATAGAAGAGGCATTGAGGTGGGAGTTAAAGGAGCAGGTGCAGCTGGATATCAGCCAGGCAAAGATAAAATTCGATATCCTGGGCGAGAAAGTAGCGGAGGACGGCTCGAAAAAGATAGAATTAATCGCGATAGTCTACAAGGAAAAAGAAATTGAGGAAAAGATAAAGGAATTAAAGGGCCTTGGCTTGAACGTACAGGGTGTTTTCCCTTCGGATTTTGCGCTTGCCGGTTATATAGATAATCAGAAAATTATTCTCTCCCAGGAAAAAGTCGGACTTGTGGATATAGGCGGTGTCAAAACCACCATAGGCGTTATTGAAAATGGAAAACTTTGCTTTGCCAGGGACGTGGCGGCTGTGGGTGGAGACACTATTACAGAGGCAATGACAGGCGTTTTGATATCAGATAAAGGCAAGATGGATCTTTCCAAAGAAGAGGCAGAAAAGATAAAACATGAACAGGGTATTTCTTCGGACATAAGGATCTTTTCAATGATGAGACCTGTCCTGGAAAAGCTCGCGAATCAGACAAAAAGGTCCCTGGAATATTACGAGCATAGATTCCAGAGCGATGCGGTCAAAAAGATAATCCTGGCAGGCAGCGGTTCAAAGCTAAAAGGCCTTAAGGAGTTTATATCAAAGGAGACATCGCTTGAGGTAATCCAGGTGCTTCCTGAAAATTCATGCGCGACAGGCCTGGCCTTGATCAGCGATTCCAGTCTGAATCTTTTGCCCAAAAAATTCAAGGCCGAGAAAAAGGCAGCGCTGAAAAAGGTTTCCGTGAGGATGGTGTCTATCGCATTGGGCCTGGTATTTCTCTTTTCGTATATGCTCTTATCTGTCAGGGCAATCAATCTGAACAACGAATTGGGTATCTATCGGTCCTACTGGCAAAGTATAAAGGATGTCGCCTCCATTAAGGACAGGACGACGTTATTTGGTTATGCGATAAGCAGGGTTTCTCACGATGAACTGGGCGCGGGTAAAATAATGAAGGAATTGAGCAATGTTGTCCCTTCGTTTGTAATGCTGGAAAGCCTGGATATAAGGACAGAAGAACCCAATGTAGCGCTTTCGGGTATTATCAGGCAGGGGGATAAGCTCAGCGAATTCATGTTGGCGCTGGAGAATTCAGTTATGTTTGAGAAGGCAAAGCTTATCTTTAGCGAGAAGAACGAGGATTATTCATCCGGGGCGCTGGATTTTGAGATCGTGTGTAATCTTACGAGGTAGGCATGAATATCAAATTTGATCTGGAAAACAAAAAGGGCATTATTGTTGCAGGGATTTTTGTATTTGTCGTAGTGCTCCTTTTCCAATTTGTCTATTTCCCCAAATCAGGGCAGGTCAGAAGATTAAGCATGGAATATAAAACCATAAAACAGGATATAGACGGGCTTTATGATTTTATCGGTACAGAGGGGAATCTGGAGGAGAATATTATAGAGCGGCGCAGGGGCCTGGCTATACTCGAGGGCGCGTTCCCTTTTGAAAAAGAGGTTTCCAATGTGATCAAGCAGCTTAATGACCAGGCAAGGTATTTTAATGTAAATGTAATTTCCCTAAAGCCAGAGAATCTTTTGATCTATAAAGATCACGAGGGGAAAGAGGTCAAGGTCTCGGATTATTTCTGTAAATGCATGCCTTTGACGTTGAATGTTGAATCCAGATACAAGGCGCTGGGCGAGTTTTTGTTGAGCCTGGAAACAAATAGAAGCCCAATGGTCACTATAGAGGAAGTGAATATAGAAAAGGATGAGGATAAGGCGCCCGCAACAAAGGCAGAGATAAGACTAACCGCGTATATACTCGGGAAGTAGCCGCACCGCGTCATTGCGAGGGTAGCCTTATAAGAGAGCTACCGAAGCAATCTCACATGCGATTGCTTCGCAATGTCGATTTTAAGGTCGCCTCGCAATGACGTCTTGGAGAACATATGTTGAAGAATCTTAATAAAAAGCAGAAGATCGAAGTCACTATAACGCTCATCGGTATTGTATTCCTGGTATTCCTGATCATCGGCAACGTGCAGAAGCTGCGGAATAAGAGGATATCTATAGTCAGGGCAGGCGAGACAGTGGCATCTTCTATGTCAGCGCCTATCTCTCTTGAGGTGCGAGAGAT
>JAHIPS010000008.1 GCA_018902915.1 Candidatus Omnitrophota bacterium | reverse complement strand
TTTGTAGAGGACGTAGAGGGTGACTTATTCGCGCAGTTGGTCCGCTATGAAGGAGTAAATAAGGTATATGAAAGGATATTTATTAGGGATGGAGATAGGCTTAGGCCTTTAGCAGAGTCGTTTCCTGTAAGGCTCAGCATTAGAGGCGAAGTAAAATTGCACACCATTTATATGGTGTATAGAGATAAGTCATATACGATTTACTTAGAGAAAAATGGAGAGATAAAACAGATAGGTAAAGACCCTGATACACTTACTGGCTCGTTGAAGAAGGAATTCGGTGAAAATTATGAAATTCCTCAAGCGGTAAAAAAGCCTAGGTATAAGAAAGGAGATATCCTGGAATTGGAAAGCGGCCGCGAGGTTTTATTCGAGGATAAGCATGGTAAGATCACAGTAGTTGATTATGGGGAGAGTATTACTATCAGGCGAGGCGATGAACCTCGTATTATCTGTGTTGAGGTAAAGGACGATGTAATATTAGGTAATGCAATACTTAGAAAGGGTATTAATCATCTGCAGATTTCACTTACAGATAAAGGATTGATGTTCGGCAGATCATGGATAAAAGGCCTTGATACCCAGATAGATGCATTTGTCTATGAAGGCGACGTACCTTTAAAAGTAGAAGGCGATAATTCAGTTATAGCTAAATTCAAGGACAAGGTAGTAATAAGTAAAGAAAGCGATCCTATAGAAGTGTCAGTCTCTGTAATAGGCAACCCTGAATTTGGAAATGTGATATTGAGCAAAGGTGAGAATGTCTTAGAGCTTACATTCGATGGCTTTCGTACATCAAAGAAGACAGAGATAGAGGCTATAATCTATACAGGCGATGTTGTTTTAACCGAAGGCGACTCTGTTGTGGGTCATTTTGGAACAGACAAATTTTATCTCCGGAAGGGAAAAGAGGCATGCAATATCAGCGTGACAATAAATGGCGATGTCAGTATAGGCAATGCTAAATTAAATAAAGGGCTAAACGAAATAAAGATAGAATTTACACAAGACGGCAGGCTTATGTTTGGCGTAACAGAGAAAAGCCGTTATACCTTGCCTAAATTAGAGGATATCATTGAAGGCCACGAAGTATTAGCAGAAGAAAATGCTCAGTTTCTTGAGAATGCCAAGAATTGTAAGACCCTGGAGGAATACAATAAATTGATAAAAGACAGCAACAGGGGCACGGTGAATTTTAAGATAGTAGGCAAGGTTTACAATAATGTAGCGACTGTACACATACAGAGCGATTACTATGGCAGGAAAGTAAAGGGCACATTATTCTATACCTTTACAGACGGAGAGGTGAGGGTGATTGACATAGCTGGATACATTGCCTATAAGGGGACTATTTCCGAGGATGAGAAGGATAAGACCAAATTACAGGCGCCAATACCAGGTGTATTAGGCAGCAGCGTAGAGGTCATTGCCTATGAAAAAGGTTTATACTTATTAAGAGGGATTACACAAAAGACATTAGAAGATGGCAAGATAATATTCCGTGGAGGAATCCACGTAGTAAATGATGTAATAGTTCCCTTTGGCATACATGCTGACATATTTGTGTATGAAGGAGTTACCTTTAAAGGCATAACAACTGGAAAGGGAGGCGCAAGATTTACTGTTCAGGAGGACGGTACACCAGCACGGAAATCAGGGGCTATTGCCTATATCAGATCTGGAAACATAACCTATAAGGTTATAGATTCAGCCGAATCAGAGGGTATTCTAATGGCAAGGCTCGATAAGTTTATGCCTTTGCCCAAAGGTTTTGTAGCAATAGACAGGAATGGAGCTGGACACAAAGCGCTGTCCAAAACAAATATGATTGCCTTCACAGATAATGGCATCTTTGGAATCTTTAAGGTCAAGAATCTAAGGGAGTTTGATAACACTGCCACAGGCCAAAAGTCAGATATGGTGGATCTTAATAAGGCGGTAAAGGATATGTGGAGTGTTGGTATGGTTGTAGATAAAAATGGAAGGCACCTTGTAAGCGGTGACATAGTGATGGCCGTAAAGATGCTCGCAGATGAGAAGAATGGCCTGTATATCCCGAAGCGCTCAGAGGTAAGCCTGCTTCTGGATACAGCCTCACCGAAAAACGATGTGAAGATGCTAATATCAGTAGAAGATAGAAAGATAAAACCAGAACAGAACACCAATGGATTTAAGCCGCTTAATGAAGACTTGCATAAAAAGCTCCAGAACTGCGACAAAAAGGCCTTTAATGAGCTTCCAGAAGAAGAGCTTTTCTTTGTCATTGGAGGAAAGGAATATAGCGTAGTAAGATTAGACATAGAAAGCGCCTATGGCACAGAGACATTAAAGGGAGAATTCTACTATGCCTTTATAGATGGGAAGGCCCAGGTAATATCCATAGGAAATGACATAGCCTATAAATCTCACGCGCCTCCTGCGCAGAAAGGCAGCGGCCAGGAGCAGGCCTTGCCGGATATCACAGGCAGTAAATACGATGTAATCAGAAAGATAGAAGTAGAAGGCGAAACCATCTATCATCTAAGAGGTATTGTAAGGGTAGATCCTTTCACTGAAAAGAAGACACTATTTGGCGGCATCTACGTAAAGAACGGAAACATCACCCTCATAGGCATAGGCGCAGATATAGGCCTGCATCAAGTAGAGTTTAAGGTTATTACCAACAAAAAAGGCATCCTGAGAATAACCATCCTGAAAGACGGAAGCCCTGCATTAAAGAGCTTTGAAAAAGGCGCAGCGCTTGAGTCCATAGAGATAAATGGCATACCATATAAGGTTAAATCAACCACACCGCAAAATGGCTCATTGGTCCTGGAAGTAGATAAAAACCTCCCCATAGACTTTGAAACAACTGACAAGAAAAACACCCCTCATAATATGAAAGACAACACCAAGACCCTTGCCTTTACAAAAGACGGCCTATTCGCAGTCTTCCAGAAAAAATTCACTGCTGTAAAGCCATTTGATTATACCTTTTCTGAACAAGACCAAGCTGCGTCTGAGGCTGAGGGTGTAGCTGTGAAGCCAGTGGACCTGAATAATGTAATAAAAGACATGCATTCCAAAGGCATAGTAGATATACAAGATGGAAGATTCCTTGTAAGCGGTGATTCTATAATAGTGGCAGTAAGATTGGCATTTAATGATGAAAAAGGCTTTTATATAAAAGATAAATCAGACGTGAATCTATTATTAAATACTGAAAAGAGGGACTTAGAGATCAAGGTATCTACTAAGGCAGCAGAGTTCAGCTTTAAAAACCTGCCAAAATATATTACGAAACAAGGAAATTACATAAGAATACCTTCTAACAAAGGACTCGAGCTTTTTAAGGTTGAACGAAAAAATGAACAGGAAGACTTTACCATGAGCACAATATTAATCGCGCCTGCAAATGAGGATATAGAGATAGAAATCGAAAAGAAGAAAGGTGGAAAAGAGTTCATATTCGCAGACCAGCATTATCAGCTCCCATCAGGGACCAGGATCAAATATGTCATAGACAATAGGAAGACCAAAAAACCCAAAAAACAAGAAGAGTATGCAGCTGCTTTCTCTTCCGGGGCATATCTTGGCATTAAGAATGGTGTTGGAGGTGTAAATGGGTTTATAAGGCTCCTTAAAGGTCAGAAAAAAGCTACTATCCCTATATTGGTTAGCGCAGGAGACCGCATCATGAGAAAGACTAAAGAGGCCTCAGGAGAAGCAGAGCCTTTTAGAGGCACGACACAGGCCTACATGAAAGATCATCCTGATCTTGCATCTGTAAAGCTTCTTGTAATAAATCAGGATATACAGGATTGTATAGATGCATCTGTTACAAACTTGTGGGTAGGGCCTATCGGTCAGGCACAAATAGCAATTCAAAACAGCATGGCCGTAACATTGCTAGACTCGCATGTGTACTTTGATGAAGAAGGTTATACCGCAGATGATATCACATTTACATCCGGCGGCGCTATTATAACGCCTTTTGGCATGTTACTTGATAAAGGCACCAAGGCCAATGGCCGTCCGGTAAAGAACTTTATCTTTATAGATGAAGCAGACGAAGATTATAATTATACAGTTATAGATGCAACAATAAAGGGCAAAAGAGAGTCCTTTGAATTCGATGGCACCAAGTGGATTGCGAAATCCAAGCCGGAAGACTATACCGTAGAAGGCACTGTTAAAAGTAAATTTAAAGGAATAGATAATCTTATAACGATGAAGATCAAGGAAAAATTAAGAGTGGATGATAAGGGAAATTGGCTTATACAGTGTTATGACGGCAGGATTGTTAATAAGAGCGAAGGAGGTAAACCTACCGAACTCCCTGATGCAATGAATAAAAAACTCCTATTTGCAAGCCCCTCTGAGCTTAAAGATAAGAGGTATCAGATTGTAGATGCAACACAAGAAGGCGCAAACTTAGAATTCTGGGTAACAGATAACGGGGCTTTGATATTGCTTCATACTGGTTCAGAGCTTACGTTTAAAGGCCATGTATTTATGGGAAAGACAGAACATATTGGAACAGGAGATAAGGGTTTAACCATTAGCATAGTAAGGACAAAGCAAGGGATAGGGTATAAATATGAAAGAGGGAATGGAAGAATAGACTTTCACGACTCTAAAGGCACATTCATAAACTATAGAGAAATAACGCCTCTTAACAATGAAGATTATGATGAAGATCATATTGTAGTCGAACAACACGATGGCTCATCACTAAATTGGCATGGTTGGAAATTCTGGGAAACACTGGGTAATTTGGCTTACACAGGTGCACACCTTTCTACCAATTCAACACCTCGGTATAGTTATACATTATATTCGATAGATAAGACAGGAAAGCGTAGTTTTATGGGGCATAGTTTATGCTCTGTGTCTCTTGAGAAGGTATGGATACGAAAGATAAAAGCAGAGATAGAAGGAAAAACTATTGTAATCCCTATTATGGATTTTGTTAGCGCAAATAAACATGACATTGATTCCTTTGTTCCCATTGATAAGTGCGATATCGCAGCACTATTTAGAAGAAATGCCCTACTAGCAGGAATAGACCAAGATGCCTATGTTACAGTAAAGAATGAATTTGGGCTGGATAAGATGTATACATTTAAAGTGCATACTAGTCTTGGCAAGGGGAAGATCAAACCCGTAAGACATGAAGTAAGAAGCACAGCAATATCTAATATCGAAAAGATAAAAACAGGCTATAAGAAAACAATTATCACAAGGTATAAAAACAAGGCCTTTAAAAACAAAGAGAGTTTTGAATACGATGAAGATTTTAATGAGATCCCAGAAAAAAGAACATGCTCTACATTAACGCCTTATTATGATGCTAAGAAACAAAAGACAGTTATGGTAGAGACAAATATTTTTAAATCAACTCCAAAGGTAACGATAAAGTCAAAGTTACTCCTGGCTTCATATATAATGTTGTTCGGGGAGTCTTCTAAAAAAGTAATTTCGTATCACGAGCCATTCTTAGAAAGCCTGTCTATGGTAGGAACGAGCATTGGTTATGGGTTTTGGCGTTCCAACACCAGGATATTTGTACATTTAAATAAGGCTTGTGATTATTTTGGTTGGGATCTGGGGTTTCTCAAGAAATACTTTCGGGATGTCGATTATGATTTACTAGAGGCAGAGGCATTTGCCTTTAAGGAAACTTCAGAGCATTTTTCCATACAGTGGAGAGAGAATATCAGGCCGCTTCCTGATTTTATAGAACAGGGCGCAGCGTTTGCACTTGGAGCAGTGGAAGGGATTTCACAGGGTATGCTTTTGCCTGTCCATGTAATAGCGCATCCTGTTGAGACAGGAGTAGGATTTGCAGATCTTTTAGAGACACTTCCTGAGCAGCTTTTGTCAGATCCTGGCCGTACAATAGGTTCATTTTGGGGTTTTACGATAGGTATGAGCCTGTGGTCACCTGCTATGTTTAAAATGGGAGAAGCTGGCAGGGGAAAAGGAGTAAAACTTATAACAGAGAGAGTGCAGACACCCAGGATGGCTGTTAAGAGATTCGCGAGAGCACAGATTAAAAGAATGAGCGGTTTAGCTGTTATGTTCGCTGTTTCAAAGCTGTTAGGAGATATGGGCGAAGTTGTTGGCTACGGGTTTGGCGATGAAAAGGGAGCTGTCATAGGTAAAGCCACAGGAGGCTTAACAGCTTTCTTTGGCATGCCTCATATAGGAAGAGCAAAGGCCGCATTTAAAACAGCCAGATTGAGAAGAAGTCAACTAAGGATCGAGAAATTTCTTGTGCAATCAAAGAAGGCCAAGTCAAATGGAGACACTAAGCTTGCACAACAATTAAAGCTAAAAGCACAAAAAGAGATGGTAAATATTTCTGAATTCTTGTCAAGGAGTGAGAAGAAGGTTAATTTGCTCTACCTTAAAGCAGAACAGTGTTTTTTGGATGGAAATCCTAAGAGAGCAGGACAACTAGTGTTAGAGGCAAGAATACGCATTATAAAGAGAGCAGGGCTTAAGTTCAAAAAACATGCAAAGGCTATTAGGCTTTTCATAGAGGCAGAAGAGGCCCGTCTTAGCAAAAATAATACAAAGGTCAGGGCATTACGGTTAAAGGCAGTTAATGAAATTTTACACATCTCCAGGTTTAAACGAGGGAGCAGAGAAATTATTTTAGATCTTATAAAGGCTGAAGAGCTAAGGCTCGATGGCCATAAAACAAGAGCTGAAAAATTAGAGGCCAAGGCTAAAGCTGAAAAATTAGAGGCCAAGGCTTGGAAAAAGGCAGATGCCAAAGGCAGGGACTTTATCGAGTTTCTTGCAGATGTAAAAGAGGCCTACAGCGCAGGCGCGAGGTTTGCCATGTATCTTGTTAGAGCAGAAGCGCTCTACAAAAAAGGAAATTATAAAAAGGCTGTCGTATTACAAGAAAAAGCACGAAATTATATAAAGGCTGTCAGATTACAAAAAAAAGCAGTTGAAGGCTTGAACGAACTGGATATCCTATCAGGAGAGCATCTCTATAGGTTTAATAAAACAGGAGAAATAATCGGGATATATCCAATGACTAACAAACTTCTGGATTTTGCGCAATTTTTAGCCAAGGAGGCAGAAGTCCTTCCTGAAGACCAGAGGCATAAATTAGGCGATGAACCTACCAAATCAGGACAGCGTAAAATCACAAAGGGTTTAAAGTTTAAAATCGGTGAGGATGAGTTTGGCAATGCTAAACTACTCTATAAAGGCAAAAATGTAAAAGAGATAGAAGGGATAAAGGCTTTAGCAGACAGGATTAGAGCTGAAATCAAAGATAAGCTAAGAAAGAGAATTGAAACTGAATTAGAAGGAAACAAGATGTCCCGTAGAGAGAGATTAAAAATGCCCCGTAGAGAGAGATTAAAATTAGATAGAGAGAGATTAAAATTAGAAAGAGAGATAGAATTAGAACTCATACATGAAAAGCTCAAGTCTGAATTAAAGGAATGTTTAAATGATAAAAAGATAAATTCGGTTGAGAAGGCATTTAAACTGCACGTAATTCTACTTGTCAGGAGTTTTGAAAAACTTAGGCTTGACGGCGGGAAGTTTAAAAAGAATATTTTTGGAAGACAGAGTGAATTTACAATACAACAGTTTATCGCGTTAGTGAAAGGCATAAAATCCGCAAATATGCTGCCATGCAGTGATGGTAAGACTACTGCTCAGGCAGTAGCTATGGCTGTATATTATTACCTGTTTGGAAAGACGATCATTTTTGCTACTACTCGTAGGAATGTGAAGACTATGTTTAATGAACCCGCTCTTGCGTATCTTAAAGCAGAAGGCAAGGTGCACCTTGTAACTGAAAGTAAGGCCAGGACACTGACCAGGTTAAAACCAGGTAATATTTACATAATGGACTATAAGGTGTTACAAGAGCTTTATATTAGAAAGAAACTTCCTGTCAGGACAGCAAGATTTGTATTTGATGAGATACAGACAGGGATTGCCGAGTCTGATTTGAGAATAAGCGGGTCATTAAATGCCTTTAAGAGAGTTGCAAAAGGCCTTACCAGTGAAAAAGTTAGCAGGATAATAGAGATTTATATGGAGGTATATAACATAGTCGAGGGACTGATAAAACAAAATGGAGAGAGTATTACCAGCGATGGCAAAGGCGGTATGGAACGTACGCTCGGCCCTAATAATATATATAAAGTGTTCGCTGAAAATCCTCAACGGAAAAAGTTGGTTAATAAGAAAATCGGCAAAAATGAATTTAAAGAGATTGTAGATAGCGTAGTAACGATAAGGTGTATGGAAACAGGAGTAAGATATTATTTAACCAGTGGAAAGCTATTTTTAGCTACTACAGGGAAACCAGGAAAATATAATGTTTTGGATGCCGAGGGGAATTGGAAAGGAACAAGGTCAATAAAGCCCAGCCAGATCGACGGATATTGTGTTGCAAGTAATAGCGCTAGCCCGTTGAAAAAAACAACGTTTAGCGGCGGTTCAGATGGTAAGCCAAGCAAGCTTGGAATAATGGCTGGAATAAAACATGGCTTGAGCAAGGGCCGCTTAATAGAGATTTACTTAGACATGACAAATAAACAAACCAATGTAGTTGAGATATTATCTAAGTGCAAGAGCGTTGTCGCTAATACAGGTACGTTAGGAGCGAGCGAATCGCTTTTTAAGAGTTTGCATTTTGTTATAAAGTATTTTGGCAAAGAGCCTGCACTCAAGGATATTATGTCAGGAAAAGCAATTGACGCTGGAAGGGGATTGGAGATTCTTATAAATGGCAGCGTAATAAAGATAATAAATGAGAGATTAAAAATCGCTAAAGAGGCTGGGGAGAGAGCTGTGATCCTTATCACAGCTAATGACTTCAATAAACTTACAAAGATGCTCAAAGAAATCAAGGGGAAATATGGAAAAACAGAAAATATCCAGATAGAAGATTTAGTATTTGGTGAAAAAGCATTGACGAAGGTGGAGAAGAGTATTCACACCGATGCTGGAAAGGGCAGTCTAAATCATCGTATCGTAATAGGGAATTTTACAGAAGGCGTTAATCCTCTAAAGAGCCCTCCTACGACAAAAGGCGCGCAGAAATTCCAAGGAACTCTCATTAGATTAGATGTACCCCCGATAAATGCATTGCTCCAATACGTTCAAAGAGGAGGCGTAATAGAAAGTATCAAGAGTAGAGTTATATCAAAGGCATTTTGGGTAGTAAATACGAGAGATTTTAGAGGCTCGATGAGAGAGGAGGCAAAACTTAAAAAGGCGTTCAAACAAGGAAAAAAAGCCGCCGAACAGGCTGTTATTGAAATATCCCGTGAGAGGCTTGCCGAGATCAACGCAAGAAACGATGTCAGGGCCATTAAAGAATCAAATAAAGGCCAGTCAACGATTCGGAAAAAGCTCCATAATCTCTATATGTCAGAAGGTATTATTCGTAATAAGGTGTCGGATGTGCTCCTTTCCAGCAGGCTTATGCCATATCAGTTGATGGGAGAAAGGGCTGAAATCGAAAAAGAGTTAAACGAACTGAAGTTCATTGACAAAGAGGGCTTTTTAAGATATACGGGTTATGCATACATAGATGAAGTTGCCGGATATTATAGTTTGAGCAGGAAGGATAGAAAGGCCCTTAATAAATTCTTTAAGCTTGGATTGGATAGTGATATTAGTGAGGTTTGTACCTTAGCCGAGGCCTTTGAGGTTGTGAAAAAGATATATCTTGATAAAGATAGAGATGTATTAGAACTTTCTAATTCTATAAATCTATTAGCGCTTAAAAACATAGCAGGCGTCATTGGTCTGGCAAAGAAGGCTGGCCTTAAGCTTGGCTTGGAAGATGTGCGCCGGATGCAGGCCAAAGACGATCCTCTGGCAGTCAGCGATTATATTGAGGCAAAGGCCAAAGAGGAAGGCATCCTTAACACCAAAAAGATAGGGGCGCTTATTAAAAATTCCATCTTTAAAAAGCGTAAGGACATGGATGCATTCGATAAAGCAGATTATCAGGTTACAGAAAAGGCCAGGACAGACGCCGGGTTCAGGGATACCTTCGAGAAATTTCAAAAACTGGATAAGGACAAGAAGTTTTTTGATAGGGAAAGGATTGCTTTAACCATGAAGATGTGGAAGCATATGCCGATGTTATTAAAGTATATAAAGGCACAGAATGTTCTCCAGAATACAGGCATCAGCGGGAAACAGCTTAAAAAGTTGGCAAAGGCCTTAGGCGTAAAAGAGAAGGATTACAGTAACCTATTCGTCCAGTTACTGCCGTATTTAGGGCTTGATGTAAGCGTGGATAATATGCCAAGGATGAAGACGGGTTTCCAGATATTTGACAGGTTTGGATATCGCGATGTAGCAGTCGATAAGATCAAACAGCTTGTTGACGGGAAAGAGCAGAAGGATAGATTTAAGATTTTAGAAGAGATTGTCAAGCAGAATAAATCAAGGGATAAAGACATGCCGCTCTTAATGGGAGCATTTGGCAAGCTTATAAAGGTGGGGCTGGATGTTACGCCGGCAGATATTCAGCTTATCCTGATGAAATACATACAAGAGCAGAAGATGGGCCTTGATAAGCTCTCAGCGCTTTCAGATTTCTTCAGGATGATCCTTGGTGTCTTTGGCAAGGATGATTTAAACAAGGCGGCTATTAAAGAGTTGCAGGAATCTTTATTCTCCAGGTTTGGAGAAGAAGCAGGTATAGGTGAGTATAGCCTTGGTTTTATATTAGACCTCTATGATAAATATAAGGATAGAAAGGATGAGAATGGTTTGAAGATCAACGGTTGGGGAGTCACTTTAGAAGATATATTCATGAGCTATGGGTATAGTGAAAAAGATGCTAAGGGCATAACCGAGAAGATAGAAGCTTTAAATAACGAGATTAAAAAATTGCAGATAGGCGATGTAGATAGATTCGCTATCCTTGCGCCTATCACAGTTGATATGATTGTAAAGGGCGAGGCCCCGGATATTCTTGGGGCTAAGATAACCGTTGATCAGGTAAAGCAAAGGCTGAACTCATACGTCAAGGATGAGCTCGAGGAAGAGATGAGAAAGCATCCTTCCAGCAAGGTTGATAATATTGAGGTCAAATTCGAGTATTCAGACCCAACAAGCAAAAAAGACAAGGCCAATCGTTACAATATGTATTGTGATAATGGTTATATAGGAATTGATGCAGGTTTGTTAGCGGAGATTATGCTAGAGCTTCAGTCTGTATCTCCTGAACATGTGGAGGAACTTATCAGGAGAAAGACCAGGCACGAAATAGGCCATTTACGGGATGTAATAAGTGCCTTTAGGATTGCAGAGCGTAATGAAAAGACAAATGTATGGAGGATAACAGAGATCAAAGAGCTCGAAGGCTATCTAACAAAAGAAATAAAGAACTTGATGGAAAATGGCCTTAAAAAGATTGGCGTAAAGAAGATTGACAAGATTCTAAGCGGGGTGAAGATAAAATTAAAGGAAAAATATAAGCATGGCAAATATTTCTACAAGATAAAATTAAAGGGCAAAGGACTAAAGGACTTAGGATTGAATATTCCTGAAGATATGTTAAAAGGCACTATGAAATTAGAGGGTATCACTATCATAGAATTCCTTGCAAACATGAAACTCATCTCGAAAAAGCCAGAGGAATTCGAGAAGAATGTGGCGTATGCCTTGCGGTATGACATGAGATTCAGGCTGAGGATGATGAACGGAGATTTTGATAATCATGAGCAGATATTTAACCAGGCAAAGCAGCTTATGGAGACCATGAAAGAGCTGGGGCTATTGGCATATTTTATGGACTTTGGGGTGCCATATGCAGACCATGAGAATATGTTTGCCGTAGGCATAGCAAGGCAAATCATAGACATAAATAAGGACTACAATAAAGCAAAAGAAAAGAGGGCGGATATATCTATCTATGACGAAATGTCAGATGTTGTTTTCAAGCAAGCTGATGCATTTCCGATGCAAGAGCCGGCCGGGGATAGGGCGCCTATTGTTCCCCGCATGCCTTCCCGCGATGAATTCCTAGGGTTTTTATTTGAACAGGAGCAATTACAACAGTTCAGCGAAAGCTATAAAGATTATTTATATGCATATCTATCAAAGAAACAGGATGAGAAGGAATTTAAAGAAGCAGGGATAGTACTTCAGGAATCAGGTTGTGTCTTTTTAAGAGGCGCTGAGGCAACAGCCATTAAGATGCCGATAACTTTCGGCAAATGGAGATGGTTAAAGATATTGGATAAAGGCAAAGGAAAATTTGACAAAGAAGCCAATGAGCCTGTATTTAGATGGCATGAAAGGATCAGGGTCACAGCAGAAAAGGATAAAAAGTTATGGGAAAATATCGCTGAGTTTACCACAAAGAAGATTGGTCCATTATTCTTCATATTACAGGTAGATGCATATGATGATCTTAAGAAGAGAAGCAGGAAGAAGGAGGATTATTCTGAAGATGAGAGATTATATGATATGTTACGTACCCTGGCAGAAAAATACGACCTCATTATCGACTTCGATAATATCCTCAACGAAGGCTCAGAGATATTAAAGAACATTGCATTTGATGGCGAGAAGTTCAGAATCGTTGACGTGGGTTTCCTGAAGGAGACAGAAGTAAAGATGGATAAGAAAGAGATCGATCAGCATATAAAAGCTGTAAGGACAAGGGTTAAAGAGGAGTATAATCTATCAGAAGAAATGGGACAAAAGGCCGTAGAGGCGCAGGGTGCATTTTCTGATCTGGTTATTGTATTGGATGATCTTAATAACAGGATGCTGGCTGGCGATAAGGATGCAGAGCAGTTATTAACCAGAGTAAGGCAGATGCTTTCAGGAAAGGAAATAGATAGAAATGAGTTATTGGATGATTTAAAGATTCGCAAAAAGGCCAGGGGGCCTGGGGCAGAGCAGGGAATGGAAATATTAGCTATATTGAGAAAAAAAGGCTCTAATTCAAGGCGGTTTTCTAAGAAGCTCAGGGAGATCGGCAAGATGTTGTCCGGGAAACCCGCTGAACAGGATATAGCTATTGTTGCATTAGGACGTTATCTCTATCCGATGCTTGTGCATCAAGGAAGCTCTAATATAATGCAGGTCTATGATGGATTTAAAGATAAGTTGCATCCAGCAGCATCAAAGGCAGCAACCTTGGCCTTAATCAGTATAATACCGGCAACGTATACAGAAATTATAGAGCTATGCAGAGCGCTGGATATAGATACTCTTGATCTTCGCGAGGCCTATAGAGAACTTAGCGCTTTGGTAGAATCAGCTCGTAAGAAGGAAAAAATATATACTTCTCTTGAAGTAGAGAAAGAATTTGCTGATCTGGCTGTGGTAGTTGAAGATATCCAGGAAAGAGCAAGAAGAGGAGATCCTGATGCTATTAAGATTTTAGACAAGGATTATACCATACAGGATATACTGTCAGATTTTACAGAAGAACAGAAGAAGGAGATAGATCTTCATGCCCGTCAGGATGCCAAGATCCTTATAGATGTAATGAATAAGGAGGGTCTAGAGTCAAAGAAGCTTAATGCTGAGTTAACCAGGGTTTTAGAGAAACTTTTTAGTGATGACTTTGTTGTCAATGTAGAGGCAATTATTACAATGGGACATTATTTTTATCCTGAGGCTGAGAAGCAAGGTCAAACAAGTATTATCAAGCTTTATAATAAATTTACTGATGCAGATCCTCATATGTCTAGAATAGGACTCCTGGCCTTAAAGCGTGTATTGGGGCCAAAGATGAAAGATATGATACAGAAGGTGTTAGACATAACTGGTGGAAAATTAGATGTAGAAGGTAAGGAGGCGCCAGAGGCCTATGAAGATTTTATTAAACTGGTAAAGATAGAGCCTAAGGTAAAGAAGATATCTTTTAAAAAGGCGCACAAGTCAATAACCAGGCTTGGCAATGTTAAGGTAGAGAAAAGGGTATTATGGAATGAATATGAATTCGATGAGGGAGTCAAGGGATTTGCAGCCGATAGGGCATATAATATATTTGGCGAGAAAAAGTCCCAGGAAATGTCTTCAGAAGAGCGGAGGAAGCAAGTCATTAAGATCTCAAAAGAGGAAACCCTCACCGCCGTTATTAATGTAAAGCCCGAATACGTGCCGCTCGTGGCATTGCATATAGCAAAGGTAATACGCGCAAAGGGTTATAAATATTGCCAGATGAGTATCAGGAATGATTACGAAGAAGTGGATCCATTCAAGGAACCCATTATCAAGCTTACATTCCCTGCTGTTACAAAGACAATACTCCGCTCCATCTACATGACCCCGGAATGGAGGGCCATTGAAAAAGAGGCAGCTTATAATGACCCAAGAGTACTCCTGAAGGAAAACACATACCGGGGTTCAAAGATAATATCTTATGGCAAGAACATAGTAACGGAGGGAAAGAAGCCTCTTGCCTCTGATGAGGGTGTCCAACCCGCATTGTCATTGCGAGGAGTCCCGAGCTTGTCGAGGGATGACGAAGCAATCTCTATAACGAAGGCTGAGATAGATGAACCAAAAGCCCTTGCCTCTAATACCGAGCTATTAAAGAAATGGCTTAAGAAAGATTATGACATAAAATACGAACCTACTAGCTGGTCGACAGGTGTTGCTGATGATATGGCTGGCCTTATAGAGAGATTGCTAACGTTTGTGCCTGAAGGGGTGCTGAGAGAGAAGATTGCTATGCTGCATATCGGAGGGAGTGCAGGTACTTTTGCATGGGATGGAGGCAGTTATGATAACATTAAGAAGGATGTTACTGTTGCTGATCAATATGTGAATTATTATGATTTCTTTAATTTTAGCCGATGGCTCTTGCATGAAATAGGCCATGCGTTTAATGAGACTTTATCTCCTGAAGAATCGGAGAGCATAGAGAGATATCATGCTCAATTGAAAGACTATAATATGCTGCTCGAGAGCGATAATGAGAGGTTCATTGATTATACGACAAAACTCGCTATATCTGGTTATGGAAACTTACTGCATGAATTTATACCTGAATTCTTCAGGCAGTATATCTTAAATGGCGATGAATTAAGGGAGTTAATAGCTGGCCAAAGCGACGCGCAAACCAGAACCGCCTTAGAAAATATATATGAAATATATAAAGATAAGTTTGGAGGCAGAGAATTTACAGGAAAGGATTTTGAAGGCCTGACCTTGATTTTTGGTCAATTACAGCAGGTAATGGTTCAGAGGATAGAGGAGAATTTTAGAGAAATAAGGAAAGCAAAGCTGGGCGGCATTATCAATGATTTATTTTACATGCAGTTTGGTATTTCATTGGAAGATTACGAAGGACTTAAAGATAAAACATATGAGGCAATTCATGATAAGGTCGTAGAGAATAATTACAGACCTTTTGTTCCAAAGAAGCCAAAGGTTAGTTTCTTAAGCAAGATCAAGAAGCAAGTTGGCATGAAGACCCTTGTCTCTGGCGAGAGGATTAATATTGCACAGGTGCATCCGGACAATGTAGATATAATCAGGCGTACATTAAAGATTGATGATATATATGACAGCGGGGATGCGATCGAAAGACAGACAAAGTATATTCAGGAAGGCGTAAAGGGATTGATTGCTGCGCGCAATGAAGATGGGCAAATCGTTGGTTATGTATTGTTTACACCTGAGGAAGATAATACCATGTATCTGGACAAGGACTTTACGCGTCCTGATCAGCGCCAGAAGGGTATTGCCACAGCGCTTGTTAAGTTCTGTCAGGATTATTGGGATAAGATAGAGCTTGGTAATCTCACGCAGGTGGCGCCAGAAAAGATGAAAGCGAAATATCTCAGCCTTGGTTTTAAAAATCCACATGGCACTTATTTTATCTGGGAGCGAGCTGCTGAACCTGTTTCTGCTGACGAAGCAATCTCTATAATGACCAATGATATTACGCAGTTGACTCCTAAAAAGGCCATGGATAGGTTAAAAGGGGCTATTGAACAGAAGCTTGACCCTAAGGATCCAACGAGTATTAGAGAGCTTGGCGAGATGTGGACGAGTATGAAGACTATGCCTGATGTAGAAGGTACACCTGCTTTACAGGTGAATTTCAGGGTGAAGAATGATGAGCTTATCTATAAGGAGTGCCAGATACACGAGAAGCTCTTTAAGAGCCTTCCCATGATATGGAATAATAAGATATTGAAGAAGGTATTCCTGCTTATATTCCAGAAGGAGTTTAAGCACTATAAGGATGCGGCATCGTATGATCTATTGAGATATGCTGATTTAAAGAAACAGCACGATGCCAAGCCCGATGATCCAGAGATAGCCTTTCAGGTTGCCGCGCTTCACCTCTATTATGAAGCCCCGAAGTATCAATTCTCGTATGATGGCCTGGTTAAAGCCGGTATTACGCCTGAGGTATTAGAAAAAGAGGCGGATAGCATAAGAAAAACTAATGAGTTCATAAGCGATCGCCTTATGGGCCTGGCCCATTTTATGAGGAACGTTAAGAGGTTCGGGATGACGCGGGCAGTTGCAAAGGAGCTGGCCCCGGGCAATGGTTATATAGGAAAGATTATGACTGCGGCCCTTGGCGATGAAAGATTTAATAAGGTTGAGGAAGCTATAAATGGCATATTAGGCGGAAAACTCATGCTTATAGATGATTTCTATAAGCTTGTCGGGATTGAGGGAAAATATGAGCCTATCCTAGATGCTACCAGAACCACAAGTTTCTATGAAGAGCCATGGACAGATGTCTTCATGGGCTCTATAATTAACCGGCCTGGAGATGTTACCGAGGTGCAGGATGCTATAGATGCGGCCACAAAGGCATTCAGCGTGGGTAATTTTTACGAAGCTGTCCTTGAATCCAAAAAGGCTGTCTCAGGAGCGAAGTTATTAGGGGAGGTTGAATATGACAAGGCAATTAGCGGCATTGTAGAAGAATTATTAAACCTCAGGGATTCGAGCGGCATAAGGGGCGCTCCCCATCGTATAACCAAGGATATTCTTACCAATTCCAATCTCTCTCAGATTTTCAATATATTCCTCTTCCTTATAAACGAAAAATCCCAACTCAGCTCATTCTTCAGTAAAAAGAAGGTTATAGGCATAATAAACGACACCTTAGAAAGGGCAGTCGTAAGGCAGGTTGTTGACTATAGGGATATTGAATACGCAGGGTATGTTAGAAACACAAAAGGCTGGGAGAAGTTTAATCTGCTCAGGAATATGAACCTTGCGGGTTTCGGGCCCATCAGCCTCTTTAAATATCTGCGTTTTCTAGCCGCAGGCGCAGGCTCTCAGGAAGGCATGATACTTAATGCCTTAGACGGAAGGACCATAAATTCGATACATTGTGCTGTGGTATCTACCAAGGATTTTCTCGATTATCTTAAATTAAATCCCGAGTTTACCGAAAAGCTTGCCCAAAAAGATATTAGCGTAGAAACCATCGCAAGGTATTTTGCAGAGGTTGTTATCGAGAAGGTTAAAACCTTAAGGCCAAAGGAATCAAGGAAATTCTTATCCAATCTGGCAGTCGGTAAGATTGACCTCGGTGAGACTCCGAAGGTTTTAAAGGATAATTTTGATATAGAAACAAAAGGATATAGGGTCCATGCCTCAAGATTTTTTGATAACTATTCTGGTTTGAACTTAGCCATTGCCCAGGTAGACGGCAGGCATTTTGTTGTCATAGCCAAGGGTAAAATAAAGAATGATTCAGGTAAAGAGATTGATATTCTTGCGGCTAAAGATAGATTTGGGCTTATCGTCATTCCATCATACCCGAAGTTTAGGAAAAAGTTCGAAGAAGATGGTTGTAATGTAAATATCCTTAGTTTACCGTTACCTGTTGTCGATGCGACCGGAATCAATAGCCAGCTTGATTTAGGGTCTATATTTGGAAGGAGTTCAGAGGTGCCGGTTAATTGGGGCGCTTTTGATTTATCAGAGAATAATTTCAGGATAACCTTTGCTTCAGAAGAGAATATAACGGGCGCCCAAAAGACCTTGCCAGTCGATACAGGCGCCCTTGCCTCCGGGCATAGCATTAGCATGGGCTATTATATTAATAAGATAGGAAAATATCAGGACCTTGTAAAGAAAATGAAGGAGGACCCAGTCTTAAGAAGGCAGGTCGAAGATATCCTCAGAAATCCGA
>JAHIPS010000083.1 GCA_018902915.1 Candidatus Omnitrophota bacterium | reverse complement strand
TCGCTTCGCTCGCAATGACAAAGGGCGCCTTTGCTTCGTCTTATTCTCACGATCCACGATTTAGGAAGCCAGATTTTTCTGTTGTCGAACATGATTAGAATGGCCTTCGGGGTTTCTTTGAGGATGTAGACGTCTAGCCAGATATACGTATGAAAACCTATGGCGAAGTTTAGTAAGGATCTTGGACTGAACATGGCCCCTCCTTTTGAGATTGCTTCCCCGTACCATTCGCTTCGCTCAGGTACGGGGCACGCGGCCGATTCGTGGCCTCGCAATGACAGGGAGGTAGGGATTTCCACTATATTTCCACTATGGATTTATTGTGATGGGTAGTTAGGGGTAAATGGAGGTAAGTCTTGGTAAGAGACGTAACTTATTGAAAACAAAGCAAATTACGTCTATTTTGTTGATTTGTATTGGGATGCGGGAAAAGGGCCAAATAAACTCCCACCTTCCGCACCATTGAATACAAAATCTACTTGACCATAACCATAGTTAATCCTTCACTAAACCAAAAAAGGCAACCCAAAGCTATAGCTCCAGATTGCCCTTAAATTAATATACCAAATCTCTTTTTAGCAGCCACGTTACGGGAATTATTTCCCTATCAGCTTACCTACTGTCTCTACGCAATGGTCTACAATCTCTTTAATAAAATCTAACATATCAAGATACCGAATTTTTGCCCATTCATCGCAAATTCCTTTTGCTGACCTATCAATATGGTTAGCTCGACTCTTTTTTATTAATACATAGAGGCGTGATTTATTCTCTATAATCTTTTTGCCGAGTTTCTTATCGTTAGTGTTTATCGCCTCAATTGTATTTGATAAAATCTTGTCTATATTATTACACAACTCCTTGTATTCTTGTACTGCCGCTTCACTAAATAATAACTTTTCGCTAATTTTATACTCAATTCGTTCTACTAGGCTTATGCACAAATCTCCCATTCTCTCAATTGCAGAGATAATGTTCACTAAATCTACAACTATGTTCTTGGCTTCAGCTGATAACTTTTTTTTAGAACTTTCTATTGCTGAGGTAGTCAGGTTACTGTAAGCCTTATTAATCTTTGTCTCATCCTTAAGCACTTGTTTTAAGATATCAATATCGTTTTTCATTAAACCATCGAAGCTGGTACGAAACATTATCTGAACCCGCTTTAACATTTCTATAGTCTCTTGCCTCAATGAAACAATTTCTCTTAACTCAGCTTTATTTAAATTTGTCATAACTTTAATCCCCCTTAAAATAAAAAACAATCCAGCGTTATGCCAAGATTGCCTTATATTAGTGCCCACCTTCTCGCAAAGATAAACCAGTAAATCTTCCTCTGAAATCCTTCAGTAGCTCTTTCGCTTCTTCAAACTGTTCCTCATCAACCATAATGCCCACAGGTTGAACCAAAGGCCTTAGCTGTAGAAAATTTTCGCCTTGGACGTAATATGTAATATTATGCGAATCTAATATTGATTTTATAAAGGCAATATCTGCTGGGTTAAATGTGTGCAACAGCTCTTTAAACTTTATATACTCCGCAGGAGGTTCTTCTGGATTGTAATCTACCAATGGTAAATTACAATCAACGCATGTATCAAATCCTTCTCTATATTCAGCTTTACACTTTGGGCAGAACATATCCTGCACCTTCGTGGTTTATGTGTAATTAAGCTACGTATTATGATACTACTGTGGGGTGATATAGGCAAGATGAAAATATAAATTTAAATGGTAATTCTGGCACGCTTTTGGCACGCAAATTGCCAAAATCCTGTCCAAAATGGCTATTTAACGGAAGTTAACTTGAGGCAACTGAAGGTAATTAACTATTGATGTTTTAAGGGGTTAGGGAATTTGTGCGTAAATCAGGGATTTTACGTATTCCATCCCGTCTTCCGCACCAGAAATCTGTACGTCTAACCTGCCAAATCTAACTAGGTTAGACAGGTCATGCTCTTAAGGTTCATTATTCTAACAATCTCTGAGATAAACGATGTAATTCTGAATTGGCCAGTGCTAAGGCCTTCTTTTTTACAACCCTTGAAAAATATTCCTTTTCGGTCTTGGTCAATTTTTCATGTCTAAGTTTCTTTAAAAACAATTCCTTTTGTTTTGGCGAAAAAACCTGAGATAATGCGTACTCAAGCCCTAATTCTTCCTTTACAGAAAGCAGGTCATTAAGTTTTGAACGCTCCTGGTTAAAATAATTATCAAATGTAACTTTCAATCTTTGACTGGACATAAGACGTCCTGAAACCTTAAAATCCTCATTCTTTTTTAATTTTTTCAAAAGACTACTAAACCGTTTTTTGTCATCTCTATTCAAATTTTTATAAAATTTATCCGCCCATGAAAACCTTAGATTTATTACCTTGTAAAGCGCAAGGGACATTACCAATAATGGACCTAAATTAAGTTTATCAAATGGCTTTTTAAGGTGCCATTTAACCATCTCATAATCAAAAAGCCCTCTCTCAGCACTATTAGCCAATACAACAGGAAATCCCTCCCATAGACGAAGATCCTTGCTCTGAACTACTTCGGCCAATGTAGTATTAGCATCCTGCGCCTCTTCTGTTTCAAATAAGGGATAGCCAAGCTTTCCCAATCTCTTCAAAAGGCTCTTATTAACCATTATCCTGTCCTCATTCTTTAATAATTCTCAAAAAATGCTCTAAGTTTTTATTTACCCTGTCTTCTGAAACATCGAAAGAAGCTGTTTCCCTAAACCGCTTTTCCAATAATTTCAAGTCTATGTCTTTCTTCTTTGCCTTTATTAAAGCAAGACAATCCTCTATGTCTACACTGCTTCCCCTAAACAATTTACTAACAATTAGGTCGTAATAATTAAGAACTCCTAAATAGATATAGCTTAATTCCTTAATCAAACTGTGGTTTCTGTTATCTAACGGCGACTCTAATAATTCTGTAGTATGGACTGCCTTGCCCCTAAAGAATTCAAAAACAAAACCATCTCCTCTCCTCCATCCTGAGCCAGTTGCGGGTTTATATCCTAGTTGTTCTAAAGTAGACATAAGATATTTGTATTCGCTTAAATTCGGCACAATTAAATCAATATCCTTAGTTGATGGTTTTATTCCTAAAAGTGTCAAAGCCGTGCCGCCACAAGCAATCAAATGGACTTTTCTCTTAAGAAAGCCATCCCATCCGCTAATCGTATTCAACAATTCCTGTCTATCTATTCTGTACTTATTCATACAATTATTTGTATATATCTATACAATTCTCTGTATTAAAGTATACAATATATTCTCTAATATGTCAAGGATAAAAATTAGTCTCCCTGTCAATATTCTTCATTATTAACTATATAAGATTTCGTATAATATCACTTCCTAATTTTCGGATTAAAAAATTTCCACTATATTTCCACTATAGATTGCTTGTAATAGGTAGTTAGCGGTAGATAGAGGTAAGTCTTGGCAAGAGACGTAACTTATTGAAAATTAAGCAAATTACGTCTATTTTGTTGATTTGTATTGGGATGCGTAAAAAGGGCCAAATAAACTCCCACCTTCCGCACCATTGAGCACGAAATCGACTCCATTGCAGGCATATTGTAGGCATTTTTTGGAAATCAGAACACTCTTATAGACTTTCATCCAATACTTCCTGCATCGCCTTGCTCCCCGATAGCACCTCTTCCAGTGATATATTTATTCCCAGTTCTTCAACAACCTTTAATATTGCATTTGTTTTATTTCTTTTTAGAAAAATGTCTATTAGTGCTAACAAAACAGGGTCTTTTTTATCTATTTCTAATTTTGGAGTACATTGAAATGTCAGTCAAAGTCCATACTATATATTCAATAAAATCTTGCTCTTTTTGCATAGATTCCTTTCGAATTTCGCCATTATTATCTATGCGCAACAAATCCATATTTTCTTTGCCATGTAATTGTCGTAGAGTTAAATTCTGGACTGTTGTAAGTTTATTGTTTATATTTCCGTACCACCCCCCTGCCTTTGCTAAAGTAACTAGTTCAGTTTTTGTGAAGGAATAAACTTGCTCATGCCATAATTCATGATATATATGGATTGCCAATCGGACTATGTATGGTAAATCACCAAATGCAAGAAGTTTATTACCTTCAAAGAATACACAACCTTCATAATCCAAGATCTCCATTGCTTTAGTAATGCTGTTATAATTTGCAGCTGTTAGTAAATCATACCCGCTATAGAATCTCTGAGGCTTTGAAAAAGTACTGATTTTTATTGGAAATAAAAAAATCTCTTTATTTTCTATAATATTCTCAAATAAATCAATTTCCTTCATGCTAAATATATCAGGTTGGCGTGGGTTCTCTCCATGTTGAATATAGCTACATTTAAGAACCTCTTAATGGCTCTGAGTTCATTATTGACAGTCTTAATACTAACTGTCTCTCTGCGATAGGTTATGTTCTCAATATGAGATGTACATATGCTTGTTAATACTACGAGATTTGGGTAGCTCTGTTTAAGGTAATCATTGAATATCTTAATACTGCGAGAATATCTATCTACAGTTCCATGGCTAGTGCGTTTAGCCGTATAGTCAATGAAGGCTGGGATAAACTCATCAATGGTCTTTTCATCATGAATAAGTAAACCCTCCTGTCCTCTATCAGCTTATCCAAATCTTCCCTGCAATATTTGATACCGCCAAGTTTAACCGGGTGCAATACCCCTGCTGTTTCCACTGGAGTCATAAGATTCATGGCCAGCCTCCTTACTTAACCTATTTGTCAAGTTTTAGATTAAAAAATATATCCTACTTAACTTATTTGTAAAGTATATACGTAAAAATTTTTTACTCATTTCATTAAAGGAGTAACTTTGGTTTTTAATTCCGGGAGTTTATTCTTAATAATATCCCACAGTATTTGTAGATCTATGCCAAAATATTCATGTGCTAATATATCTCTCAGGCCAGCGATCTTTTTCCATTCAATGTCAGGGTGTTTCTTCTTTATATCCTGGGGTATATTCTTTGCAGCTTCGCCAATGATCTCTAAGTTTCTAACAACTCCATCGACTATCAAGTCTTCCTTCTTCAACCTGTCAGCATTCAAACCTTTAGTATATTTCTCTATTTTATCAATCGCCTGTAATATATCCTCTAAGTAAAGTTTATAATCACGCATAGGAAACTTCCTTTAGCACGCTATCTCTGATTCTTGA
Organism: Candidatus Omnitrophota bacterium; assembly: GCA_018902915.1. Taxonomy (GTDB): domain Bacteria; phylum Omnitrophota; class Gorgyraeia; order Gorgyraeales; family Gorgyraeaceae; genus JAHIPS01. Next base: position 29,373 of record JAHIPS010000083.1, on the reverse strand, counting down.
TTTTAATGCTTCTTCAATCACAAGATCAACCTTGCAATTAAATAACTTTTCTAAAAAGAATTTGAGCTCCATATAATTATCGAATGCCTTTTTGTCCTTTTGGAATTCAACAAGGATATCAATATCACTTTGCTCAGTCTGAGAAGCTGTTGCTATAGAACCAAAAATCCCTATCTTTTTGATGCCATAGCTTTTTATCTCTTTCATATTTTCTTGAATTGTCTTTACGATATCATTTTTTGTAAGCATAAATTTGCCCTTCTATTATAGCATATCTTTTGGTTCACACCCTAATGCCTTTGCCATTTTATCGAGTTTCTTAATCGAAATCATCTTACCATTCTCTATCTGACAGATATAGCTTTCACTAACGCCAACCTTCCTGGCTAACTCCAATTGAGTTAGACCCTTTTGTTTCCTCTTCAACTTCAATTTACTGCTTAAATTTACGACCATATTCTATCCTCAATTCTAAAAGAAGTATATCATAGCTTAACCTATTTGTCAAGTATTTTTATTAGAATAATTTTTGGTAATTTTACTGTAGTCATATTGTAGGCGCAGAAGGGTAAATCGGGTAAACTGTGGCTAACTCTGGTAAGATCTGGGAAGAAGCACCTGTTCCCTTCTTTTTTGAGCAAAGACAGCGCTAATTTTTTATGAATAGGGTTGCTGTCGGAAAGTATCCTGACAGCATAACCTTTGTCTAACAAGGTCTTGAAAAGAAGGATATTTTCTTCCATGGGTTCGCCATAAACCGCATTCCATAGGCTAATAAATTGATCATATGTCAATATTTTCATGGTCTTTGATTCAGGCAGGCGCTGGAGCCTGAAGCACATTAGAAAAATTTTGGCAAATGTGCGCAAGGATTTACGGCGAGCTTTGAACGTGCTAGCCAGCGATAGTGGGGCAGTAAAAGCGAGTCGTAAACCGTAGCGCACGGCAAAATTATTTCAGTGCCGAATGACCCCAGCGCCTGCCTGATAAAATTGTGAAAAACTTTTCCTTTGCCTACCTTGCGCAAAGGTGCTATAATTCAACCGGTATGTATCTTAAATTCTACGGATTAAAAGAAAAGCCGTTCAGCGTAACAGCAGACCCGAATTTTCTCTATCTCAGCAGACATCACCGCGAGGCGATTTCTCATATGCGGTATGGTATAGAGGAGCGCATGGGGTTTCTGGAGATCACGGGTGAGATAGGCACGGGCAAGACCACGATCTGCAAAGGCCTTTTAAACACGCTCGACGAACACATCAAGACCGCGTTTATCCTTAATTCCAATCTTTCCGAGATCCAGATCCTGCAGGCGATTGTCGAGGACTTTGGCATAAGGCTTAAGAACAAGAACAAGCTCACCATGTTGAACGAGCTCAACAAATTTCTCCTCGACCAATTGAAGCAAAATAATAACGCGGTCCTTATCATAGACGAGGCGCAGAATCTAAAACCTTCCCTTCTGGAACAGATCCGCCTCTTGTCCAATCTTGAAACAGAAAAAGAAAAACTCCTGCAGATAATCCTCGTGGGCCAGCCTGAATTAAAAGAAAAGCTCGCGTCCAAAGAACTGGAACAGCTGCGGCAAAGGATCGCGATCAGGTACCACATCCTCCCTCTCGATAGAGATGAGGTCGGAGGCTACATATCTCATAGGCTCGAAGTCGCGGGCAATCACAACGGTAATTTTTTTAAGCACGACGCGATAGATTCGATTTTCAAATTTTCCAGGGGTGTGCCGAGATTGATAAATATTATATGTGACAAGGCCCTTCTTTCAGGCTATGTGGCTGAGAAAAAATCTATAGACAACAATATGATAAAAAAATGCGCCAAAGAGATTGAGGGCATATTTGAATGAGTATAATAAATGACGCTATTAAGAAGGCAAGAAAAGAATCCGGCATAGAAGAGCGGCCCATTGTTATAGACGGTGTTGCTATCCCGGAGAAGAAGATCGCACCTGTCTCCTCTACTTCTGAAACCAGGTGGATGACAGCGGTTGTTGTATCCCTGGTGATTGTAGCGTCTCTCTTTGGATCCCTGGCCCTGTATAAACACATAGTTAGATTAAATGCGCCTTACGAAACCACGGTTACTTCTGCGGCACAGCCACAGGAATTTTCTCCTGCGCCTTATGTCCGCCAAAGAGTCTCTCTCCCCGCTCCAAAAGCAGAAGCTGTCCTGGAGCTTAACGGCATTGTCCATGGCCCTGAAGACAAGTGGGCTATTATAAATGACAGGATAGTCAGGGAAGGCGATTCTCTCCTGGGCGGCAAACTTACCCACATAGCAAAAGATTTCGTGAAGATTAAAAAGGATTCAGGCGACGAACTCGTCCTCGACCTCCGCTAAGTTGTTTCGATTGCGGCGAGGGCTTCTTTGGCAGCAGCCTGTTCAGCGGTTTTCTTGTTGGAGCCAGACCCGATGCCGTATCTCTTTCCCAGCACCAGCGCCTCTACAATAAAATGCTTTTTATGATCAGGTCCTATCTCAGATATGATCTTATAGGAAGGGATGCTTTTGAATTTTTTCAGCACGATCTGCTGCAGCGCTGATTTGTAATCCTTTGAACCCTTACCTTCTTTTACCAGTTGTATCTCTGGTTCGAAGATCTTATTTATGAATTTAACAGATGCCCGCAGGTCGCTGTCCATATATATCGCGCCTATGAGCGCTTCCAGCGCGCACAAAAGATTCGAGGCATGCTTTCTCCCGCCCGATGACTCCTCGCCTTTTCCTAAAAGAAGGAACTGACCGATCTGGAGTTTTTTTGCAATGCGGCCGAGCGTAGAGCCGCTCACGAGCTGTGACTTGTAGCGCGTTAAAACGCCCTCGTCCTGATCAGGAAAATCATCGTAGAGGAGTCTGCTTGCCACTATGCCAAGCACTGAATCGCCTAAAAACTCCAGCCTTTCATTGTCCTCGAGGCTTGATTTGTGCTTTTCATTGGCATAGGATTTGTGGGTGAGCGACTGGTTCAGGAGTGTCTTGTTTCTGAAGCGGTAGCCTATGACTTTTTCCAGATGTTTAAGTTTCTTTAATCTCTCCCTGTCTTTTCTTAAATTCATAAAAGGCTGGCAATAGAATCTTTTATTAGCGAACGCGGTATGCCTTCTTTTACAACGACCTTACCTATTTTTACAGGCAAAACAAACCTGTTTTTCCCGTGGATGAATTTTTTGTCATGTTCCTGCGCCGAGAATATATTGCCTGTATCGAGCCCTTTTATAACACTCGGGAGCCCCGCATTTTTGATGAGCTTTTTTATTCTGGAATAAGCGCTCTTATCCAGTAATCCTAGCTGCATTGATATGCGCGAGGCAGCTATCATGCCCAGCGCCACTGCCTGGCCATGGCTGTAACTTTTTTTATACTGCGCGGCAGCCTCAATAGCATGACCGATGGTATGGCCCAGGTTAAGTATGACGCGCACATTTTTCCCGTCGTATTCATCTTTTGCCACTATATTTGCTTTTATCGCGCTCGCCACACCCACTATGTATTGCAGGGATCTTTTATCGCCCCTGAGCACCTTTTTGTAATTTTTTTCAAGAAACTTAAAAAGCGGCGGAGATTTTATAATGCCGTACTTGATGACCTCTGCCATGCCTGAAGCCAGGTCTTTTTTGCCCAAAGTTCGTAAGAGCCCTGTGTCACTGAAAACAAGCCTTGGCTGATAGAACGATCCTGCAAGATTCTTGCCCACCTTCAGGTCTATTGCCACCTTGCCGCCTATCGCAGAGTCTACCTGCGCGAGAAGCGTTGTAGGGACCTGTATATACGGGATACCGCGTCTATATATGCTGGCGACAAATCCAGCGAGGTCTCCCACTACACCGCCGCCCAGCGCCACGATAAATAATTTTTTTCGCGAGCCGTCAGATTTTGACAAATAGTTTAAAAGCTCGATGCAGCGCGTTTCTGATTTGGCTGTTTCGCTATCCGGAACGATTTTTATGTTGACGCTGAACCCCGCCGACTCCAGGGATTTTTTTACCTTGCTGCCAAAAAGGCGTTTTATGGTAGAGTTTGTTATTACAATAGCGTCTGTGCCTATCTTGAGTTTTTTGACAACGCTGCCGAGACGCGTGATTTCATTGGAGCACACCGCGATATCATAACTTCTTTTGCCAAGTCTTACTTTTATTTTTCTCATATAGTCACACCTAATAGTCTGGCCATGCGCATTACAATAGGCCAGATCACGCTGCCTATCAACCCTAACCATAGAAGTCCGATTATAATAATAAAACCATATGGCTCGAGCCTCGCGTATCGTATTGCCAGATCTCTCGGCAACAGGCCCATCAGCACCCTGGACCCGTCAAGAGGCGGTATTGGCAGCGCATTGAATGTCGCTAAAATAAGATTTATTATTATGGCGTAACTTAAAATCGCTGAAAACGCGTTCCCTCCTGCCAGCGTGAAGAACCTTAAGAAAAAAGATAAAAGGACAGCCAGCGCTATATTCGCCGCAGGCCCGGCTATGCCCACCCATACCATGTCTTTTTTTGGATTATTCAGGCTGCTGAAATCCACTGGCACTGGTTTTGCCCAGCCAAAGAGGAATCGGGAATGTGTCATAAGCAGCATCAGCGGCAGAAATATGGTGCCTATCGGATCGATGTGCGCCAGGGGGTTAAGCGTGAGCCTTCCAGCGTTTTTTGCCGTCGAGTCGCCCAGTTTCCACGCGACCCAGCCATGCGAGAATTCGTGGACTGTCAGGGCAAGAAAAAATAAGATGATCGTTAGTATGGCCATAACGGATTTAGTCAGCCTGTGTCGAAAATACCAGGTTGCCTTTTGTTTTAGGCGGCTCTTTGAGCATTAATTTTACGCTCTCGCCTTTCCTGGTCTTTAGCGCAAGAGGAGCTTTTTTTATTTCCATCCTTTCCTCTGCCTCGATTTCCTTTTCTTCTTTTTCTTCCCCGATTTCATCCATATCAACAAACTTAAAGCTTACCTGACTGGCGTGTATCCAGCCTGCAATTTCTTCAGGCGGCTCGATCTCGTACCAGCCGTCTATTTCTGATACGATCCTGAGTTCCTGCGGCTTAGAGACCTGGCCTATGATGGAGTATTTTGTGTCAGGGCCTGCCCTCAGGTTTACGCGCGCGGCATTGACCTCTCCTGAGTTCTCGTCGAGATCCGCGTCCACAAAGTCATTTTTAATATAGACATGCGCCATTTTTGGCAGCATGATATTAAACCAGCTATAGCGCTCGTCAATAATCTTGACAGGGTCGCCCTTTCTTAATTTGCACAGGCTTTCAAAGTTTATGTTGTCGCCCGCCCTCACATTAGACCCGCTATTTTTCGCAAAGCCTATTTTGGGAAACTCCTCTTTTGTGTCAGAAAAACAAAGACCCTGCAATAGAAACACCATCGCTAATAGTAAAGCGCTTATCCTGGCGAGCTTCATATCCATCCCCTCCCCACTATGCTTATTTGACAAATCCGACACGTACGATTTGTCAAATAAGGTTATTTTTTTTCTTTTTTGTCCTGTTTGGCAGCGGGTTTTGCCGGGGTCCCCTTTTTTTCAGGAGTCGCTCCTCCAGCTGCTGGCGCCGCGCCTTCTGCCGCTACCGCGCCTTCCTCAGGCTTTTCTTCCGCCTTTTCCTTCTTTATCTTAGCCCTTACGATCTTAAGCTTTGGCATCCCGAAGACAGAGTCCCCATCCTTTATAATGCCTTTTTCCTTCAGGGCAAAGAATTTCTCAAACCTCTTCAATACTGTCCTGTGTTTCTTTCCCGCCTTTGATGTCTTTAAACTCGGGTGTTGTGACATTTTTTTATTCCCCCTCCTAGTATTTTTTAACGTAACAGTCCGGGTATTTTCCTGCCAGTTTTTTACGCAAGCGTTCTGCTTCACTTTTTGTCTCAAAGCTGCCAATAAAAAGCTGATAGTAATCCCCTGATCTTTTTATGTTGCCGATATAACCCTCTCTTTTTAGTTTTTTTAGTTCTTCTTCAGCCGGCCCTCTTTTTTTAAATGCAGCCAGCTGTATAATATATTTATCAACAGGTGTATCTATAGCCTGCTGTTTTATCTCCGCGCCCTTGTCGCTTGCCTCTTGCTGCATGTTGCTTGTAATGCCGGCCTCGCGCCTTCCCTTCTCGACCCCCAGCGAAAAACATATGATACACGCCATTGCAAAACCGATTATAAGAAAGATCGAATTTTCATAAGAAAGACTCAGGTTCTTTTTTAGTTGAGGCAGAAAGTCCCTTGTCTTTTTTCTTATTTTTTTTTCGCCGACCTGAAATTGGTCGAAGAGGTCTTTTTCGCTTCTATCGTGGAATCGCGCCGCCATAACTTATGTTGCGTTTTTTATACGTCTCTCTACCTTTTTAATTATATCCCTCTGGGTCGTATACGAATAGGCGTCCATGGACATGCTTTTATGATTTACGAGCACGCCTTCTTTTACGAGCTTGTTAAGGATCTTCTGGGCGTTGTCCGCACCGCACCCCACCCACACAGATATCCCTTTTGCAGTATCGATACACTGCGGGTTTTCGTTGAAGAAAAGCAGTATCTTCCTGGCCAGTTCATTTTTAAAAAGACGCTCTATCTTTTTCATTTTATCAGGATTTTTCCAGGATCCCCCTGAAACCTGGATTTTTCGACGCTGACACAAAGGCCTCTACGACCTCAGGGTCGAATTGCCTGCCTTTATTGTTTTCTATCTCTTTCAGCGCCTGTTGCATGCTGGCCTTGGCGTCTTTATAAGGTCTTGCCGAGACCATTGCCTCGAACGCGTCAGCCACTGCCATGACCCTCGCGCCTATCGGTATCTGCCTGCCCTTCAGTCCTTTTGGATAGCCTGTGCCGTCATACCTTTCGTGGTGGTGCATTATTATAGGAATGACCGGTTTTAGAAAATCCAGAGGCTCCAGTATCTTCAGGCTTTCAAGGTGCTGTTTTTTTATGACCCTGAATTCTTTTTTTGAAAGGCCGCCGCGTTTTCTTAATATCTCATCTGGTATGCTGAATTTTCCAGTATCCGGGAGGAGCGCCGCGTAGCGCAGGTTCCTTATCTCTTCTCTCGGGAGCCGCATCTCTTCCGCCACCGCGAGCACAATCTTCACGAACTTGTCAGAATGCGTGTATGTGTGGGGCGATTTCGCGTCCAATAGCGCGGCCAGCGATTTAATACTGCCGTACGACATCTTCTTCTGCTCCTCGTATAGCTGCGCGTTTTTAATAGCTATTACCGCCTGCTCCGCAAGAGTTATAAGTATCTCTGAATCAAACCTGCTGAAAGGTGCGCCGCTGGTCTTGTGTTTCGCGCAGATCACGCCGATTATGTCCTCTTCAACGAGCGGCACGCATAATGCGTTGCGGGTAAGGCTGATCTTGCCGTTTCTGGCTACGCTTATCATGGTCTGCGAGTCTATTTTTTTCTTTTTGTAGCCTTTCTCGGTTTTCCCCGGGTTGTTTTTTAAGTCGATAATGGCCTTTGGTATTAAATAGTTTTTTGTCTCGTCAAGGAGCATTATGGAGCAATGCCTGGCCCTCATTACCTGCAGCGTGAGCCTGGTGATCCTTTCTATCAATTCATCCATGTCAAGCGTTGAACTGAGGAGCCGGTGTATGGTATGGATCGTTGACAGCGCTATGGCCCTGGGCCTTATGGTATCGTAAAGCCTGGTCAGCTCCTGTTCTTTCTGGAAATCCTTTAAGGCGACATCTATGAATATCTTCATGAAGTCGAGCTCTTTTTTCTCCGGGTCGCGCTTGAGATGCACCGCTATTACGAACCCGTAAACATTGTTGCCCTGGATTATAGGCACGGCCAGGCAGTGTTTATCGCATGAACACCCGAATACGTGTAGCTGTTTTAGAGAGCCTGGCTTGAGGTGCTTCAGGAACCGTGTCACATGCTGACTGTGCTTTTTACTGTTTTGAATAGGCTCGCAGCCGGCGTCAAAGAATGCACACTGGACGTTTTTCCCCATGATATCTGAAAACGTCTGCTTGAATTGCGTCATGGACACGCCCTTGCAGAAGTTTAATAGAAAATCCTTTTTTTCTTTCGCGTTAGACTCGCTCATATGGCTCGAATAGTTTTTTGTATTCGTCCAGGGCGTACCTGTCAGTCATGCCTGCTATATGATCGCAGACGACCCTGTGAAGACCGTATTTTTTTATCTTTTCCTGGTCAGTCGGCGGAAGCTGTTCCGGCTTTTCAAGGTATATATTGAAAAGCTCTGTGATAAACCTTTTTGCCTTGTTGGACATCCTGACGACCCTGAAATTTTTATACAGGTTGTTTGTCAGGAATTTGCGAAGCTCCATCCTTTTTTCCTGCATGGCGCCGGAGAAAGATATCAGTTTCTTCGGATGCTTCCTGACATCAGCCACGCTTCTAATTTCATTGGCCTTTATCTTTTTTTCAGAGTTTTTTACAAGGTCTTTTATGTTTCTGTCTATAAGGGACCGTATTATCTGGTATCTCCGTATTTTATTAGAGCGTTTCGAATAATTCTTTTTAATGCCTGCTGAGGCCTCTTTCCACAGCCTTAGTTTTGAGAGGCCTTTTTCGTCTATTAGGCCAGAGGCGATGCCGTCATCTATATCATGATTGTCATACGCGATCTCGTCGGCAATGTCCACGATCTGCGTCTCGAGCGTCGGCGACGAGGTCGGGTCAAGTTCTATCAGCCGTTCCGGGCCGTCAAACATCGTAGTGTGCTTGTTAATGCCTTCACGCACCTCCCATGTCAAATTCAAGCCCGGGAATGTCGGATATCTTTGCTCCAGCTCGTCCACGACTCTCAGGCCTTGCAGGTTATGGTCAAACCCGCCATTGTCTTTCATCAGGACGCTTAACGTGTCTTCGCCAGCATGGCCAAAAGGCGGGTGCCCTATGTCATGCGAAAGAACAATCGCCTCTACCAGGTCCTCGTTCAACGCCAGTTCCCTCGCGATCGATCTCGCGATCTGGCTTGCTTCAAGCGTGTGCGTGAGCCTTGTCCTGTAGTAGTCGCCCTCGTGATTTACAAAGACCTGGGTTTTGTATTCAAGCCTGCGAAACGCGGTCGAGTGTATGATCCTGTCCCTGTCTCTCTGGTAACAGGACCTGTATTCCGGCTCTTTTTCAGGATACTTCCGGCCCTTTGTGGAGCTGGAGCGCATTGCATAAGGCGCCAGGTTTTTGTTCTCTCTTTGCTCAATGTCTTTGCGCGTAAGCATGGCCTATTTTGTAAGCAGTTTGCGTAGTTCTTCCAGCGATTGCGGGATTACCTTTGTATTCCCGGTAACGGGCATAAAATTCACATCACCCCTCCAGCGAGGCACGATATGTATGTGCACGTGGTCTTTGTAGCCGGCGCCCGCCACCTTGCCCATGTTGATGCCTATGTTAAAGCCGTGCGGTTTTAGCCTCTTCTCCAGCAGGACCTGCATGTCCCGCACCAACTTCATTATATCTAATAATTCCTTATCTGTCAGCCCTTTTAAATCCTTCACGTGCCTGCAAGGCGAGACCATTACATGGCCATTATTATAGGGGTATATATTTAATAAGGCAAACGAGAATTTGGTTTTCTTCACGATAAAGGCGTTTTTGTCCTTTCTCTTTCCCATGCAGAATATGCACCCCTTCTTTTTCCTCGCCTTCACGAATCTACTCCTCCACGGCGCCCATAACTTGTCCATGTTTGCTCCCTTTTATAATTTATGTATCCTTGCTTTGATCTTGTTGCCCGAGATCTCTATGATGCCGTATGACCTGTACGGCGCGAACACAGTATCTGTAGCGCTTCCAGGATTAAAGAATAACACGTCGTCTATGTATTCATTCATTGGCCTGTGTGAATGACCAAACACTATGATGTCAGGTTTTTGCGCGGAGAACTCTTGTTTTAATATGCTTACCAGGTTGTCCGGGTCGCCATAGCCGTGCATAAGGCCTATTTTTTTATTGCCGGCGTTTATTATTTTTTTATCCTTCAGCTTGGAACATACCTTTGCTGAATCCATGTTTCCATAGACCGCTTCTACCTTTGATATCTTTTCAAGAGATTCTATCACGGAGAGCTCGATCAGATCCCCTGCGTGAAGTATCAGGTCGCAGCCCTCGAGCGCCTTTATTAGTTTGCCGGGCACCTCGGATACGGTCACAGGAATATGGGTATCAGATATAACGCCTATTTTCATTTTATTAAGATACCTGTGGCTTGCCGTATAACTCCATGAGCACATTGAGGCTCTCAAGGTCCCACACCCAGAATCTTGCCTCTTTTGCCATGAGATACGCGTTTTCGTTTATACCTGCAAGCGAGATAAGTATGTTTCTGTTTATTTTGTTGTTGCGAGATTTTCTTTTGATATCTTTCACTATCTCAGTGATGTCATTTTCTGTCACGTGCTCTCTCCTGACAGTGCATAGCCATTTTAACCTGCCGCTCTTTGCCATGATGTTTGTATCGCTGGATGAATCTTCATCGATTTTTTGCACCTCGTCAAAAGAGATAAATTTATGTCTTCTTCCATTTAGCTGTATCACATCGTTTTTAAACAATCTAAAGAGCTCTACTATCCTTGAGGATAACCCTTTTTCAAATTCCTGCAGGAATAGATCAAGTTTTTTGCTCACGTCTTTTTTGAATAGCTCTTGTTCCAGTGTCTCGTCCAGGCTGAAAGACAGGATCCTTTTTAGATACGCGGACTGGACCCAGAAACAGAATAGCTTATCCTTGAACCTGTAAAACGAGCCGTTACGCGCGATAATATCCATTTCCACGAGCCTGTTCAGGATCTTTGAGGCGTCGCGCGCCTGCATCCTGGACGATTTTGCGATGTCGAGCTGTTTATTGCTCCCGGAAGAAAGCGTGATAAGGATGGACGCTGTCTTTGACAATAGCTTGCCGTCGGAGATCCCGTAGAAGAGGTTTAAAAAATATTGGTTTATTATGCCGGTTTTTTTGAATATCGTCTCTAGAAGCGCCGAGTCTATTAATTTAGCGTAATCGTCAGCCTGGATCTTTCCTGAAAAGACGCTCCTTTCCAGCTCGTCGCATAAGACCTTCATGTAGAAAGGCTTGTTTCCGGTAAAGGACGCGATGAAATCAAGGTAGACCTGCGGCAGTGTCGCGCTGGATATATTGTCCTGAAGAAAAGAGCGGCTCATGTTGATATCAAAAGGCAGGAGGATTATCTTCTCGAAATTGCCAAAGAGGAGCGATAGCTTTTCATTAAGGATGCGCTGGGATATGGTGCTCTTCGAGCTCAATAGAAGATACATGGTGTCTTTTTGTATCATGATCTTTTTGGCAAGGGTTGCAAATGGGTGCTTCAGCGAAAAATTACCTATATTGTGGAACTCGTCCAGTATGAGCACGCAGCGTTTTTTGCTCTCTTCGAAGATTACAGCGGGTATGTCCATCATAAAGGAATACGCGTCGTCGAACCTGTTTCTTTCTATGTCCTGGAGTACGCGCATGCATGTCTGGGCGGTTTTAGGATAATTTCTTTTCATGTCCTCCAGCAGGAGTATTGTGTCAGGGGGCGTTGTTAAAAGCGGGTCTGAATGGAGCAGCTGGTACAGGGCCGCCTTTATGAATCTCTTTGCGCAAAACTCAAAAGGCTCTATTTTTATCTCGAGGTATATTGGTATGATCGCGTCGTTTTTGATTTTATCCGAGGATAAGAGGTTTTTCATCAACCGGGTCTTACCTATAGACGATTCTCCGATTACAGCTATATTCTGCCTGTAGCCATCTGCAAGAGAATTTACCCTGCGCATTAACGTATTAAGTATCTCGGCTCGAGCGTATGACATCTTTATTCTCTTTCAAACTCTATGAATTTGCAACCAGAGACATCATCAAACAATACCTTTAAATTTTTTGTAAGGGCCAGTTTTAACCCCATGAGGTTAAAGCAGTTCTTTCCTATTATCTCTTTTTTTATCGTGTAATAATGCTCTGGATTCTGGGCATTGTATTCTATCTGAAAATCCGAGGAACGATTTATCCGTACCTTTACTTCTTCCCCGCAATCAGAGCATTTTACAGCTACATAAAATGCCTTTTTCGGAGCCCCAGGAACCAGATTTTTAATAAACCTCTTTATCTCTTTCATTCTTTATACTGGAGCGGGTGAGGGGAATCGAACCCCCGCTCCGAGCTTGGGAAGCTCGTGTTCTACCATTGAACCACACCCGCAGACCCGTCATGCCATTGTTAGTTCTCTAAACTTGCGATACCTCGTTTCTATATCTTCTTTTTTTAGCTTTTTGAATCTATTGACGCTGGAGTCTTCCACGGTGAATGACGCCATTACAGAACCGTACAAAAGCGCCTTTCGCACGCTGTCAGTATCTATCTTGCCTGTCTTTGCCAAATAACCCATAAAACCGCCGGCAAACGTATCACCTGCGCCCGTAGGGTCAGAGACATCTTCCAATAAAAACGCGGGCGTTAAAAGAAGTACCCTGTCTTCTGTAAATAAAATAGCGCCGTACTCCCCTCTTTTTATTATTGCAAATTTCGGGCCGAGCGACAGCAGGAACTTTCCTGCCTTGATAATGTTTGACTCGCCTGAAAAGAGTCTTGCCTCAGAGTCGTTTAAAAATACGAACGAGACGTTTTTCATCAATTTTTTTAGCGCCTCGCCTTTTGTCTGGATCCAGTAGTTCATGGAATCGCAGCCCACTACCTTATCGCCCTTAAGATTTTTAAGTATATAGAGTTGCAGATCAGGATCGATGTTGGCAAGAAAGATAAAGTCGCTGTCCCTGTAAGATTCGGGTATGTTTGGTTTGAATTCAGCAAATACATTGAGCTGCGTATCTATGGTCTTAGCGCAATTTAAATCATCCACGTAAGAACCTGCCCAGCGAAATGTCTTGCCCTGCTTTGTCTCCAGGCCAGATATATCGACGCCAAAGGATTTTATAAGAGATTTATGCTCGGCTGGAAAATCGGTCCCAACGGTTGCGACCAGGTTCACAGCTGTAAAAAAGCTCGCGCCTATTGAAAAATAAGTGGCCGAACCTCCGAGTATTTCTTTTGTGCACCCACTCGGCGTGGTAATGCTATCAAGCGCGACTGATCCGATCACGAGGATTTTACTCATTTAAAATATTTCTCCGCTATTTTCATCGAGCAATAATTGCTGCACATCGTGCATACATTTTTATCTTTAGGCATGGTTGATTTTCTGTAGCGCCTTGATTTTTCGGGATCTATGGAATTTTTTATCTGCCCGTTCCAGTCCCTGACAGAGCGGCACCTTGACATTTTTCTGTCCCAGTCCAGCGCGCCAGGGACCCGCTTTGCTATATCGGCTGCGTGGGCAGCTATCCTCGAGGCTATGACCCCTTCTTTTATGTCGTTTTTATCAGGTATCCTTAGATGCTCGGACGGCGTCACGTAACACAAAAAATCCGCGCCGTAAAACGCGGCCATTGCCCCGCCTATGGCGCCCACTATATGGTCGTAACCTGGCGCGACATCTGTTACGAGCGGACCCAATACATAAAAAGGCGCGTTTCTGCACAACTTCTTTTGTATAAGGACATTTGCTTCTATCTGGTCTATCGGTATGTGGCCAGGACCTTCGATGATCACCTGCACGTTATTTTTTCTTGCGCGTTCAGCGAGTTCGCCCAGGACAATAAGCTCCTGGATCTGCGGCCTGTCAGTCGCGTCTACTAACGAACCAGGTCGCATGCCGTCCCCGAGACTCAAGGTTATGTCATATTTTTTTGCGATCATGAGGATGTCGTCAAAAAATTCGTACAGCGGGTTCTCTTTTTTATTTAATGCCATCCATTCCACTAAAAAAGAGCCGCCTCTCGAAACCACGCTTATGAGTCTTTTTTGTTTCTTTAGACGCGAGACCGTATCTTGCGTTACCCCGCAATGCACTGTAAAAAAATCCACGCCATCCGAGGCCTGCTCCTCAAAGACCTCCAGGATGTCTTTTTTTGACATCCGAGATATATGGCCTTTTTCTTTTTGCGCTTTTATCGCTGCCTGATATATAGGTACGGTTCCCACGACGACGCTCGAGGCCTTTAATATTGCCCTTCGCAGCTTTTTTATATCCCCGCCCGTTGAGAGGTCCATTACAGAGTCTGCGCCGTATTTTATAGCAGTACGCGCCTTGCTCGCTTCTTCATTAACGTCTATCTTATCCTGCGACGAGCCAAGGTTCGCGTTTATTTTTGTGCGAAGCCCCTCGCCCACCGCGCAGGGCTTTACCTTTCTTTTTTTGTTTTTGATAATGACAATGGCGCCTTCCTTGATGCGTTCTTTTAGCAGGTCCATTGCGATGCCTTCGTGCCTGAAGACCTGGCGCATCTCAGGGGATATTTTATTCGATTTTGCAAATTCTATCTGTGTCATTTTATGCTTCGACATAGCTCAGCATAAACCCTGAGCTTTTGTCGAAGGGTTTATTTTTTTAATGGATTTTTTTTCAATGTCGTACGCGTTAAACCTTAGCCTCCTGTACTTACGGCTCGTCTCCGCGTCTACGAGCTTGCAGCATTCCTCCAGCACCCGTAGAGATTCTTTTGCCCGCTCGATATTGGACATGAATATATCAGTCATGCTGACATTTTTGCCTTTTTCAAAATCAATAAATTTGAGCCGGTCGTTTTTGGTATCCCTTGTTTGCACCAGTTTTCCAAGAGGTATCTTTTTTGAAAGAAGAATAGCATTGGTCGCGCCGTGCCTCAGTGTTTTCAGTGACCTGGCAATGTCTTTCTCACCCGCGCTAAACCTCGCGATGTCCTCGCATACCCTCAAGCCTTCGCGCAGCCTGTTCAAATTCGCATCTATAATCTGCAGAAGATCTCGTCCCATCTCTCCCCTAACTTAAGGATTTTATTTTGCGGATTAGCTTGCTTGTTGAAAATCCCTTTACGTAAGGCAGGCTTTTTGCGCTACCGCCATAAGATCGAACAAACCTGCTACCTACAATATCTTTTGTTTTCCAATCCCCGCCTTTTACAAGGACTCCGGGTTTTATTGCTTTTATTAGATCAAGGGGCGTCAGGGAGTTAAATATGACGATAAAATCTACGCAAGCCAATGCCGAAAGCACCATTGCCCTGTTTTTTTGCGCGACAAACGGCCTTTTCTTACCTTTTAATTTGCGGACAGATCCGTCACTGTTAAGGCCCACAACCAGAATATCACCCAACGACTTTGCCTTTTGCAAATAATTTATATGGCCCGCATGAACGAGATCAAAGCAGCCATTCGTGAATACAACGGTTGCATTTTTGGCCTTGATTTTCGTCAGGGCCTTTTTCAGTTCAGGCAGGTTTTTTAATTTGTTACAATGCATCTTCTATGATTTCGCAGACAATGTGTCCTACTATAATGTGGGATTCTTGTATACGTGGTGTGCTATTTGATGGCACGTTTATAGATACATCGGCTATTTGCGAGAGTCTGGTTTTGCGTTTACCAATCAATACTGCTGTTTTCAGTTTCATTTTAGAGGCCTTTTGTATTCCCAGTATCACGTTCTTTGATTTACCGCTTGTTGATATGCCAATGGCCATGTCGCCTTTTTTTCCCAGCGCCTCTATCTGTCTTTCAAATATGCGCTCAAAGCTGTAATCGTTGCTAATAGCGGTTAGTATGGATACATTAGACGCAAGGGCAATGGCCGGGATCGCCTTTCTTTCTTTGCGGAATCTACCCACGAGCTCCGCTGCTATATGGATGCTGTCAGAGGCGCTGCCGCCATTTCCGAAAAGAAGAATCTTGTTTCCGGATTTTATGGTGGAGAGCATCATCTTCGCAAGTGTTTCAATGGCGCCGAGCTGTGTTTTAGCAAGCGCGTTTTTTACCGAGATATCTTCTTTAATCAATCGCTCTATTTTTTTTCGCATAATAAGGGGTTAGCCAAAGAATATTTTGGCTATGTTGTAGAGTTCCATGTCAACGGTCTTAAGTTCTTTAACAGCATCTTCCAAAGGCACTGCCTTTACCTCATTGCCCTGCAGGGCAGCCATTTTTCCATAATCCTTCTTAAGCACGAGCTCCATTGCCTTTATGCCGAACCGCGTCCCGAGCACCCTGTCAAAGGCAGTTGGCGTGCCTCCCCTTTGTAAGTAGCCAAGCACTGTTACCCTTGTTTCAAATCCAGTCTTCTTCTCTATGATGTCTCCAAGCGCATGACCTATGCCACCCAGTCTGATGTGGCCAAACGCGTCTAATTTTTCTTCTTGTTTAACCAGATCACCTTCTTTAAACTTTGCGCCTTCTGCAACCACGATAATGCTAAAGCTTTTTCCTCTCGAGTGCCGTTTCTTTAAAAGCTCGCACACCTCGTTTATGTCAATCGGGATCTCTGGTATTAAAATGATATCTGCGCCGCCTGCTATGCCGGATTCTATGGCGATCCAGCCAGCATGTCTTCCCATTACCTCGACGACCATGATCCTGTGATGCGATTCTGCAGTAGTGTGAAGTCTATCGATTGCTTCAGTCGCGATATTTATAGCTGTATCAAATCCAAAAGTAACATCAGTGCATGACAGATCATTGTCAATGGTCTTTGGCGCGCCAACAACATTCAGGCCTTCCTTGTAGAGCTTTGATGCCACGCCGAGTGTATCTTCTCCGCCAATGACTATCAGCGCGTCCAGCCCCAATTTCTTAAAATTTTTCTTTACCTTTTCCACGTCGCCTTCTTTTTTGTAAGGATTTGTCCTGGAGGTCCCGAGAATAGTCCCGCCTTTTGGCAGGATCCCTGACACAGACTCGAGGTTTAAACCCATCGTGGCGCATTCGATAAGCCCCTTCCAGCCGTTTTTTATCCCGACAACCTCGTAGCCCTCTTTAAGCGCGTACCGCACAACAGCCCTTATTACTGAATTCAGACCAGGGCAATCACCGCCACCCGTTAATGCACCGACCTTTTTTGCCACGTTACCTCCCGTACTCGATTTCGCCTTTGAAACCGCCTTGTTTTGCCTGCCCCTCGACTTCGCTCGGGGCTTCTTTCAGTCGTTTTTTCTCTGCCCGCTTGTCTTTCTGCACTATCTTTGTCACGTTGATCTTTATAGTGACTTTTTCCTCTATGCCCAGCATCTCCTGCAGCCGTATGTGTATCGCGCTCTGTATCTTTTCAGTGACTTCAGGGATATTTACCTCTGAATAAAGAGCGACCTTCGCTATGATTTCAATCCCGGCTTTAGTGACCTGTATCTTTGATTTGATATCTCTTATCTCTGGCATCTTGCTTGCCAGTTTTATTATGTAGTCCTCGATCGCTGACAGGGCCAGGGTCACTTCTCCCTGCGGATTCTCAAACGCAATAGTCCTTTGCTTGCGCAGTTTTCCTATGGAAAGCTGCGCAATGGATATGTTTATAAATATCAGCAGAAATCCTGTAAGCGCCAGCCACATTTTTATATTACTCGTATGAGCCGCATAGTTTATCATCTGCAATGTCGAATCAAAGGACGCCGCGCGAAGCGAAAGCGCTATTAGGACAGCCCCGATTATAGAAAAAATCAGCGTGTATATGAATATGGCTATTATATTAAAAATTCTCATACCAGCCACCTCCGATCCCGGCCAAAGTCCAAGGCTAAGCCTTGGACAGGCCTGTTCAAGGCTTAGCCTTGGACTTTGGTTCAAGTAGATAGATTTAGTTTTTCAACATAGTCAGTCGCGAAGTCGCCGCGCCTGAAAAGCGTATCGCTCATTACGTGCCTGTGAAAAGGTAGGGTCGTCTTTATCGGAGATACGACAAACTCATCCAGCGCCCTTTTCATTATCCTTATTGCCTCCTGCCTGTTGTTTCCGTGGACGATTAGCTTGGCTATCATCGAGTCATAATAAGGCGGCATTGTGTAGCCGGGATATGCGTGCGAGTCAACCCTTACTCCTCCGCCGCCTGGAGGCAAAAACATCTCTATCTTTCCAGGGCAGGGCAGAAATCCATTTTCGCTATCCTCCGCGTTTATCCTGCATTCAATGGAAGAGCCTTTTATCTCGATATCATCCTGTTTATAGGAAAGTTTTATGCCCGCGGCGAGCTTTATCTGCTCCTTCACCAGGTCCACGCCTGTCACCATTTCTGTTACAGGATGCTCGACCTGGATCCTCGTGTTTACCTCCAGAAAATAAAAGTTTTCATACCTATCAAGCAAAAATTCCACAGTGCCGGCGTTTGTGTAATTGCAGGCCTTGGCTGCCTTGATAGCCATCTCGCCCACTTTTTTGCGCAGCTTTGAATTAATGGCTGGCGACGGCGATTCCTCTACCAGTTTTTGATGCCGCCTTTGAATAGTGCAGTCTCTTTCGCCAAGATGTATGATATGGCCGCGCTTATCCGCTAAAATCTGGACCTCTATATGCCTCGGCCTTTCTATATATTTTTCAAGATACACATCTGGATTTCCGAAAGATGCTTCTGCCTCCTGCTGAGCGGTTATGAGCGAGCTTATGAGCCGCACGTCATTATGGCATACCCTCATACCCCTGCCGCCGCCGCCTGCCGATGCCTTGATTATTACAGGGTATTGTAATTTTTTCGCTATCTTTACCGCGTCTTCTTTTGTTTTTACAATTGCCTTGCTGCCGGGTATGACAGGGATGCCTACTTTTTGCATGGTGTGGCGGGCTGTCATCTTGTCGCCGAGAAGCCTCATGTTTTGCGGCGAAGGCCCTATAAAGGCAATGTCGCAAGACTCGCATATCTCCGCGAAATGCGCGTTTTCCGCTAAAAAGCCGTAACCCGGGTGTATCGCGTCCACGTCGGTTATTTCTGCGGCGCTTATTATGGCAGGGATATTAAGGTAGCTTTCAGAAGGTGCGGCAGAACCTATGCACACTGCCTCGTCTGCTATTCGCGTGTGTAAAGACTCCACGTCAGCTTCTGAATACACGGCCACTGTCCTGATGTCCATTTCCTTGCACGCCCGTATTATCCTTACTGCTATTTCTCCGCGATTTGCTATCAGTATTTTAGAGAACATATATTTGGCCTATGCCGTCTCTACCATAAAAAGCGCTTGCCCGTATTCAACAGAGTTCGCGTTTTCGACAAGCACCTCTACGACCTTTCCTTTTACCTCTGATTTTATCTCGTTCATGAGCTTCATGGCCTCGATTATGCAGACCACCTGACCCGCGTCCACGACCTTGCCGATCTCCGCGTATGGTTTCGTGTCCGACGAGGCTGCCCTGTAAAATGTGCCTACCATGGGAGCCTTTATTGCCACGAGGTTTTTCCCGTCCGCCTCTGCCTTTTTTTCAGCTGGCCTTATTGTCTGCACAATCCTCTGGCCAGGTCCTTCTTCGCTAGTGGCCTCGAATTGGCCGAAGGCGGACTTCTTGATCCTTATCTTTCCGCCCTCGCGTTCGATCTCGAGTTCATTAAGGTCGTTCTCGTTCATCAGATTGATAAGTTCCTTGATCTCTTTTAGATTCATAACCTTACCCCTCGCTTAGGCGCGACTCACGTATTCCTTCGTCCTGGTATCGACTCGTATAACATCGCCTTCGTTTACGAAAAGCGGCACCAGGATGGTCATGCCTGTTTCGGTTTTCGCAGGTTTTGTCCCTGCCCTTGAGGTATCCCCTCTTATCCCGGGTTCAGTAGAAACTATTCCCATATCAATAAAGATAGGCGGTTCCAAAGACAGGATCTTGTTTTTATATGTAAGGGCCGCGACCTCTAAATTTTCTTTCAAATAATTGACGACGTCGCCGAGCTGATCCTTGTGCAGACTTACGTGTTCATATGTCTCCTGGTCCATGAATTCATAGATATCCTTGGAGTGGTACATGAATTGGATTTTTTTCTTTTCTATGTAGGCGACTTCAAACTTTTCGTTGGGTCTGAAGGTCTTATCCACTACGGTCCCGAGCCGGATGTTTCTTAATTTGACGCGCATAAACGCGCCGCCCTTGCCGGGTTTCACATGTTTAGAGTCCACGACAAAGTAGATCTCGCTATTTAATTCTATGCTCAGGCCGTTTTTTATTTGATTTAGCGATATCTGCATCTTGTCAATATCTCGCGGCCGTTTTTAGTTACCAGCACCACGTCCTCTATCCTCACGCCTCCCCACCCAGGGATATAAATGCCAGGCTCTATTGTTATGACCATGTTCTTCTGGAGGATCGTTTTGCTGCTAGCGGAGATGCCTGGTCTTTCATGCGTTTCCATGCCCAGGCCGTGGCCAAGGCTGTGTATGAAGTATTTTCCAAACCCCTCACTCTTTATATATTGCCTGGATATATTATCTATATAGCTGGATCGGATACATGGCCTGATTTTTCCAATCGCCCGCGTCTGCGCCTCTCTGACAGTGTTGTATATAGCCAAAGACTTGCGGTCAATTCTACCTAAGAAAACAGTCCTTGTCAAGTCAGAATTATACCCGTAATTCATTATACCTAAATCTATTACGACCATTTCGCCGCCTTTGATCTTTTTATTCGAACTGGAGGCGTGAGGCATGGACGCATTTCTACCAGAAGCGACTATTATATCGAAATCCGCGGTCTTCATACCCTTTTTCATAACGCGCTCCTCTATCCTGGATTTCACCTGTTTTTCAGTAAGGCCTGGCTTCACGCATTTGATCGCATAATCCATTATGCTAGAGCCGTCTTTACAAGCCTTTTTGATACGCCTGACCTCCTCGCTATCTTTAATCATGCGGAGGTCTTCCACGACACGGCTTATGGGTACGAGCTTTTTGTTTTTCAATTTCTTTTTTAAGGCAGTGTAGCCCGCATGCGAAATGCTGTTTGATTCAAATCCTATACGCCTCGAGTGGGTCTTCCTGCAGGCCTCGTCGATAAGACTGTATATATTTTTATCTTTAGTTATTATGAGCTGGTAGTTTTTAGGCGACCTTGCGTATTCTTCCCTGTATCTCGAGTCAGTGACGAGGAAATTCCCGCCTTTTGAGACAAAAAGCAGCGCGTCCTCGCCTTTTGTCCCTGTGAGGTAAGCGATATTTTGTTTTTTTCTTACAAGCAGGGCATCTACTTTCTTTGCTTTCAGAGCCCCTATCAGCCTACGTGTTCTATTGAAGTAATTCATGTTTTGGCGAGTTTAATCGCTGCCTCAAGGCCATAAATATAACTATCTATTCCAAAACCTGATATCTGGCCCTTTGCTACAGATGCGACTAGAGATGTATGTCTGAAATCCTCTCGGGAGTATATATTTGAGAGGTGCACCTCTATCGTAGGTATGCCTGTGGCCATGATGGCATCGCGTATTGCTACGCTCGTATGGGTATATGCTGCCGGATTAATAAGCAGAGACTTGTACTTGTTCTTGGCCTTACCTATCTTATCTACGATTTCACCCTCATGGTTGGATTGAAACACGTCCAAAGTAACATTTTTTTTCTTTGCGAGCGCCTTAAGTTTTTTATTTATCTCGTCAATTGTAATATTTCCATAGATATCAGGTTCTCTTTTGCCAAGCAGATTTAGATTGGGACCGTGTATCACTAGTATCTTTGCCGCCATCATAGCCTCCTTGCATGTTCAAGGCTTAGCCTTGAACAGTTGCATGTTCAAGGCTAAGCCTTGAACATGTATGGCACGATTAAGATTCAGCTTCTTCGATCAGCATCACGGGGATGCCGTCTTTAATAGGATATTTTTTCTTGCAATTCATGCAGCAGATCTTGCCCTCTTTTAACTCAACGCCTGATTTGCACACAGGACATGCCAGTATTTCCAAGAGTTCTTTATCTATCATCATCCACCTCTCCTGTATTTTTTATATTCACGTGATAAAACAGATTGATCACGCCGCCTATTATGCTGTATAGGATAATCACGCTGAGCCATAGAAGCGAAATAGTGAATGCTGTGTCCGTGCCCAGGTCCGCCTTTAGAAAATAGACAAAGGCGCCTTCCCTCACGCCCAATCCATTAAGCGAAGGCAGCATGCTTATGGCCCATACCAGGGGTATTATCAGGAACAGCTTGACCAGGTGCATGTCCCCTCCTAAAAATAATATAAAAAAGTAAACACTTAGTATTGCCCCGCTTTGGCTGACAAGGGATATTAACACGGCCATTGTCAGGATCCGGGGAGAATGCCTGTAAAGATTTATTGCGGTATGCAGTTTGGATATCTTTGCTAAAATATTTCCCAGTATTCCCGGTCTCGCCACCACTATCTTACCCACCAGGTCTTTTTTGCTCAGTAAGACAGTCACCAGTAGTATCAAAATAAAAGACATGCCGGCAACAGCCCATGCTATTTTATCCTCTTTTAGTTTGCCCCCCATAAATATAATACCTATCAATGCGATGAACAGGATCGCGATTACGCCGCATAGCCTGTCAGTCAACACCGCGGCATATGAACCAAATTTATTTCCCGTCCTTTTAGACGCGTAATAGGCCTTTGCCAGATCTCCCCCTACCGCGGTTGGCAAGAAGTTGTTGAAAAAGTATCCTATGTATGTAAGAGAGATGAAATCCTTCATCGACAAGCGTATCTTTTGGCCCAGCATCAGGAGTTTTAACCGAAAGGCTAAAAGAAGTGTCATGGGCATGCTGACGCATAGCGCCAAAATGAAAAACTTCTTGTCAGAGTACCTTAGTATATCAACGATGTTGCCTATGTCGTTTCGCATCATCCATAATAGAGCGGAGAGCAATCCAAAGCTTATCAAAAATCTTAATCCGAATAAGAGTCTATTTTTATTTACCATATCACCATTCCCGCGTATCCCACTACAGATGTGTAGTCGCCTGATACATCGCCGCTTGTCTGGTATTTTACAAGCCCTGCCTTTTGCGCGCCAAGATTTTTGCACACGCTTATGAGCGTGCACGTGGGCGCGACACCGCACATTGATATGCTGAGCTCTCTTACAACCTGAAGCAGTCTTTCTTCGTCGAGCGCCAGTATCGCGTTTATCGCGAGCCTGTCCTTTTCTTCCGCGCTGTCCTTTGATTCGTAATGCGTGAAATCAGTGCTCGCGATAAAAAGAGCGGCGCGACCTATTTTTTTAAAACCGTCTGCTATTTCTTTGCCGAGCTGTTGGTAGTTTTTTATATTGCCGCTCGAAATAACAATAGGCACTATCTTCACGTCTTTTCTTAGATACTGTAAGAAAGGTACTTCTACCTCTATTGAATGTTCGCGTAAATGCGAGAGTGAGTCTTCTTCCAGCAGAGAACTTTCCTTTAATATCGATTCCGAGATTTCAGTGTCTATCTTTACCTCGCCGAGCGGGGTCTCCCAGCTCCCTTTTGTCATTATGCTGAATGGTTTGCCAGCGCCAGTGTGGTTCGTGCCCAGGATAATGGCTGTCTTTTTAACGTCTACCTTTGATATGGTCGCGCCTGCTACATAGCCTGAGTAAACATACCCGGCATGAGGCATGATCACGCCTTTTACGTCTTGTTTTTCCGGCACGACCTCCACCATCTTGGAGAGCATCTTGATCATGCCTGTCTCAGTCTGCGGATAAAATTGTCCAGCCACCACAGGTTTTCTTATCACTTGCCCTCCAATATCACGATGGCGCACCTGTCTAGAGTCAGGAATTTGGCGGCCACTCTTTTTATGTCTTCCCCGGTAACGCTATCTATATTTTTTTCGTAATCTTTATAGTTTTCATAGCCGAGGCCGTATAATTCATCCAGGCCGCTCATGAACATAAAACCCGAGCTCGTCTGGAGCTCCATCTGCCGCATTGCCTTTAGATGATTCTTTGCCTTCTGTAGCTCTTCGGAAGATGAGCCCTTTTTTATAAACGACCTCAATTCTTTAAATATAATGGTCTTGACCTTTTCAATGTTTTCTCTGGATGTCAAAGTGTATGTCGCGATATATCCGGGATCAATGCCCGGGACGTGGAACGCGCCAGCAGCGTATGAAAGTCCGCTTTTCTCCCTTATGCTTTTAAATATTATACCTGACTCGCTTGAGAGCATGTTCGCCATGACCTCGAGCGCATATCTATCCCTGTCATATATATCAATTCCCTGGAAACCTATCATGACCAGGGATTGCTCTTTGTCCCTTTCTATCGAGAGATCCCTGAGTTTATTTATAGGGGGCTCTTTTTCAGGGACCGGCAGTTCCAGTTTCTTTAATGGCAGGTCAGAGAAATATTTTTTAACAAGGTTTTCTGTCTCCGCTATGTCTAAATCACCTGCTATGCCCAGGACCGCGTTATCCGCGGAAAGGATATTTTCATAAAAACTCATTACATCCTGCCTGGTCAGTTTCTTAACGCTTTCAACCGTCCCTATGCCCTGAAACCTGTAGGGGTGCGTCTTGAAGATAGTTTCTTTTAAAAGCCTGTGGCCATGGTTAAAGACGCTGTTGTCCTGCATCTCTATTGCGGATATGAGTTCGCGCCTTTCCCTCTCCAGTTCATTTTCCGGGAATATCGACTTCATGCATAATCGCGATACAAGCCCCAGCGCGTCCTCAGTATGCTCGACCAGGCATTTTGCCAGGATACCCATGCTGTTGTTTCCGGAATACGCGCTCACTGACATGCCTTTTGACTCGTAGAACCTGGCGATTTCTTCCCTCCTCATCGTGTCTGTAGAATCCATGAGCATGAGGCTTGTCAGTTTTGCAATGCCATTATTTTCTTTTGTCTCAGCCCTTACCCCGCCTTTAAATAACAAAGAAATAGAGACTATCGGGATAGACGCATCTCTAGAAATAAGTATCGTTAGTTTGTTCGGGAGCGTTATTTTTTTTATCCCCCTTTTTAACTCCTGAGCCGCTGTTTCTTTATTGGATTTTAAAAGATCTCCCGATTTGCTTACCACGGCTACGGTCATGGCATCTCTATCCAGATATTTTTTCGCGACACCCTGTATTTCCTTTAAAGACACGCCCTTTATTTTTTCAATGTACTTGTCAGAGAAATCAAGGTCGCCTGTCAATAGTTCTGCTGTTGCCAGGTCACTGGCCTGCGATTCTATGGTCTCCTTTTGATATATATACCAGGCAACGAAATTATTTTTTGCCTTTTGGAGATCCTCGCCCGTAACGCCTTTTTCCTTAACATTCTCGAGTTCCTGGATTATCCCGTCCACGGCACTTTTCACATTCTCTTCTTTTAAAACGCTCGATATGACAAAAAGGCCGGGATATCTGGGCGTGTAGTTATAGGCGCTGATAGACAGGACCAGTTCTTTTTCTATGCGTAACTCCTTGTTTAATATCGAGTCTTCACCGTCTCCGAGTATAAAGGATAAAAGGTCAAAGGCGTACAGGTCTTTATCCAGGAGCCCTGTTGAGCGAAACGCGATATTGAGATACGCGCCGTCTATATCCAGTTTTTCCTCGATGATCTTTTGCGCGATTTGGTCTGGTTCTGCGGGTAAGGCAGGGATGATGTTGTTGCCCCTTGGCATTTCACCAAAAAGCCTTTCCACTGAATCAAATACATCTTCCTTGTCTATGTCGCCGACTATCGCTATTATAATCTTCTCGGGCGTGTATTTTGATCTAAAGAATTCCAGAAGGTCATCCCTTTTTAATCTTTTAAAGTTATCCTTGTAGCCTATTACGGGTAACCTGTACGGGTGGCGCGAGTAAGCAGATGAAAATGTTATTCTGGAAAGCCTGCGGGAAGGATCGTCTTTGTTTAGATCCATCTCCCTTTCTATTACCTGCATCTCCTTTTCTAATTCTTTTGCGTTAAACGAGGGCGAGGTCAGGATTTCTTTTAGTATATCCAGCGCTATGTCTTTATGCTCTTTCAGGATGACTATCCTGAAGCCGGTGTAATCATAGGAAGTAAAGGCGTTTATCCTGCCCCCATATGTATGTAATATATTCTCTATGTCTCCCGGCCCGTATTTCTTCGTGCCCTTGAAGAGCATGTGCTCTATCAGGTGGCTTATTCCGCTTCCCGCGTATTTACCCTCGTAAGCAGAGCCGACTTCTATTAAAGCAGAAAAGACCACAAGAGGGTTCCTGTGGTCTTCCTTTACAATGACCCTGAAGCCATTGTCAAATGTCTTTATGTCCTGGGCATGCGCCGCCGTAGAGCCTGAAATAAAAAATGCCAAGACAGAAATTAGGATGGTTTTTGTTATCTTGGACACATGATCCTTTATCTTTCTAGAACCTGTTTTTTGAACTCTTGGAGCTTCTTAGTTTTCTTCTCTTCTTCTCACTCGGCTTTTCATAGTGCTTGCGGGTCTTTAGTTGCTTTAATACGCCCTCCCGCTCTATCTTCTTTTTAAAACGCCTGAGCGCTTTTTCCAATGGTTCGCCTGGTGCGATCTCTATTCTTGACATCTGGATTCACCTCTTTTCTAATATCGAGTTGTATTTTATGTAAAATTCCGCCCCTTGTCAAGCTCAAGTTGACAATTTTGACATTGTCAGTTTTGTCAACTTAGGGCTTTTTGTCGTCCTTGATCTCTTTTTTAAACGCCTTGATGCCTTTTCCTAGGTTCCTGGCTATTTCCGGGAGCTTAGCCGCTCCAAAAATAAGCAGGCAGATTACCAGTATTAAGATTAATTCCGGCATGCCGATACCAAACATATGACCTCCTCAAATGAGCACTTGTCCAGCACTATTAGACATTTAAATTAGTGCTGGACAATCTTCTTTGTTTCGCTACCGTAAAGGTGCGAATTTGACCCCGTTCCAAATTCTTAAATATTATCAAACAATCTATCAGAATTGCACGCAATCAATTCCAAATAATTAATCGATTATCGATTAGAATTTGGAACGGGGTTAGTTCGGACTTATAACTTAAGTCAATCTTTGATTGACTTAAGTTATGTCCTCACCTAATCTTTGCCAGTATCCTGTTCACGTCCACGTATTTCTCCACTAATTTCGTGGCTATCTTGGTTTTTTCCTTATCATCCGGCCTTATCTTTATTGCAATATCGTGTATCTCGGCAGCTGCTGCATATGTGTGTTTTTTGCTTAAAAGCACAGGGATCCTTGCCTTTTTCATAAGAGACATTATCTTTTTGTTAGGCACTATGCCGCCTGTCAGGACAATGCCTGCTATCGAGACCTTTTTTTTAGATTTTTTGTTTAATAGCGCCATGAATATATCTTCCCTGTCGCCAGGCGTTATGAGCAGGGATCCGTCTTCAATATAGCTCAGGGCTTCTTGCGGTTCCATTGCGCCCACAAGTATCTTTCGTATCTTATTCCTGGCGCCCGCCTTGTTTTTTGAGATTAATTTGATATCCGCCTCTTCGAGAACATGCTGTATTGTAGGCATCGAAAGTTGCGGGGTATATGGTATAAGCCCAAAAAGTTCGATACCTTTCTTCTTGAGCGCCATCTTTACCACTCTTTTTATTTTTTTGTATTTTGACGGCAGGACCTTGTTTACAATAACGCCGATCACGTCAACGCCTTCTTTCTCGAACAATGCCATGTTCAGCTCTATCTCGTCTATGGGTTTGCCTATTCCTCCGGCAGTAACCAGTATTACCTTCGCGCCTAAAAGATTTGCCACCCTTGCGTTCGAGAGGTCAAATACAGAGCCAACCCCTGCATGACCTGTGCCCTCGATCACCACGAGCTTTTTTCGCTTGCATATGCGCTCGAAGGAATCAGTGATATCGCTGACTAATTTGTCATGGCCGCCTATTTTTATATATTTTTCCGTAAATCCCTTTTCAATCGCTATGGGGCTCATGTCTTTCAGGCAAGAGCTTATCCCGCAGACCTTTTCAATGAGCACTGAATCCTCGTCTACCTTGTAACCATCCTCAATGACGTACCTCTGGCCGACAGGTTTTATAAAACCGACATTCTTAAACCTTTTTTTAAACGCGTTGATGAGCCCTAATGATATGGTGGTCTTCCCATCATTCTGCCTTGTCGCTGCTATGAATATTTTCCGTCGTGTTATTGCTTTTCCCATTTTAGTAGATCCACTACCTTTGCCAGCGTGCTGCCTTTGTCTATTTCTCCCCTGAGGCGGTTTTCCATCTCCATTACGCTCATTGCCCTGTTCGCGACCTCTGCCGCCTTCTGGGCAGGGATACAGATTACGCCGTCGTCGTCAGCCACTATATAATCGCCTGAAAATACCTTTGTGCCGCCCACGGTTACAGGTACGCCTATCTCGCCAAAACCTTTTGGCTCGCCAGCTGTCGGGGTAACGAGCTTAGCGAATGCGGGAAAACCAAGTTTTTTTATTTCAACCACGTCCCTTATCGCGCCGTCAATTACAACGCCTGCTATTTTTTTCTGCACTGCGCCGTGCGTCGCGAGTTCACCCCAGACCGCAGGCCCTACGCCTCCTGCGTCAATAACTATTACCTGCCCTGGCTCAGCCGCGTCTACAGCCTGCACAGTCTTTGCCCAGTCGCCAGGGTATGTCCTTACTGTTAATGCCCTGCCGACAATTTTTACGCCTGGCGTAATCGGCTGCAGACCTTTTAACTCCCCGCTTCTATGCATGGCGTCAGAGATATTCGCGGTGGAGACCTTTTTTAAAATTTTTTCAATATCTTTTTCAGAGCCGCGCTTGAATAGATCGGTCTTTACTTTCTTTAGCGTGACCATGGAGCGTTTTATATCAGATGTTGCCTTTTGCGCGTCTTTTGCTTTATTGATCGCGCCGCCCACTATGACAATGCTAGCGCCTGATCTTACAGCATCAGGTGCTGTTTCAGAATTTATGCCGCCCGCGACTGCTATGGGTATTTTTATATTTTTTGAAACCTCTTTTAACTGGCCGAACGCGTCTTTTGCCTGCATCTGCTCGTCGATCGCGCAATGGATACCTATATAATCGACCCCGAGCTTTTCTATCTGACTAGCCCGCTTCTTTATATTTTTTACTGCAATCAGGTCTGCCTGGATCTTTGCCCCGTAATTATGCGCCGCTTCGACGCATTCCTTTATCGTCGAGTCGCTGGCAGCGCCGAGAACGCACACGACGTCCGCGCCTGCCTTTGCCGCGATCTCTACTTCTGTGCGGCCAGCGTCCATTATCTTCATGTCAGCCACGATTGTTTTTTTAGGGAATCTTTTGCGCAGCTCCCTGACAGCATCCAGGCCTTCGCTTTTTATGAGAGGCGTGCCTGCTTCTATCCAGTCCGCGCCGCCCTTTACCGCTTCCTCAGCGCATTTTATCGCGCGACTCATATCTACAAAATCCAATGCCACCTGCAGTACTGGTTTCATATCAGTCTCCTAAGATCTGGACGAGCAGCTCTCTTGATCTTGGCCGGTTGTCAAAATCTATAAATATAATCTGTTGCCATGTGCCAAGCTGTAATTCCGCATTGTTAAATGGCACTGAAAGGCTAGGTCCGAGAAAAGAAGCCCTTACATGAGCATAGCCATTCCCGTCGTGCCATCTCGCATTATGTTCGTATTTCCCGGATTTAGGCGCTATTTTTTCAAAATAAGTCTTTAGATCCTGC